>NZ_CALXFV010000029.1 GCF_944387675.1 uncultured Flavonifractor sp. | reverse complement strand
GCCCAGAAGGACGGAGCCAGCGTGGAGGACATCTCCGCCGGGCTTTCCATCTCCATTGTGAAAAACGCGGTGTACAAGGTCATCCGGGCCGCCAGCGCCGACGATTTGGGCCGGCACATCGTGGTCCAGGGCGGCACCTTCCACAACGACGCGGTGCTCCGGGCCTTTGAGCTGGAGCTGGGCCGCAACGTCACCCGGCCCACCATCTCCGGCATTATGGGGGCCTTCGGCGCCGCCCTGTTCGCCCGGGACCTCCATCTGGAGAAGAGCCAGCTGTTGAGCCAGGAGGCGCTGCAGTCCTTTTCCCACACCGCCAAGCCCACCACCTGCAACCTGTGTACCAACCACTGCTCCCTCACCGTCAATACCTTTGACGGGGGCCGCCGGTTCATCTCGGGCAACCGGTGCTCCCGCCCCCTGGGCAAGCCCAAGGCGGAGAACCCCGATCTGATGAACTACAAATACAAAAAGCTCCGGGCGCTGGCGGGCAAGGGAAGCGGAACCGGCGTACGGGGGAAGATGGGCATTCCCTTCGGACTGAACATGTATGAAAACCTGCCCTTCTGGTTTGCCTTCTTCACCCACCTCAACTTTGAGGTGGTGCTCTCCCCGGAATCCTCCCGGAAGCTCTATCTGAAGGGCCAGCACACCATTCCCTCCGACACGGTATGCTACCCCGCCAAGCTGCTCCACGGCCATGTGGAGGCCCTGGTGGACGCCGGGGTGGACGCCATCTGGTACCCCTGCATGTCCTACAACAACGACGAGGGCATCGGCGACAACCACTACAACTGCCCGGTGGTGGCCTATTACCCCGAGCTGCTGGCCGCCAATGTGCCGGTGCTCAAGCAGGTGAAGTACCTCAACCCCTACGTGGGCCTGTGGCGGCACAAGGACTTCGCCCGCCGCATCGCCCAGCTGATGGAGACGGAATTCTCCATCCCCAGACGGGAGACCGAGCATGCGGTGAAGGCGGCCTATGCGGCCTACGACGCCTACGTACATGACATCCGGGAAACCGGCAAGCTGTACATCGACTACGCCCGGGCCAACCACATGCCCATCATTGTGGCCTGCGGCCGGCCCTACCACATTGATCCGGAAATCAACCACGGCATCAACGACCTGATCACCTCCTTCGGCTTCGTGCTGGTCACCGAGGACGCCCTCAGTTATCTGGAGGGCTACGCCCCCCGGAAGGTGCTCAACCAGTGGACCTTCCAGAGCCGGATGTATAATGCCGCCCGGTATGTGTGTACCCAGCCGGACATGCAGGTGGTGCAGCTGGTCAGCTTCGGCTGCGGCACCGATGCCATCACCACCGACGAGCTGCGGGACATTCTGGAAAAGGGCGGCAAGCTGTACACCCAGCTGAAAATTGACGACATCAGCAATCTGGGCGCCGTGCGCATCCGGATTCGCTCCCTGATGGCCGCCATGGAAGCCAGGCAGAGCACCCCCGCCTCTCCCTAAGCAGTCTGATTTGACGGAAAGGAGCGACTCCCCATGGTCCGTTTGACCCGTTCTTTCGCCGCTCTCGCCCTCGCCTTCACTCTGCTCACCTCCGCCGCCCTGGCCGGCTTCCAGCCCATCCGGGAGGCGGAGACCTTCTCCGACGTACCCGCCTCCCACTGGGCGGCGGACTACGTCTCCCAGTGCTGCACCCTGGGCCTGATGACAGGCACCGGCGGCGGGTACTTCTCCCCCGCCGCCCAGATGCAGGTGGCGGAGGCAATTACCCTCAGCGTCCGCCTGCGGGATATCTATCAGGGCGGCGACGGGCTGCTGGACCAGAGCGGCGTCCACTGGTACGACGGGGCGGTGGACCAGGCTCTGGAGCTGGGTATCCTCTCCCAGGGGGAATTTGACCGCTATGACCGGCCCGCCACCCGGGCGGAGCTGGCGGGATTGCTGGCTCACGCTCTGCCTGAGACAGAGTACGGAGCCATCAACCAGATTACCGCGCTCCCAGACGTGACCGCCTCCACTCCCTATGCGGAGGAAATCTTTACCCTCTACAGCGCGGGCATCCTCACCGGCTCGGACCTGTACGGCACCTTCACGCCGGCACAGAACATCACCCGGGCGGAGGTATGCGCCCTGGCCTGCCGGCTGGCCCTGCCGGAGACCAGGGAGCGTTTCACCCTGGCCGTCAAGCCGGCGGACACCACCGTGCGCGCCACCGGGCGCAAGCTCTATGTGGACGGAGTCCCTGTCTACGGCGTGGTGGACATCGCCGGGGCCTTCTACATCCCGGTGGAGGCCCTGGATGACCCTAATGTGTTCTCCAACCGCAGCTTTTACTGCATTCAGTATGAGGATTCCCTCACCATGCGCTTCCCTTCCTATTATGGAGACAGCGCCGTTCCGGTTCTCAACTTCTGGGCCGCGCCGCCGGGCGGCCATGTGATGGGGACCGCCCAGCTCTCGTCCCTGACCCTGATGATGGACGGTCAAGCCGTCCAGGGTCCCATATACACCCTGGACGGAAAATATCCCATGGTCAGCCTGGAGGCTCTGGGGGCCGTGGCCGACGGGGTCAACTTCCGGCTGAACCTGGGCGAGGCCCCCGCGCTGGCGGGGGAGGATGACCTGGCCGGCGGCCCCCTGGCCGGCCTGCAGCGCGCCACCGACCGGGAGACCGTCATCGCCATCCACGACTACCTGGTGAACACCCTCACCTACAATCCCCTGGTCTCCGCCCCCTCCGGAACCACGCAGGCCAAGCTGGAGCAAGTGGAGCAGCTCCTCCAGCAGGCAAACGACACCTATGCCTTCCCCAACAACGTGACCCTGGCCTCCGGATACGGGGTTTGCCAGAACTATGCCGAGCTGTTCCGCACCATGTGCATCCGCTCCGGCATCCCCTGCATCCTGGTCTCCGGCATGGGCAACGGCGGCCCTCACGCCTGGAACCAGGTGTACGTGGACGGGGAATGGCTCTATGTGGACTGCACCTTTGACGACCCCATCTCCTCCACCCCCACCCTGCGGCACGACTACTGCCTGGTGGGGCCTGAGACCATGGCGGTCAGGCACTACTGGCAGGGGGAGGACTACCCCATGCCCGCGGAATATGACCCCGCCTGGGAGCAGCTGGACCCCAACAACATCACCAGCGCGGACATGTTCCGCAAATGCCTGGTGGCCCAGGTGATGCAGGGCAAGACCAGCTTCAGCCTGCGCACCACCAAATCGGGCGCCTACGGCGGCACCGGCTGCCTCTACGCCTACGATATGTGGTGGTCCTACTTCCAGGGCGGATACAACAGCGCCACCGGCACCTACGACTATCAGGTAGAATACTGGTAAGCGATCAGCGAAAGGAACTATTTCAATGGCAGAATTGGTTTATGACAAAAACGGACGGCTTCTGTTCACTCAGGAGATGAAAAAGGAGTATACCATCCTCTTCCCCACCATGCTCCCCGTCCACTTCGGCCTTATGGCCCGGATCCTGGAGACCGAGGGGTTCCACGTGGAGATGCTCACCACCAACCACCGGGGCATTGTGGACGAGGGTCTGAAGTACGTCCACAACGACACCTGTTACCCCGCCCTGCTGGTCATCGGCCAGCTCATCGACGCGGTGAAGAGCGGCAAGTACGATATCCACAAGGTGGCCCTGCTCATCACCCAGACCGGCGGCGGCTGCCGGGCCTCCAACTACATCCACCTGCTGCGCAAGGCCCTGGAAAAAGCGGGGCTGAGTTATATCCCCGTCATCTCGGTAAACCTGTCCGGACTGGAGCCCAACCCCGGCTTCAAGCTGGGCCTGGGTACCCTGCGCAAGGCGGTGTTCGCCATGATGTACGGCGACCTTATTGTTCAGACCGCCAACCAGGTGCGCCCCTACGAGGTGAATCCCGGCCAGACCGACCGGACCATTGAACAGGTGGAGGACCACCTGCTCTCCGAGATGAGCCGGGGCAAGGGTCTGTCCTTCCAGAGCATGGTAAAGAATTTTGACCACATTGTGGCCGCCTTCAAGGCCATCCCCGTGGCCGGAGCGCCCAAGGTCCGGGTGGGCGTGGTCGGCGAGATCTATATCAAATACTCCCCCCTGGGCAACAACAATCTGGAGCAGTTCCTCCTGGCTGAGGGGGCGGAGCCAGTGGTTCCCGGCCTTACCGACTTTATCATCTTCAAGATCTACAACCGGGAAGTGGATGTGAACATTTACGGCGGCAAGTGGGTGAAGAAAAAGGCCTGTCAGGTTCTCAAGGGCTACGTGGAAAAATGCCAGCGTGCCATGATCGCTGCCATGAAGAAGGGCGGCTTCCGAACGCCCGGTACCTTTGAGGATCTGCGCCAGCTCATCCGCGGCTACCTGGGCGAGGGAAACAAGATGGGCGAGGGCTGGCTGCTCACCGCCGAGATGCTGGAGCTCATCCACTCCGGCACCCCCAACATCGTGTGTACCCAGCCCTTTGGCTGCCTGCCCAACCACATCGTGGGCAAGGGCATGATCCGCAAGTTGAAAGACGACTACCCCTACTCCAACATCGTGGCCATCGACTATGACCCCGGCGCCACCAAGATCAACCAGGAGAACCGGATCAAGCTGATGCTGGCCAACGCCCGGGGCCTGGCCAAGCAGGAGGCGGAGGAGCAGAGCCAGGAGGCCGGGGAGGCCGTCCATGCCTGAGCTGCGCTTCGTGGATGCCTCCGCAGAAGAGCATTTTGTCGCCATGAGCGCCATCCATTGCCGGGGCTGGCGGGCCACCTATCCCGGCTATGTCCCCGACGACTACCTGCGGGAGGTGGTCACGGAGGAGCGGTGGGTCCCCTTCTTTCGGGAGGACTACGCCACCAATCTGTGTAATGGTCTTCTCCTTTACGAAAATGACATGCCGGTGGCCTGCTGCAACTATGGTCCCATCCGCACCGGTCCCAGCCCGAGGCAGAGCGCGGAACTGGTGATCGATTCCAGCGCCTACCCGGGATGGGGTGAGGTTATCTCCCTTTACACAGAGCCCGCCCGAACGGGTCTGGGCCATGGTTCCGTCCTGCTGGAGGAGGTGCTCCGCCGGCTGCGGGAGACGGGCTATCCCGGCTGCGCCCTGTTTGTACTGCGGGAGAATTTGGGCGCCCGGCGGTTTTATGAGCGCCACGGCTTCACCTGGGACGGGACCTGTCAGCAGGTTCCCTTCCCCCACGGCATGGTGTGCCGGGACCTGCGGTATGTGAAATCCTTATCCTGCTAAACCGTCCGGCCCCGGCGGCGTACTGTCTGCGTACGCCGCCGGGGCCGGTGTCGTTTTGGGGGCGCCGCGGGTCAGACCCGCTCCACCACACCCACAAAGAGGACGGCGTTTCCGTCCCGGATGACAAAGAGGAAGGGCCGGTTCAAATCCATGACGCAGATCTGGGGGTCCTCCGGCGGGGCGCCAGCACCGGCATCCGCCAGCAGGGTGACGGCGGCGGCCTCCACCCCCTTCTCATCCACCTTTACCCGGGTCAGCTGCTTGACCTGGTCCAGCCACACCGGCTCCAGATCCGTGAGGGGGGTGAAGTCGGAGGTGCCGGCATCAAATACGTCGGTGATGCCCAGTCCCTCCAGGGTGGGCTTCAAATTCAACTCGGAATTCACATCAAACTTGGGTACCGACCACTGGACCTCCCCATAGATTTGGCTTTCCGAGTCGGTGAGTTCCGTCAGAAACTCCGGGTTCGCCAGCAGGTCGGCGGGACTGACCCCCTCATCCGGAAGGACAAAGGTCATGGTGCCGCCCTTGGTGGACAGGGAGGCGGCCTGATAGCCGTTCTGGCGGAGGAAGCCGGCGTCCTGGGTCCTGTGCATGAAATCAATCCGGGTCTCGGTGCCGTCGGCGGCGGTAAAGATGTCCTCCTCCGTCCGGTTCTCGTTGAACTCATCGCTCCACCCGGCCTGGAAGTACAGGGTGGAGGCCAGCACCGTCAGCGTATCCGCCGTGGTCTCCAGCACCTTGCCCTCCGAGCCGATGAGGCCGCGGGTCTGCTCGGCCACCCAGCCGGCCAGGGCGTTGTCCGCCTCGTCGGTCCCCATGGGTACCTGATAAGAGGCGGCGTAATAGTCCTCCGCAAGGGTTTCCAGCACGCCCTGGTGAAAGCTCACGCTCTCATGAAGCCAGATGGAGTTGCCCAGCAGGGCGGTGGCGGTGCCGTCGTCCTGGTAGACGGTGTGCCACAGGATGTCCGCCCAGTCCCGCAGCTGCTCCACATCGGAGGCCCCCAGGGCCTCCAGCACCTGCTGCCGGGTCTCTCCCCCGGTGGTCTCGGCCAGTATGGCCAGGGCGAACCACAGGGACACGGGGGAATAGACGCGGTTCTCCTCCCCCGCCAGGGCCAGGGCGGCGCTCTCCCCGGTGAAGGCGGCCAGAGCCTGCTCCAGCTCCGGGGTCTTGTACAGGCGGGGGACCTCATCCTGGTAGGCCCGCCAGGCGTTCCAGTAGACGTCGTACTCCTCCTGATACCGCTCCCAGGCTCCCTCGGTCCCCATCATAGGCTCGGCGGGACACTGGGGCAGGTCCGGGTAGGTGGGCTGGGCGATGGCATAAGCGCTTCCCGCCAGAGGGCCGCCGCCGCGTCCCATGCCGGGGATACCGGTGACCAGCAGGGCCGCCGCCGCCGCCGCCGCCACCCCGGCCGGCACCAGGGCCTTCAGGGGTTTTCTTTTGCGCCGGGTCTTCCCGCCCCCTATAGCCCGCTCTGCCGCTTCAGGCGTGGGATGGAGGGCGTCGTTTGCTCGTTTGTAATGATCCATCATGGCGTATCGTCTCCTTTCAACGCCGCCGCCAGCTTCTCCCGGCCCCGGGCCAGCCAGCTTTTCACCGTCCCCTCCCTGACCCCGGTAAGGGCGGCGATCTCGGAGACGGAATAGCCCTCATAGTAGTGCAGGTGGATGGCGGTGCGGTATCTCCGGGGCAAGGCCAGCACCGCCTGGTACACCGCCCGGTCCTCGGGTTCCACGGCGCGGGTCACCGCCTCCTCCAGGGGCAGCCAGCTCCGCCAGCGGGCGGACAGCAGGGTATTGGTGCAGTTCAGGGTGCAGCGGATGAGCCAGGCCTTCCGGTGTTCATCACTCTCCAGCTCCTCCTCATGGCGGAAGAACCGGGCGAACACCTCCTGGAAGACATCCTCGCTGTCCTGAAGATGCCGGGTGCGGGCCAGGGCCAGCCGCCACACCAGGTCCCCCCAGCGCGCCACCTGGGCGCGGGCGGTCCTCTCGTCTGTCACATGCCTCACCTCTCTTTTGGGCATCCGGCGGGTTCCGGCTCCCTCCCCCGCCCATGCCCCGGGGCGGCGGCGGCCGGCTTCCCTCCGTCATCTATCATACCACAGGGCGGGCTGAAAGGTTGCGCCGCCACTTCTTAAAGAATCATAAAATTTGCCGCTTTCTCTTTACATCGCGAAAATTTTCCGCTACAATGAGGAGCAGATGAACACAGGGAGGTGTATCAGCCATGGAGATGGATTATACCCGTAAATTCAGCATACCGTACGATAAGGATCAGGAGATCAAGCAGATCCTGTCCTCTGTCTATCAGTCCCTTCAGGAGAAGGGGTATAACCCCATCAACCAGATCGTGGGATACATTCTCTCGGAGGACCCCACTTATATCACCAACTACAACAACGCCCGGGCCTTGATCCGCAAGCTGGACCGGGATGAGCTGCTCCAGGAGCTGGTGAAGCAGTATCTCCGCGATTGAGTGCAAAACAGGCAGCGGCAAAGCGCCCCCTGACGTAGGAATACAGACTACGTCAGGGGGCGCTTTTATGAAACTCTCTGTCCGAGATAAGTATTGGTGAACAAGAAATATACATTTCGACCGATGAATATGCCTGCCTCTTTCGACCTAAAAGGTATATTAGGCCGATAGAAAGTGCACATTTTCATTTCCGGAGTGAGCCAAGCGGGCCGAAATATGCTATAATACAATTATAGTCTGAAACTTTTGGGTATTTTTTGCGTCTTAATATAGAAACACAAATTTATAAGGAGGTAAATTATGATAGGGATTTTTGCGTTATTGTTAATAGCAATGCTTTTAGTTGTAAAGTTTTGCAAGAAAACAATAAAAGTCGTATTATCTGCTATTATTGTTTTAGCAACAATATATTGTGCCGTGCTTTCCATTGATATAAACAGAGTTGAAAGTTTTAGAGAGCCTATATTTAACATTGGTTATTATGAGGAAACAGGTCTAATTGAATATAAGGGATTAGGGTATAGAACTGTTGTAAAATATGCTTATACCGTTGATAATGAGCAGAAAATAAACAGTATAGAAATGTATATGTTTGATAAATGTATTGCGGGTGCTATACAATAAATCGCCCTACATATATTCTGATAGGAGCAAGGTGCATTTCAACCTTGCTCCCTTTTATTTTCCAGTTGGCATTCAGAAAAATGAATAAAACAGATAGCTATGCAGACCAATACTTATCTCGGACAGAGACTTATGAAAAACCGAATTGATCCGGACCCTTCTTGTCCTGTCCCACACCCTGGGGCAGTTCATCCCTCTGCGGGACATCCTGCCAGGCAGGCGGCTTATGGGGCAGCCAACCGGACAGCCACCGACCGGGTCCCCAAAGGGGAGGACTTATACCCGCCCGATGTCGGTGCGGAAGTGCATGTCCGGAAAGTGAATGTGGGAGGCGGCAGCGTACGCCCCCTGAATGGCCTGCTCCAGGTCGGCCCCGGTGGCGGTGACGCCCAGCACCCGACCGCCGTTGGTGAGAATGGCTCCGTCCTCTCCCAGCTTGGTCCCGGCGTGGAAGACAACGGCGGTCCGCCCCGCCTCCGCCAGCCCGGAGATGGGATAGCCCTTGGCATAGCTGCCGGGATAGCCGCCGCTGGCCAGCACCAGGCAGCAGGCGGCGCCGCTCTTCCAGCGCACCGCCACCTGGTCCAGGGTGCCGCTGCGGCAGGCCTGAAACAGCTCCATCAGGTCGCTGTCCAGCAGAGAGAGCACCGCCTGGCACTCCGGGTCCCCGAAGCGGGCGTTGTACTCCACCACCTTGGGTCCGTCCGGGGTGAGCATCAGGCCGAAATAGATCACCCCGTGGAAGGGCCGCCCCTCCGCCCGGAGGGCGGCCACGGTGGGCCGGAAGATCTCCTCCATGCACCGTTCGGCAATCTCCGGGGTGTAGTTGGGAGAGGGGGAAATGGCGCCCATACCGCCGGTGTTGGGACCCCGGTTGCCGTCATAGGCCCGCTTATGGTCCTGGGAGGAGGGCATGGGGAGGATGTGCTCCCCGTCGCAGAAGGCCAGTACCGTCACCTCCGGGCCGGTCATGCACTCCTCAATGACCACCTTGGCCCCCGCCGCGCCGAATTTCCGGTCCCCCATCATGGCCCGGACGGCCTCTTTGGCCTCCTCCACACTCTGGGCCACCACCACGCCCTTACCCAGCGCCAGGCCGTCGGCCTTCACCACAATGGGGGCGCCCTGCTCCTCCACATAGGCCAGGGCCTGCGCCATATCGGTAAAAGTCCTATGCCTGGCGGTGGGGATGTGATATTTCTCCATCAGGGTCTTGGAAAAGCTCTTGCTGGCCTCAATGATGGCGGCGGAGGCGGTGGGGCCGAAGGCGGGAATGCCGGCGGCGTCCAGGGCGTCCACCATACCCAGGGCCAGGGGATCGTCGGGAGCCACCACCACGAAGTCCATGCGGTTGCCTACCGCCCAGTCCACCACCGCCTTCACATCGGTGGCGGCAATGGGGACGCACTGAGCCAGCTCGGCAATGCCCCCGTTCCCCGGGGCGCAGTAGAGATGGTCCACCCTCTTGCTCTTGGACAAAGCCCAGGCGATGGCGTGCTCCCGCCCGCCGCCGCCCACAATCAGTACATTCATGCAAAGCACCTCATTTCAGCACCACGCTCAGGGTCCACAGTCCCAGCAGATGGGCCGGATAGAATACATAGAAGAACCACTTGCTCTGGACGCCCAGCTGCCCCCGGTAGGCCCCCAGCAGCGCCAGGGAGGCGGAGGCACACAGCCAGCACAGTCCCCAAAAGGGCATGACGGAGGCCAGATACCCCCCGGCCAGGGAGGCCGACAGCCAGGGCAGGGTAAGCAGCCCCACCAGGGGCTGGTAGACCAGATAGATCAGGGCCAGGCCCGCCCCCAGCACCACCAGCAGCCGCTTCCGGTCCTCCCCCTGGAGCCAGAGGGCGAAAACCAGCAGCACGCCGGGGAAGCCGTAGTCGCAGTTCAGCGCCAGCGCCAGCACGCAGGCCGCCAGCAGCGGCAGGGAGGCCGCCGCCGGGCTCCACCCGGCCTGACCGGCCCGCTGAAAGCCCCAGACGGACCCGGCGGCCAGGAAAAAGGTGAGGATCACATTGCCCCCCCTGGTCCCGGAGGCCAGGGCAAAGGGGAGCTGGGAAAGCAGGGCAAACAGCCCCAGCCGGAGCAGATAGCGGGAGAAGAACCGGGTCCTGCGGCAGCCCTCCGCCACGAAGTAGGCGAAAATGGGAAAGGCCAGCCGCCCGATGAGCCGGGGCAGCAGGTCCGCCCAGAGGGGCAGCCCCAGATCGGAGAGCATGGTGGGAAAGACCATACCCATGTGGTCCACCAGCATGCACAGGGCCGCCAGATACTTGAGGGCGGCGGCGCTGAGGCCGTAGCGGCATTCCATTGTTTTTTAATGGTGGAACAGCCGCATGCCGGTGAAGGCCATCACCATGCCGTACTTGTTGCAGGTGGCAATGACATGGTCATCCCGGATGGAGCCGCCGGGCTGGACGATATACTGCACCCCCGACTTGTGCGCCCGCTCCACGTTGTCCCCGAAGGGGAAGAAGGCGTCGGAACCCACGGTGAGGCCGGACTGGGTGGCAATCCAGGCCTTTTTTCCCTCCGCGGTAAGCACTTCGGGCTTGACTTTGAAGGTGTTCTGCCACACTCCCTCAGCCAGCACGTCCTCATACTCGTCGGAGAGGTAGACGTCGATGGCGTTGTCCCGGTCGGGGCGGCGGATGCCGTCCACAAATTGCAGGCCCAGCACCTTGGGATGCTGCCGCAGCAACCAGTTGTCCGCCTTGGAACCCGCCAGGCGGGTGCAGTGGATGCGGCTCTGCTGGCCGGCCCCCACGCCGATGGCCTGGCCGTCCTTCACATAGCAGACGGAATTGGACTGGGTGTACTTCAGTGTGATGAGAGCCAGGATCATGTCCCGCTTGGCGTGCTCGGGCAGGTCCTTGTTTTCGGTGACGATGTTGTTCAGCAGGTCGGCGTTGATGGCGTAGTTGTTGCGGCCCTGCTCAAAGGTGATGCCGAACACATCCTTGTGCTCCACCGCCTTGGGTACATAGCCGGGGTCGATCTCCACCACGTTGTAGCCGCCCTTGCGCTTGGTTTTCAGCACCTCCAGGGCCTCGTCGGTGTAGCCGGGGGCGATGACGCCGTCGGACACCTCCAGGGCCAGGTAGCAGGCGGTCTCCACGTCGCACACGTCGGACAGGGCGGCCCAGTCCCCGTAGGAGCACAGCCGGTCGGCCCCCCGAGCCCGGATATAGGCGCAGGCCATGGGAGAGAGGGGCATATTCTCGGCAAAGTAAATCTTCTTCTCCACCTCGGTGAGGGGGGTACCCACAGCGGCACCGGCGGGAGAGACGTGCTTGAAGGAGGCGGCGGCGGGCAGGCCGGTGGCCTCCTTCAGCTCCTTCACCAGCTGCCAGGAGTTGAGGGCGTCCAGGAAGTTGATATACCCCGGCTTGCCGTTGCGCACCTTGAGGGGCAGCTGGCCGGACTCCATGAAGATCCGGGCGGGCTTCTGGTTGGGATTGCAGCCGTATTTCAGTTCCAGTTCGGTCATCATAAACTCTTCTCCCTTATTCGTGCTTATTGAAAATCACGCTCTCCCAGGTGCCGGTCATCAGGTCGATATACCGCACAAACAGGGAGACCTTGTTCTCCTCATTCAGGCTGGCCCACATCAGATCGGCCAGCTCCCGGGGATTTTTGGCGGAGATGGCCACCTGTTCCGGCTCCCCTTCGAAGGAGGGCAGAGGGTCCCCGTCCCCCATATAGGTGTGGAGGAAGTGGCCCTGGCCCGCCAGGGGCTTTTCATAGGTGAAGAAGTACCGGCGGCAGGAGTCGGGGTTCCCGCCGGCGCTCTTCAGAATGGACAGGGTGTAGTCCCCGTCCTTTTTCAGCAGGCCGGAGATGCGGGGGGTATAGTTGGGCGCGTCCGGCTCAAAGGTGCGGGTGTGGAGCGCCTGGGCAAAGGTCTTGCCCGCCGCCAGTCCTTCCCGGACGGTGTCGGTCTGGTCGCCGTTGGTGACGATGGTGGAGGCGCCGAACACCCGGACGGGATTGTAGATGATGAGGGAGGGATCGGTCATCTTGGAGGGATCATGGGCCTGGGTGCGGATGCCGTCGGGGGTCTCCACAAAGGCTCGGTTGCGGGAGTTCTCGCTGCGTCCCATGATGAAGTAGGCGACAACGGCCTTTTCATTGTCGGCGGAGCGGCCCAGCACGATGCCCCGGCCGGGATAGGGATTGGCGCGCAGCAGCTCAGTCAAATCCAGCGTTTTCATCTTACATTTCCCCTTTAATGGTAACGATTCGCCCCTCCACCGAGAGGCGGCCCTGACAAAACAGGGAGACGGCCTTGGGCAGGATGATCCACTCGGCCTGCTCCATCACCCGGCGCTGGAGAATCTCCGGGGTATCGCCGGGGAGGATGTCCACCGCCTTCTGGAGGATAATGGGTCCGCCGTCCGGCTCCTCATTGACGAAGTGGACGGTGGCGCCGGTGACCTTCACGCCGTAGGCCAGGGCCTTTTCGTGGACGTGGAGTCCGTAATAGCCCGCCCCGCAGAAGGAGGGGATGAGAGCGGGGTGAACATTGAGAATGGCGTTGGGATAGGCCTGCACCATCTCCTCGGTGAGGATGTGCATGAATCCCGCCAGCACCACCAGGCCGATGTCCAGCTCTTTCAGCTTGGCCACCAGAACCCGGGTCATCTCCCGGTTGGAGGCAAAGTCCTTCCGGGCCACCACATAGCCGGGAATCCCGGCCCTGGCCGCCCGCTCCAGGGCGTAGGCCCCGGCCTTGGAGGAGAGCACGGCGGCGATCTCGCCGTTTTTCAGCTCTCCCCGGGCCTGGGCGTCCATGAGGGCCTGGAGATTGGTCCCGCCGCCGGAGACCAGTACCGCAATCCGCGTCATACCAGCTTCACGCCCCCGTCTCCGGCCACCACCGAGCCGATCACATAGGCCCGCTCGCCGCAGCGGCAGAGCACCTCCTTGGCCTGGCCCACCTCCTCCCTGGGGACGGCCAGGATGAGGCCCACCCCCATGTTGAAGGTGTTGTACATATCCCGCACGGGGATATTGCCCCGCTGGGCAATCAGAGTGAAAATGGGAGGGACCGGGAAGGCGGCGGTCTCAATCTGGGCGGTAAGGCCCTCCTTCATCATCCGGGGTACATTCTCGTACAGGCCGCCGCCGGTGATGTGGCTGATGGCCTTGACGCGTACGCCGCCGCCCAGCAGGCTCTGCACCGCCTTGACATAGATGCGGGTGGGGGTGAGCAGGGTCTCCCCCAGGCTTTTTCCCCCCAGCTCCTCCACCGGAGCGGACAGGTCCGCGTGCTCCACGTCAAAGACCTTGCGCACCAGGGAGAAGCCGTTGGAGTGGACGCCGCTGGACCCCAGACCGATGAGCACGTCGCCCACGGCCAGATCCTTGCCGTCGATGATCTTCTCCTCGTCTACAATGCCCACGGAGAAACCGGCCACATCGTAGTCCTCCTCCGCCATCAGGCCGGGGTGCTCGGCGGTCTCCCCGCCCACCAGGGCGCAGCCCGCCTGACGGCAGCCCTCGGCGATGCCGGAGACAATCTGGGCAATGCGCCCCGGGTTATTCTTGCCGCAGGCGATATAGTCCAGGAAAAACAGAGGGGCGGCCCCACCGCAGATGATATCGTTGACGCACATGGCCACGCAGTCGATGCCGATGGTGTCGTGCTTGCCCATCAGCTGGGCCAGGCGCAGCTTGGTCCCCACCCCGTCGGTGCCGGAGACCAGCACCGGACGTTTCATGCCGGACACGTCGGGGGCGAACAGGCCGCCGAAGCCCCCCAGGGCGCCCAGCACGCCGGGAATATAGGTGGACTCCACCATAGGGCGTATGCGCGCCACCGCCTCATAGCCGGCGGTGACATCCACACCGGCGGCGGCGTAGGATTCGGAGTGAGAGTTGTTCATGTCAGTCATTCCTTTCCGGTCCAGCAATAGGTGCAGATTTTATCCCGGTCGATGCCGATGGCCTCCAGCAGGCCGTCCAGGGACTGGTAGCCCAGGGAGTCAAAGCCCAGCTTCTCACAGATGGCCTTGAGCATGCACTGGCCCCGCTGGGTGGAGGAGTCGGCGTATTCCTCCAGATGCCGCTGCCCCTCATCCCCTTCCAGCTCCTGAATGGTGCGGCGGGAGAGCAGCTCCATATCGGAATTGCTCCGGGAGAAATTCAGATACTTGCAGCCGTACATAATGGGAGGACAGGCCGAGCGCATGTGTACCTCCTCCGCCCCCGATTCGTAGAGGAACTCCACTGTCTCCTGCAGCTGGGTCCCCCGCACGATGGAGTCGTCCACAAACAGCAGCTTCTTCCCCTCAATCAGCTCCGGCACGGGGATCTGCTTCATCTTGGCCACCTGGTTGCGGGCCTCCTGATTGGCGGGCATGAAGGACCGGGGCCAGGTGGGGGTGTATTTCACAAAGGGCCGGGCAAAGGGCTTTCCGCTGCGGTTGGCAAAGCCGATGGCATGAGGCACTCCGGAATCCGGCACCCCGGCCACATAGTCCACCTTGGGCAGCTGGCCCCGGTGAACCTCGTCCCGGGCCATGATCTCCCCGTTGCGGTAGCGCATCACCTCCACGTTCATCCCCTCATAGTTGGAGTTGGGATAGCCGTAGTAGGTCCATAAAAAGGCGCAGATGCGCATTTTCTCCCCGGCGGGGGCCAGGGTCTGCCAGCTGTCGGCGTCAATGCGCACAATCTCGCCGGGTCCCAGCTCGTAGGCGTCGGAATACCCCAGCTTGTGGTAGGCGAAGGACTCGAAGGAGACGCAGCAGCCCTCCTCATTCCGCCCGATGAGCACCGGCAGCCGGCCCAGCCTGTCCCGGGCGGCGATAATGGCGTCTGGAGTGAGCAGCAGCATGGTGCAGGAGCCGTCAATCTCCTCCTGGGCGCGGCGGATGCCCGACACCAGGTCGTCCTCCTGGTTGATGAGGGCCGAGGCCAGCTCGGTGGAGTTGACCTTGCCGGAGCCCATGGCCATGAACTGGTGGTCGTGGCGGTCAAAGTAGCGGGCCACCAGATCCTCGGCGTTGTTGACGATCCCCACCGTCACAATGGCGTACAGCCCCAGGTGGGAGCGCATGAGCAGGGGCTGGGGGTCGGTGTCGCTGATGCAGCCGATGCCGGCACAGCCCTGAAAGTTCCCCAGGTCCTTGTCAAATTTGGTGCGGAAGGGAGTGTTCTCAATGTTGTGGATCTGCCGCTGGAAGCCCTTCCGGGGGTCATACACCGCCATACCGCCCTGTTTGGTCCCCAGGTGGGAGTGGTAGTCGGTGCCGAAGAACACGTCCATCACACAGTCCCGCCGGGAGATGGCGCCGAAAAAACCGCCCATTGCTTACTTGTCCCCCATGAGGCGGCGCATAACCTCCTCATAGGCCTCCTCGGCCCCGCCCAAATCCCGGCGGAAGCGGTCCTTGTCCAGCTTCTCGTGGGTCTTCTCATCCCACAGCCGGCAGGTGTCGGGGGAGATCTCGTCGGCCAGCACAATGGTGCCGTCGGCGGTCTTGCCAAACTCCAGCTTAAAGTCCACCAGGTCGATGCCGATCTCCTTCATAAAGCCGCGCAGCAGATCGTTGACGGCGAAGGCGTACTTCTTGATAAGCTCAATCTCCTCTTTGGTGGCCAGCTTGAGGGCCAGGGCGTGGTAGTCGTTGAGCAGGGGGTCCCCCAGATCGTCGTTCTTGTAGGAAAACTCGATGGTGGGCGCGTCAAACACGATGCCCTCCTCCACACCGTAGCGCTTGGCGAAGGAGCCGGCGGAGATGTTGCGGATGATGACCTCCAGAGGGACGATGGACACCTTCTTCACCGCCGTCTCCCGGTCGGAAAGCTCCTCCACATAGTGGGTGGGTACCCCCTGCTCCTCCAGGCGGCGCATCAGGTTGTTGGTCATCCGGTTGTTGATGGCCCCCTTGCCGGCGATGGTCCCCTTCTTCAGGCCGTTGAAGGCGGTGGCGTCGTCCTTGTAGGAGACGATGACCACCTGGGGATCGTCGGTGGCGAATACCTTCTTGGCCTTACCCTCGTACAGCTGCTCCTTCTTCTCGTAAGACATCTTAAAACTCCTCCATTCGGATTTTTTCATCTTTTTTCGTCACTTCCGCCGCCAGGTCCGCCTTGAACCGGGCCAGCTGCTCCGCCAGCTCCGGATCGGACAGGGCCAGCATCTGGGCCGCCAGGATGGCGGCGTTATCGGCGCCGTCCACCGCCACGCAGGCCACGGGGATGCCCTTGGGCATCTGCACCATGGACAGCAGGGAGTCCAGGCCCCCCATCATGGAGGTCTTGATGGGGACTCCGATGACGGGCAGGGTGGTGTAGGCGGCCAGCACCCCCGCCAGGTGTGCGGCCTTGCCCGCGGCGGCGATGATAACCCCGAAGCCATTTTCCGCGGCGTGGGCGGCCAGCTCCTCCGCAGCGGCGGGGGTACGGTGGGCAGAGATGACCCGCACCTCGGTAAAAATCCCAAACTTCTTCAGCCGGCTGATACAGGGACGCATGGTATCCAAATCGGAATCGGAGCCCATGACCACGGCAACCTTCTTACCCATAGAAACCTCCTGTATGACTAAAATTTTTTCAGGGAAATAAAAAATAAATCAGGACGCCCGATGCACGGGCGCCCTGACGCGGTTACTCCCTGACAGAGGACAGGTTGGTGCCGTGGATGAGCCAAACGCCTGCCCGTCCAACATGCACCGGAGTCATCCCCGTCCCTCCCTGTGTTGAAATACAGTAAAACTATATCGGATTTTCACGGGGTTTGCAAGGGCCGGAGAGAATTTTGTCTGCTTATACAACTTTTGATGAAATCCGCGGACGGCGGCTTGTGAAAGAGACGGGAACCTCAGGCCAGAGAACCGTCGGGGGCGATCACCGCCACTTGGAGGGGGATGTCCTTGCCGCAGGCCGCCAGGGCGGTCTGCACCGCCCGGAGAATGCCCCCGCAGCAGGGGACGGTCATCCGGGCCACGGTGACGCGCTTGACGTCGTTTTGGGCCAGGATGGCGGTCAGCTTTTCGCTGTAATCCCCCTCGTCCAGCTTGGGACAGCCGATGAGAGTCACCTTCTCCCGGATGAAGTCCTGATGGAAGTTGCCGTAGGCGTAGGCGGTGCAGTCGGCGGCAATGAGCAGGTGGCAGCCATCAAAGTAGGGGGCGTTCACCGGGGCCAGCTTGATCTGCACCGGCCACTGGCGCAGCTGGCTGGGGACCTCTCCGGCGGGGGCGGCCCCCTCCTGGCGGCAGATGGACCGGCTCATGCTGCCGGGGCAGCCGCAGGGCAGCGGCGCGGCGGCCTTCTCCTTCGCGGCCTTGGCCGCCAGCACCGCCTGATGGTCGTAGGCGGGCGCCTCCCGCTCCTCAAAGGTGATGGCCCCGGTGGGGCAGGCGGGCAGGCAGTCTCCCAGCCCGTCGCAGTAGTCCTCCCGGGTGAGGACGGCCTTGCCCTCCACCATCTCAATGGCCCCCTCGTGGCAGGCGGCGGCACACAGGCCGCAGCCGTTGCACCGGCCCTGGTCAATTTTGATGATCCTACGTTTCATGGAACAGAACTCCTTTTGTCTTTGATGGCACCAGTATAACCTGCCGCCCGCCCCTCGTCTGTTGCAGCTGCAACAGATTGTGCAAAAAAGCAGCCGCAAATGCGGCTGCCCGGCTATGCCGCTCCCCCGTCGGAGCGAAGCTGAAAGTGGGAAAAGATACATTGGAGCACCGTAAAACCGTCCTGGGACAGCTCTCCCCGGAGCAGGGCGTGGGTGTCCGGGTCAAACCAGAGGGCGTATTCCCGGCCGGTCCCCGGCTGGCTCTCCGGGTCCCGGCAGTCCATCCGCAGCACCTGAGTCCCGTCCCAGCTCTCCAGACCGCAGGCGGCGATGTAGCCGCTCTGCACCGTCTCCAGCAGCAGCGGCACCCCCTCCAGGGGACTCAGCCCGTCGGCGCTCAAGGGGCCGGTCTCCACCCGCATTCCGTCGTACTCCAGGGCGGCGGACCCGGCGGCCAGCCGGGCGGTGATTCCGGCGATGTTCTCCGGGGCGGTCAGGGTCAGAACCCACTCTCCCTCCCGCTGCCAGGTCAGATCCATGGCGTAGCGGTACACCCGCTGTCCGTAGTCGGCGGTCACCTCCAGGGACCCGTCACACCCCTCCATGGCCAGATAACTTCCCCGGATATCCAGGGCCAGCTGCTCCGCCTGACTCCCCCCCTCCCCGCTGCAGCAGGTCAGGGTCAGGCAGAGGGTTATCGTCAGTATCCACGCTCCCATCCAGCGGCCCACAGATCGCCCTCCTTTTCACTCCATTTGTTCCCGGATCACCCGGGGCAGGGCGGACACCAGATCGGAGGGGGTCATGCCGTACTCCCCAATCTCGGAAGCGCACACATCCCCCGCCGCACCGTGGAGCCACACCGCCGCAGGCACCGCCTGCCGGGCGGGCAGTCCCTGGCCCAGCAGGGACAGGATGAGGCCCGCCAGCACATCGCCGCTGCCCCCCTTGGCCATGCCGGGATTGCCGGTGGTGTTTATATAAGCGGTGCCGTCCGGGAAGGCGGTGATGGTGCCATGCCCCTTGAGCACCAGACAACAGCCGTGCTCCACGGCAAAGGACCGGGCCGCCCCCAGCCGGTCTCCCCCAGACAGGTCGCCGCCCAGCCGGGCAAACTCCCCGTCGTGAGGGGTGAGAATGGTGTGCAGTCCCTTCCGTCCGTCCAGTACATCTATATGTCCCTCCAGGGCGTTTATGCCGTCGGCATCCAGCACCACCGGCACATGCAGCTCCCCCAGCAGGTGGCGCACCACCGCCGCCACCCCGTTGCCCCGGCCCAGGCCGGGGCCGATGAGGCAGACCCCGCAGCTGTCCAGCCGGCTGTGGATGGCCTCCCCCGCGTCCAGGGAGAGCTGCCCCTCCTTGCCCGCCGGAAGGGGGTAGGGCATGGCCTCCTCCAGCTTGGCGGCGGCCACGGGCCATACGGGGGCGGGGACCCCCACCGTCACCAGTCCCGCCCCGGAGCGCACCGCCGCCCGGGCCGCCAGCACCGGGGCGCCGGTATAGCCCACGCTGCCTCCCAGGATATAGCACTTGCCGAAGTCCCCCTTGTGCGCGTCCCCCCGGCGGCGGGAGAGGCGGATGTCGGAGCCGTGTACGCTGCGCACCGGGCAATCGACCTCCCGCACCAGATCTTCGGGAATGCCGATGTCCGCCACCACCAGCCGCCCGGTGTGCAGGCCGCCCTTACCTACAAAATGTCCCGCCTTGGGCAGGGTAAAGGTAACGGTGACCGCCGCCTCCACCGCCGCCCCCAGCACCCGGCCGGTGTCGGTCTCCACCCCGCTGGGCAGGTCGGCGGACACCACCGGAATCTCGCAGGTATTCATCATATGGATTGCTGTAAGCGCGTCCCCCTCCACCGGCCGGTGAAGGCCGGTGCCGAAGATGGCGTCCACCATGGCGCCGCACTCCAGACACCAGGCGGCAAAGGCCGCGTCGTCCGGCCGGAAGGGCTCCACCCTCCCCCCGGCCGCCGCCAGCCGGGCCTCCATATACCGGGTGTCCGGGGTCATCTTCTCGTGGCTGCCCACCAGCACGCAGCGCACCTCAAAGCCGGCCTCCAGCAGCTGCCGGGCGCAGGACACCCCGTCCCCCCCGTTGTTGCCGGGTCCGCAGAAGCACACCACCCGGCCCGGGACGTCCCCCATCAGCGTCATGACCTCCCCGGCCACCGCCTCCGCCGCCCGCTCCATCAGGTCGGTGGAGGCAATCCCCCGCTCCTGAATGGCGGCCCGGTCCATCTCCCGCATTTGCTCCGCTGTGGCAATCCGCATTTCACTCACGCTCCCTCGCTGTTCTGCTCTGCCGTTCGGCTTCATTATATGCTTCCGGTACTTCTTCGTCAATTTTTATCTTGAACTTTGGGGGAAGTTGTGATATATATAATTTTACATGCGAAGAAGGGAAAAAGATCGGTTCCCGGCCCGGCAGAGAGCGTCCGTCATCGGCTGAAAGCGGACGCGGGGTCGGCCCCCTCGGTTCGTCCCGGAGCGGCCCTGGAGACAGGGACGGGGTGGCCCCACGTTATCGGGGCCAAAAGCGCCCGCCATGCGCGGGAATTGCGGGTGGTACCGCGGAAGGCATGCCTTTCGTCCCAAGAAGTTGGGAGGAAAGGCTTTTTTGTTGCTGACACACCTTACGACAGGAGATTTTATGAGAAAGCATTCCTGGCTTGTCCCCACGCTGGCGCTCCTTGCCGCTCTGGTGCTGGCCGCAGCGGGACTGTGCCTGATCCAGGTCTGTTCCATCGCCCGGCAGCCCCTGACCATTCTGATGTATCACCACATTGTCCCCGACGGGACTCAGCTCAACGCCATGACCGTCACCGCCCAGCAGTTCGCCGGAGACATGCGCTGGCTGAAGGAGGCGGGCTACACCACCGTCCTCCCCCGGGAGCTGGCGGCGGGGGACCCTCTGCCGGAAAAGGCGGTGCTGGTCACCTTCGACGACGGCTACGCCAGCAATTATCAATACGCCTTCCCTGTTCTCCAGCAGCTGGAAATGAAGGCCGCCATCGCCGTGGTGGGCCGGTGTGTGGAGGAGTCCGACGGTTCCTTCTACCTGACCTGGGACATGTGCCGGGAGATGAGCCTGTCCGGCCTGGTGGAGATCGGCGCCCACAGCTATGACCTGCACAACCTGGACCAGCGGCACGGCCTGTTCGTCCCGGAAGGTCCCAACGGCATCCAGCGGCTGGAGGGGGAGACGGAGGCGGACTGCCTCCGTCGGGTGTCGGAGGATCTGGAGCGCAACGTCCGGGACATTGAGGCGGCGGTGGGCGCGCCGGTGTGCTACCTGGCCTATCCCTTCGGTGTGACCGAGCCCTGGGCGGAGTCCTACATCCGGGACCGGTTTTCTCTCACCGTCACCACCCGGGAGGGGCGCTGCGACCCGGCGGAGGGGCTGTACCAGCTGCCCCGGCTGGGCGTCACCGCCCAGCGCACCGCTCAGGATTGTTTTTCTTTGAAATCCAATATTTCACTTTTTATAAAGGAGTTTTCATCATGAAGGAACAGTTAGCAGCCATCCGCGCCCAGGCGCTGGAGGCCTTTGCCGCTGCCGGCGATACCGCCGCCCTGGATGCCCTGCGGGTGAAATACCTGGGCAAGAAGGGGGAGCTCACCGCGGTGCTCAAGCAGATGGGCGGACTGTCCGCCCAGGAGCGGCCGGTGATGGGCCAGCTGGCCAACGAGGTGCGCTCCGCCCTGGAGGCCGCCCTGGTGACCCGGGGCAAAGCGCTGGAGGCCAAGGCGCTGGAGGACCGGCTGGAGGCCGAGGCCCTGGATGTGACCGTCCCCGGCAAGCCGGTGAAGCAGGGTCATCGCCACCCCATGTATATCGCCCTGGATGAGATCAAGGAAATCTTCATCGGCATGGGCTTCACCGTGCTGGACGGCCCGGAGGTGGAGCTGGCGGAGCTGAACTTCGACCGGCTCAACGCCGAGGAGGGCCACCCCTCCCGGGACTGGAGCGACACTTTCTATTTTGACGCGGACAGCCGGGTAATGCTTCGCTCCCAGACCAGCCCCATGCAGGTGCGGGCCATGGACACCATGGAGCTGCCCATCCGCATTATCGCCCCCGGCCGGGTGTACCGCAAGGACGAGGTGGACGCCACTCACTCCCCCATGTTCCACCAGGTGGAGGGCATGGTCATCGACAAGGGGGTGACCATGGCCGATTTGAAGGGAACCCTGAACACGGTGGTGGAGCAGCTCTACGGCAAGGGGACCAAGACCCGGTTCCGCCCCCACCACTTCCCCTTCACCGAACCCTCCTGCGAAATGGACGTGCAGTGCCACAAGTGCGGCGGCGTGGGCTGTCCCACCTGCAAGGGAGAGGGCTGGATCGAGCTGCTGGGCGCGGGGATGATTCACCCCCGGGTGCTGGAGATGAGCGGCATCGACCCCAACGTGTACTCCGGCTGGGCCTTCGGCATCGGTCTGGAGCGCACCGCCATGCGCCGGTTCAAGATCGCCGATCTGCGGCTCATTTTTGAAAACGACGTGCGATTCCTGGAGCAATTCTGAGAAAGGAGTGTGGGAACAATGAATCTGAGCAGAAAATGGCTGAATGAATTTGTCACTGTGACTGCCTCCGACAAGGAATTTGCCGAGGC
>NZ_CALXFV010000028.1 GCF_944387675.1 uncultured Flavonifractor sp. | reverse complement strand
TTATTCCCCTAAAGTGTTGCACTTGATAGTATAATTCACCATTGGTATAAAAAAGGAGACGGCCTGTGCCGTCTCCTTTTTGCTGTCAGGAATCGCCGGGAATGAGTTCAACGATGAGGTAGGAGTAGTATTCAAATACGGTCACCCTGCAGCCGGTGCGTTCATTTTCCCAGAGAGGGATGTAGCCCTCTTTCGAATCCGTCAGCCCCAGCAGGACGTATCCCGCCTGAGGCATCCTGGTAAACCAGGGCGCTAGGATGATATGGTCGGCGTACTGGGGCAGCTCATAGCCATAGATCGTCCATGCGTTGTTTTCCCCAGTCTGGCAGAGAGAGGGCTCAATACCCAGGGCGGCACCCAGATCGGGAACATCTGCATGGTGGTCGGAGTAGCAGGGCGCGGAACCGGCGGGAGGCGTGACGGTGATCAGGGAAATCCAGACGGCATCCTCCATAAAGAGCTCATAGGCGACCACCAGATCGGGCTGCTCCGGGTTAAAAAAGTAGACGGAGCCCGAATTTCCATACATATATACGGGAAGGTAGCCCTCCTGCTCCAGCAGGGCGGCATACTGCAGATAGGCAGTGTCCGTCGCGCCGTCTACGGAGGTGTATTCATAAAAGACGGCATTGTAGTCGGGCATCTCCCCGGTTCCCACTTCGCCGGTATAGTCAATCATGTCGCCGAAGTCGGGTACCGTGGGGTAGGCTGCATAGTGGTCCACATTTTGGGGGACGGGGGGTACCTGGGGCTCCGGCTCCCGGCCGGTCTCCTGGGCCAGACGGTGGAGCCGAACCAGCAGCAGAATACCCTGCTCCACCGTGCAGGGGTTCTGGGGAGACAGGGCGGAGCCCGAGCCCTCCATCAGGCCGTTGGCCGCCATCCGGCCCATAGCCTCCGCCGCCCAGCCGGACACCTGAGAGGTGTCGGTAAAGCCGGCCAGGCTGCCTGCCTGAGGAGCCAGGTTCAGGCCGCTGGTTTCCTCCAGATAGTCAATGGCCCGGGCCATCATGGTGGCAATCTGCTCCCGGTTGGTGGCCTGTTCCGGGGCGAATTTTCCACCGCCGATGCCGCCGATGATGCCCGCCGCGCTGGCCTTCCGCACCGCCAGACTGGTGCAGTCGGCAAAGGTGTCCGCCGGAGCGGCGGCCAGCTCCTGCCCCAGCAGCACCTCCACCGTCTGTACCACCAGCTGGGCAAACTGCTCCCGGGTCAGGGTATCCTGATAGGCGGGGGTACTGGTAAGGGAAGGCACCAGCCCCGCCTCCAGGGCGGCGTCCACCTCTTCCTGAGCCCAGTTGCTGGGAGTTCCTTCCACGGCACCCGCCCAGGTACACAGCAGCCCCAGACACAGCAGGGCCGCGAGCCATCTTCTCATAGTCCTCTTCCTTTCCATCCGAATTATACGAGACACGAAGTACCCCCAATGCTGACAGGATAGCACTGGGGGTACTGTTTGTCAAGGATGGGGGATGGGCTATGTCCCAGCGGTGGGCAGCGGCACCTCAAACTCCTGCGTACCCATATAGCCGGGGGCGATTTCATACTTCTCAAACACCACCATGGGGTTGCCTGCCTGGTTGAGGTAGAAGGTCTGATCCTGGGCGATGGAGGTAAAGCCCCCCTCTTCCGGCGGGAAGTAGCTGTTGTCCGGGTCCTGGGAGCGCTGGGCAATACCCTCCCGCACCGCCTGGTTGGCCAGCTCCACGTAGTCGGGACCCAGCACGTCCCGCAGGGTCACCTCCCGGCCCGCCTGCAGATCGATGTTGTAGGCGTAGTACTCGCTGTAGGCGCTGGCCAGGGTCTCGGTTTTGGTGAGGATGAAGGAGAGATACTGGCTGTTCTGGCATTTGATCTCATAGTCCACGCTGATGACAATGGGCATGAACTCCGCCGGGTCCCCGCCGGTGGCCACAAAGGCGGCCTTGGTCTCCCGCGCCCGGTCCTCCGCCTCCTGGAGCACCTGGTCAATGCGGGTCTGGATTTCGGTGTTGATCCGCTGCTCCAAATCGGTGGCGCCCTCCAGCTCCAGGGCGGGCAGGCGCACGTCGATCAGGTGCTCCCGGTCTTCCACGGTGTACTCCGTCACGGTGAATACCCGGGCCAGATTCCCCAGCACCGGCACGGCGGATACCGCCTGGGCAAAGGTGGGGCTGGCGTTCACCAGCAGCATGAAGCAGGCACACCCCGCCAGCATGCCGGTCAGCCCCCGGTGGAAAGCCCGCCGGCGGTTCCGCCGCCGGCTGCCGGCGCGCACCGCACTGGCCACGGCAAAGGTCAGCTCCTCCGGAATGGGAGTCTGCGCATAGCGCTCTTTTGCCTGTTTCCATGGGTCATTCATAGGAACACTCCTCTCCCGTCAGCTCCCGCAGCTTCCGCAGGCTCTTGTACAGCCGGGACTTGACGGTGTTCAGGTTGGTGTCGGTCATCTGGGCGATCTCTTCCAGCTTCATGTCCTGGAAAAACCGCAGGCGGATGATGGTCTGCTCCCGGGAGTCCAGCCGGTCGATGGCGTCGTACAGGTCCAGCCGGGCGGCGTGGTCCCCCTGGGGGGCGGCGGCGTCCGGCCGGGCCTCCTCCAGGGAGACCAGACGCCTGCTCTGCCGGTAGTAGTTCATGCTCTCGTTGAGCAGGATACGGTAAAACCAGGTTTTGAGAAATTCCGGCCTGCGCAGGGAGTCCGATTTGGACAGCGCCCGCACAATGCTCTCCTGCACCACGTCCAGGGCGGCGTCCCGGTTTTTGACATAGCTGTACGCCAGGCGGTAAAAATCCTCCTGGTGGGCCACGATATACGCCGTAAGCTGCTGGTGGGTGGTCTGCTCCAAGATGGGCGCGCTCCTTCCTGGTTCTGTTCCTTAGACGGGGGAGAGGGCCGGAAAGTTTTCCCCGGCAGAAAAAGGCGGGGCCTCGCCGGAGGTCCCGCCGGGAGCTTATTTGTTCAGACCGTCCAGAGTGGACTGGGCTTTGCCGGCGTCGGCGGCCACCACCAGAATGGCGGTGTCCCCCAGCCGGGTCACGATGGCCTGGTCCAGCTTGCTTACCTCATCGGGCTGGTAGCTCTCCAGCATGGCCTTCTGGTCGGCCACCCGCTGCTCCAGCCCAGCCAGGGCGGCCTCGGCGGCGTCGGTGGAGGTCATGCGGAGCACCGCAATCTCCTCCGCGCCGGAGGACAGGGAGCCGTATACCACTCCGTCGGTGACGTCGGCGTAGTCAATGCCATAAAGGGAACAGGCCGCTTCGGTATCAATGGTGTCCAGGGCGCCGGCAAAGGCGCCGGAATCCAGCAGGGCCTGGGCGGTCTGGGCCGGGTCCACCCCCGCCAGGCTCTCCTGGCTGCCGCAGGCGGTGAGGGCCAGGCAGAACACCAAAAGGGCGGGTACAAGACGGGTGAAAAGCTGCTTCATGCTGTCTCTTCTCCTTCCGCGGCGGCCACACCTGCCTGGTACACCTCGGAATCCACGGTGTGCTCCATCAGGTAGGCCAGCCATTTTTGATACCAGGCTTTGGTAAAGTGGACCCCGTCCACCGTGGCATCGGCGGGCAGGATACCGGTTTCATCGCTGAGGGCGCCGGCCACATCCAGCAGAATCACCTGCTCCTCCTGGGCCAGCTGGGGATAAATGGCGTTATAGGCGGCCACCCGGTCGTTGTTCACATAGGAAGCCTGGTCGTTTGCCGCGCATTTGGACGGGTTTACCGGCACCAGATTCTCCAGGTAGAT
This sequence comes from uncultured Flavonifractor sp., assembly GCF_944387675.1. Classification (GTDB taxonomy): domain Bacteria; phylum Bacillota; class Clostridia; order Oscillospirales; family Oscillospiraceae; genus Flavonifractor. The sequence goes on along the minus strand of NZ_CALXFV010000028.1, from coordinate 18,892 downwards.
CACCGCGTCGGGCTGGAGCTGGCGCACCTTCTCCAGAAAAGCGGCGAAAGTTTTGTGGAAGGACTCGTCGTTGTAATACCCCAGCTCGTTGATACCGAGGGAGATGTAGATCTTGCCGTACTGGGGTCCCCGCTCCAGGGCCTCCACCACGGTATATTTGCCGCCGTCCAGCTCAATGACCTTCTTGCTCTCCATCTCGAAGATGGTCAGCCCCTTGTAGCAGTAGAAACTGGCCCCCTTGATGCCGCTGTACAGCCGCAGCCCGTCGGTGCGGGAATCCCCGATGAACAGCGCGTCGGAGAAATAATCCATCTCCACCGCCGCCTCTGTGGCGGGGGCGGGCTGGGTGAAGTCAAAGGGCTCCGGCGTGGGTTCGGGTGTGGGGGTGGGTTCCGGCGTAGGCGTGGGAGTGGGCTCCGGTGTGGGGGAGACGGTCTCCCCCGCCGGGGGTGCGGACCGGTTGGCCGCCGCCGCGGGAGAGGAGCTCTCGGGAGAGCGGCCCAGGGTGGGGATGAGAATCAGTGCCAGGCACACCGCCACGGCGGCGGCAATCAGAGGGATGAGAGGCGGGCGCCGTTTTTTGCGGTCCTGACGCACCCGCTTGGGCTGATATTGAAGAGAGGACAAGGGTAAGACACCTCATTTTTCTTTTATTTCTATCTGTGAAGTGGGAGCTTCCAGAATCAACGCCGCCAGACCGGCGTAGCTGGCCACCTCCCACCGGGGGGTCCAGGGGGTGGTGTTGGGCAGATGGCCCGGGTTGTACCAGGCGGTGGGCAGACCGGCCTCCAGCCCGCCCCGGATGTCGGTGGCCAGGTTGTCCCCCACCACCAGAACCCGCTCCCGCCGGGGATTGCCCAGCTGCCGGAGTACCGGCTCAAAAAAGGCGGGGGAGGGCTTGGCAGCCCCCACCTCCTCCGAAATAAATAGATGGGGAATCACCGTCCCCAGAGGGGAGCGGGCGAGCCGGCCCCGCTGAGCCCGGGCCACCCCGTTGGTGATGAGGGCCAGGGTGCAGTGGGGAGCCAGGGCGCGGCACAGCTCCTCCGCCCCGGGGAGCAGGAAAGCCCCCTGGGCCAGCCGGTCCAGGTAGTCCCGGTTGAACGACACCGGGTCGTCCTCCCGGCCCATGGCCCGGGCAAAGGCGGCAAACCGCTCCACCACCAGCCAGGACTGGGTGACCTCACCCCGGTCCAGCCTGGCCCACAGCGCCCGGTTGATGGACAGATAGCGCCCCAGGGTTTCGCCGTCGGTGGGGTAGCCCCGGGCCGCCAGCACCCCGCGCAGGGCCGCGTCCTCCGCCCGGTCGAAGTCGAACAGGGTGTTGTCCGCGTCAAACAGGACAACCTCAAAGTTTGCCATAAAACCCCTCCTGCCGGGCGCGGCGCTTCTCCTGATAGATGATGAACAGCCGCATCAGAGAGGACACCAGCAGCACCCCGGTGGCCAGCGCTCCCGCCAGGCTCAGGGTGTGGAGCAGGGAGGAGAGAAACTGGGAGGTCTCTCCCATCATGGCGTACTCCATGGTGTAATAGATGCCCCCGCCGGGGACCAGGGGGAAGAGGGCCACCAGCAGATAGCTGGTCACCGGACACTTCCGCAGCCGGGCCATCAGTTCCGACCAGGCGGAGATGACCAGAGCGGCAAAAAAGGACTGGATGATGTCGCTGTGTACCAGCGGCCCGGTGAGCAGGTAGCATAGCCAGCCCAGCGCCCCGCCGCCGGCGCAGATAAACATCCCCGCCCCGTGGATGTTGAACAGCAGGGAAAAGCCGATACAGGCGCAGAAGGTCCACACGCAGGGGAGATAATAGCTCAGCTTGTCCATCTCAGCCTCCCATAAACAATCCGGCCAGGCCCAGGGCCAGGGCGGTACCAAGGGCGATGGCCGCCCCGATGAGCAGGGCCTCCGCCCCCTTGCTGATGCCGGCCACCATATCCCCCGCCATGATGTCCCGCATGGCGTTGGTAATGGCGATACCGGGGACCAGGGCCATCAGGCCCCCGATGATAATCAGGTCCTGATTGTGGCCGATGCCCAGGGCGGTGAGGAGCACTGCCGTCAGGGCGGAGACAGTGCCGCCCGCCACCGTCTTGAAAAACAGGTTGGCGCCCAGCCGGGAGGTGAGGTCCAGGCACAGCCCGATCACCATGCCGCACACCCCGCCGCACACGCCGTCCATGGCGGAGCCCCCGTAAAACAGGGCGTACATGCCGCAGCCCAGAAAGTAGGCCAGCATCCGAATGGCCACGGGATAGACCCGGTGCTCCCGGCGAATGGCCTCCATCTGCTCCAGGGCCTGGTCAAAGGGGGGCGCCTGACGGCATAGGGTGCGGCACAGGCCGTTGTACCGCTCCAGCAAGTAGATGTCGGTGCCGTGGGCGGGCATCCGCCGGATCTGGGTCAGGGGCTGCCCCTCCGGCGAGGTGAGGCTGATGATGATGCAGTTGGGAATGGCGAAGACCTCTCCCTGCTTCACCCCGTAGGCCAGCAGCAGGCGGCGGATGGACTCCTCCACCCGGTAGATCTCCGCCCCGCTCTCCATAAGGCGGTAGCCCATCTCCCCCACCAGACACAGCAGCTTGTTATAGTCCAGCTCCAATCTGCGCACACCCTTTCCAAAGCGTCAGGCGGCCCCCTTTCTGCGGGTGGGTGTGGAGCTATCTCACAGACGGCGGGGCCGGGGAAAAAGTTGACGTAAAATGGGAAAAAGAATAAGCAGGCTGTCAAAAAAAGCCGCCCCAAGGGCGGCGGCGTTCCGGCAGCACCCGCGGAGCGAGCCGGCAGGCCCGCTCCGCGGTTATTATATCACACAAGTTCTGGGAATACGATACCAAAATCCGGCCAAAAATCCCACGTACCTTTGTCACCAGCTTGTCAAAAAACCTCCCCCGCAGGGAGCCACGCAGAATTCTGTCGCCCGATCCGTCCTGCAGTCTTTTGTCGGAAAAGGCCAACGGCCTTTTTCGACAGTCTCTTTGTCACTTCCGGCGCCAGGCCAACAGAAGGGCGGAGTTGAGAATCACCGCCACCGACCCGGCGTTGTGGACCAGCGCCCCCACCACCGGATTGAGGGTACCGCGGATGGCCAGGAAAATGGCGATGAAGTTCAGCGCCATGGAAAAACTCAGGTTGAGGCGGATGGTGGTCATCATCCGCCGAGCCAACTCCAGCAGATGGGGCAGCTCCCGGATATCGTCGCTGATGAGGGCGATGTCGGCGGCATCCACGGCGATATCGCTGCCCACCCCTCCCATGGCGATGCCCACCATGGCCTGCTTCAGGGCGGGGGCGTCGTTTACTCCGTCCCCCACCATGCACACCGGGCTGCCCTCCCTCTGGCTCCGGGCGATCCACGCCAGCTTATCCTCCGGCAGACAGCCCGCCTGCACCTGGGAAATGCCCAGCTGTGCGGCAATGTGGCCGGCGGCGTTCTGATGGTCGCCGGTGAGGAGCACAGGCTCTGCCCCCGCAGCCCGCACCCGCTCCACCGTGTCCGCCGCGTCGGCCCGCAGGGTGTCCGCCAGGGCCAGCAGGCCCGCCGCCTGACCGCCCTGGGCCAGATAGATGACGGTACAGCCCGATTTCTGGCAGGCTTGGGCGGCCAGCTCCGCCTTGCGGGGCAGGGGAATGCCCCGCTCCTTCAGCAGAGCTGCGCTGCCCGCCAGCAGCGCCTCCCCCTCCACCGTGGCCTCCACGCCGCGGCCGGGGAGCATCCGGAAGGCCGACGCCTCCGGAATGTCCAGCCCCTTTTCCCGGCAGCAGCGCACCACCGCCTTTCCCAGAGGATGCTCCGAGCGGGCCTCCGCCGCCGCCGCGGCCCGGAAAAGCCGGTCCTCCGGCCACTGGGGGAGGAAGGAACAGATCTGGGTCACCTGGGGAATGCCCTGGGTCAGGGTTCCCGTTTTGTCAAAGGCCACCCGGCGCACCAGGGCCAGCCGCTCCAGAGCATCCCCCTCCCGCACCAGAAACCCGTGGCGGGTGACGTTGCCGATGGCCGCCATAATGGCGGTGGGGGTGGCCAGCACCAGGGCGCAGGGACAGAACACCACCAGAATGGTCACTGCCCGGATGATCTCCCCGGTGATCAGCCAGGTGAGGATTGCGGCGCTCAGGGCAATGACCACGATCCAGGTGGCCCAGCGGTCGGCAATGCCTACGATTTTGGCCTTGCCCGCGTCGGCGGACTGGACCAGGCGGATCATCCGCTGGATGGAGCTGTCCTCCCCCACCTTGACCGCCTCCATGTCGAAGGAACCGAACTGGTTGACGGTGCCGCTGGACACCGGGTCCCCCGGCCCCTTGTCCACCGGCAGGGATTCTCCGGTCATGACCGCCTGGTTAATGGCGGTCTGGCCGGTGCGCACCACGCCGTCCACCGGCACCGTCTCCCCCGGCAGCACCCGCAGCAGGTCCCCTACCCGCACCTGCTGGGCGGGAATTATCTCCTCCCCGCCGGGGAAGAGCCGCCGGGCGGTGCGGGGCGTGAGACGCACCAGCTTCTCAATTCCCGCCCGGGCTTTGGCCACCGTCAGCTCCTCCAGCAGGGCGCCCAGCTGCATGATAAAGGCCACCTCACCGGCGGCAAAGATCTCCCCAATGCATACCGAGGCCACCAGGGCGATGGACACCAGCAGGTCGGCCTTGATGTCAAAGGCGGTGACCAGGCCCACAAGGGCCTCCAGCAAAATGGGGACACCGCAGAGAAGAATGGCCAGCCAGGCGGGGTCGAGGGGCAGGGCGGCCGGCTTAAATATACTGGCAATCAGGGCCAGAGCGGACAGGATAAGAAAAACCACATCCCGCCGGATGCCGCCCCACTTCAGCAGCGTTTCCAGACGTGCCATACCATACGCCTCCTTATACCAATAGGGGTATGGGTACATTATACCCGATGGGGTATTACCTGTCAAGGCGCCGCAGTTTGCCCCCTGCTCCGGCAGAAGCCCGGCTGGAGCGCGTTGGCATGGAATACGGGAAAAAAACTGATAAATCCTGGTGCGTTGCAACAAAAATGGCAGAAGGCCGGAACAGTCAGAAACAGGCCATCCTGGGAAGTATATGCAGAACAGGAGCGCATTGCTGAACCGCTTAATTTTGTTGTATTTTGTCGCTGAGCATGTTATTATTATAAACAATGTCGGAGGGATGTGCAAAATATTTCCACGGATACGGCAGGAAAGAAACCGTTCGGGCGCGAAAAAATATCCGGTTTCTTTTGCAGAAAAAGACACCTGGATTCTTGACGGCCGGCTCCGGACCAGTGAAGCCGGCCGGTGGGCAGAATGGGGAGTCTGAGGATACGGAGTCTCTAATCTGCGGCAGGCAAGGCGGTGAGGCAAACGGAAGAAGTTGTATAATTCAACTAAAAATGTGCCGGAATTTTGTGGAATATTTGAATAACATGGCAACGCTTTTGTCGGTGTAGCCAAAAAGTGGAGCGGGAAATGTTGAACAAATTTATTTAAAGATATTTGTAAATATTGCTACTGTACGAGTTCGGCTTTGTAAATTATGTCGAGGTGGCTAGAATGGAACTGAAGCAGCTGTATTTATTTAAGTGCGTTGCCGAATATGAGCATATGTCCCGGGCGGCGGAGCATTTGGGCGTACCGCAGCCCTTTTTGAGCAAGACGATATCCAGCCTGGAAAAGGAATTGGGTGTGACGCTGTTTATCCGCACGGGGCGCAATATCAAGCTGAGCACGGAGGGCAAATATTTTTACAAGCAGGTGACGGAGACTCTGTCCCGTTTGAATCAAACCTGTATGGAGGTGAAGAAAACGGCCGCAAAAGCCAATGGGCCGTCCATTTCCATCGCCTCCAATGTGGGACTGTATATCCCGCGATTTTTGGCCCATTTGCAGAAGAATTTTCCCTCTGTTCGGATTGAGCATACCACAGCGCCGCGGGAGCAGCTGGATAAATTGCTCATGAAGGAAATCGTGGATTTTACGGTCTGCTCCCCATGCCCTGAAGGTGCCAGGGGATTTGAGGTGGAAAAACTGCTTACCCGGGACGAATGCGTTGTCATTTTTCCCCCGAAACACTGGCTTTCTCGGGAAGCGCAGAATGGGAAGATACGTCTTGAGCAGCTCAAGGATGAGATGTTTATAGCGGTGAAAAAGGGGTATGCCATCCGCGACACCATGGATCTGTTTTTTGAAGCCGCGGGGATTGTTCCTCACTATGCCATTGAGACCTCGGACATCCATACCGTTTGGGAGCTGGTCAAGTGTGGAATGGGGATCTCGTTTGCCAGTTTTACAACGCTGGCCAACGATCCGGTCTTTTCCAAGTGCCATATCTATGTGTCTGAACCCAACTGCCAGGGTTCCATGGGAATATGCTATTTAAGTCAACGGCAGGAGGACCCACTGGTGAATGAGTTTATTCAAGCATCGAAGAAATACTTCAAAATGCTGATGCAGAACTCATGGATTAGATAGTGCTCTGTTTATATAAAAAGCAGGCGGCCAGTTAAAGGCAGAAGGGCCGGTTCTGACCAATAAGGTTTGTGCTCCTTGCGGCGATGCGGAGTTGCATCGTTTCAAGGGGTGCAAACCTTATTTTTATGCCGGAATTAGAATTTGTAGATATCAGAAGCTGCGGGCCTGCAAGCTGAACGGACGGTTCAATTTATAATTGATGCAATATCATTTAACGGCAAAAGGGAATTGGACGCCAGAAAAACTATTTGCTATCATTACGCCAGACCATAAAGTTTAGCCCACAGGATGGGACGCAGTCAGACAGCCAATTCAGTCATTTACGGAAAAAGGAGTCGTTTAGAATGGAAATTAAGAAGATTTGTGTAATTGGCGGCGGACGTATGGGACGGCAGATTGCAATGAATGCGAGCATTTACGGCTTCGATGCCACAGTATATGACATCGCGCCTGCGGTCTGTGACGATGTGGCCGGCTGGGCCGAGAAGTACCTGTCTGAGCGCATTGCAAAGGGCCGCATGACAGAGGAGCAGGTTGCCAAGATTAAGACGCTGTTTCACGTGGAGCCGGTGCTGGAAAAGGCCCTGGAGGGCGTGGACTGCGTGGTTGAGGCGGTCATTGAGGTGGAGGATGTGAAGCGGAAGCTGTTCAAGCAGCTGGATGCCCTTGTGGGACCGGAGGTTATTCTGGCCACCAATTCCAGCTTCATGGTTTCCTCCAAATTTGCGGACTGCGTGTCCAATCCCGCCCGGCTGGCAAACATGCACTTCTATAATCCGGCGCTGGTTATGAAGTTTGTGGAAGTGGTGCAGGGCGCGCACACCAGTGAGGAGACCGCCCGCGCCCTGTATGAATTCTGCGGAAAGATCGGCAAGAAGGCCATCTGGCAGAAGAAGGAGATTGACGGCTTTGCCGGGAACTACCTCATTATGGGCATTCTCAAGCGGGCGCGGTATCTGGTTCAGAACGGATACTGCACCTATCAGGATGTGGACATCGCCATGGAGGAAGGCTTCCACAATCCCATGGGTCCCTTCCATATGATTGATCTGACGGGTGTTGATCTGGCCCTGGATATCATGAAGCGGGAGTACGATGAGACGGGAGTTAAGCCCGACATGTACGATGTGTTTGAGCAGATGGTAAAGGAAGGCCGGCTGGGCAAGTCGGTTGGACACGGATTTTACGATTATGTGTAAGCCGAAGGCGGCTTAAACATGTGCGGGATATAAATCAGCAGGTCTAAAACGGAAAATTTACGGAAGGGAACGAGAAATGATGGCAGCAAGAGAAGTCGTATTTGTCGATGGCGCCCGCACCGGCTTTGGCCGTATGGGCGGCAGTCTGCGGGATCTGTGTGCAACAGACCTGTCCGCTTTGGCGGTCCGCGGACTGCTGGAAAAGACAAAGATCCTGGAGCGGGGAAAGGTAGACTCCCTGTTCTGCGGGACTGCGGCAGGTGACTCCAAGACACTTGGACCGGCGCGTTATACCGTGCTTGCGTCGGGCCTGCCCATTGAGACATCGGCATCGTACGTGGAGATGCAGTGCGGTTCCGCCATTGACTCCATTAACCATGCGGCGTGGAAGATGTTGGCGGGTGAAGCGGATGTGATGATCGCAGGCGGTATGGAGTCGTACAGCCAGATGATCTGCAAGTTCCCCACCTCAACCGCGCCTTACAAGAACATCGCACCGGCCGCCATTCCCCAGAAGCTTGCCCCCACGCTGGATCAGGATATCACAATGCTGGAGGTCTCAGACCTGATGGCCAGGCGCTGGGGAATCAGCCGGGAGGAGTGCGATGAGTTCGCGTTCCAGAGCCAGCAGCGGGCCGGCGCGGCCATTGCCAAGGGGTACTTTAAAGAGGAGATTGTACCCATCACCCTTAAGATGGGCAAGAAGCTGCCGGACAAGGTGTTCGCGGAGGATGAGCATGTCCGGCCGGACACCACCCTGGAGGGTCTTGGGAAGCTGAAGGCGGTTCTGGGTGCGGACGGCGTAACCACCGCGGGCAACGCCTCCGGCCGGAATGACGGCGCCGCCTTTGTGCTGATGATGACGGCCCAAAAGGCGGAGGAACTGGGTTACGAGCCGTATGCGCGCTGGGTTTGCGGCGCGGACTATGGTGTGGAACCCAGACTGATGGGCATTGGCCCCGCGTATTCCAACCTGATGGCCATCCGGCGGGCCGGACTGTCCCTCAAGGACATTGACGTGCTGGAGTGCAACGAGGCCTTTGCGGCACAGAACTTGTCCGTAATCCGGGAGATGGAAGCTCAGTCCGGGATTCAGATCAACCGGGCCAACTGGAATCCCAACGGCGGTGCCATCGCCTTTGGACACCCCAACGGCGCGTCCGGCGCGCGGATCTGCATGTTCGCCATGAAGGAGCTTGCCCGGAGAGGGACGCGCTATGGCCTGTTCTCCTCCTGCTGCGGCGGCGGACATGGCGTTACGACCCTGATTGAAAACCTGCGGCGGTGAGCGGGGCGTACCGTATTTCGATGAGTTGACCGGTCTGCATTTGTACCAGTTATTTTATCTTACAAGAAAGGCAGCCGCCTGCATAAGGCGGAGAGCACGGCGGCTGGCGAGGTGGTTCATATGGAGAAGCAATCATCCAAGCAGATGCTGAACGACATTTTGAAGAGGCACTATGAGGACGCGCAGAAAGCCAAGGCTGAGGGACGTCCGGTGGTCTGGTCCACATCCATTGCCCCCCAGGAGCTGCTGGAGGCCATGGACCTGACGGTGGTATATCCGGAAAACCATGCCGCCGCGATTGGCGCGCGGAAAGACGCGCCCCGGTTTATTGAAAACGCGGAGAGCGAGGGCTATTCCGCCGATATCTGTTCCTATGCCCGAGTCAATATGGGCTACGCCAACATCAAGCATTCCGATGCCGCGGATATCCCCATGCCTGATCTGCTGTTTTGCTGCAGCAACATTTGCTATACCGCAATCAAGTGGTATGAAAACCTGTCAAAGCAGTTGAATGTCCCCCTGATCATGATTGACTGCCCCTATAATTACAGCTACAGCGTAACACCCGCTGCTGTGGCCTATATAAAGGCGCAGCTGCTGGACGCCATTGGAAAGCTGGAGGAATTTACCGGGCGAAAAATGGACTGGGACCGGCTGCGGGAAGTGATGCGCATTTCCAATGAGACCGCCATGTGGTGGAAAAAGGCCACCGATCTGGCCATGGCCAAGCCGGCGCCTGTGTCGGGCTTTGACCTGTTCAACTATATGGCCACGATCGTGTGCGTGCGGGGAAAACAGGAAGGCACGGAGCTGTTCAAGCGCTGGTACGAAGAGCTGGAGGAGCGCAAAGCCAAGGGCCTTGGCCCCTGGGACAACGCCGAGGAGAAGTACCGCATCCTGTGGGACGGCATTGCCTGCTGGCCCTACCTGGCCACCACCTATAAAATCCTGAAGAAAAACGGGATCAACATGGTGACCTCCACCTATCCGGAATCCTGGACCCTGCTGTATGAGCTCAGCGACCTTGCCGGTATGGCCAAGGCGTACGGATCCATTTACGCCTCGCTCAGCATGGAATATGCCAATGACAGAATTGTGACAAGGGCAAGGAATTTCCAGATTGACGGCGCTCTGTTCCACTCCAACCGCAGCTGCAAGGGTATGGATTTTAAGCAATACGAGTTCCAGCGCCAGCTGGAGTCGGAGCTGGGGATCCCCTCCACTATTTTTGACGGCGACCAGACAGATCCCAGTGTCTTCTCCGAGGCACAGTATGAAACGAGAGTCCAGGCCCTGGTTGAAATGATGGAAGAGAGAAAACAGCGGGAGGCGATGAAATGAAAGCAGCGGAGTTGATTCAGGCCCTGTCGGATGCGGGACGTACCCCCAAGCAGACCATTCTGCGCTCCATTCAGGAGAGCGGAAAGCGGCCGGTGGGTTGCTTCCCCATCTATTTGCCGGAGGAAATCATCTATGCGGCGGGTCTGCTTCCCGTTGGACTGTGGGGTGGAAAGACCTCCATGACCGAGGTGGACCGGTACATCCAGGGCTTTTGCTGCTCCATTATGCGGGCGGATATGGAGCTGGCACTGCGGGGCGCGTACAACTTCCTGGAGGCGATCGTGATTCCCACCTACTGCGACAGCATGAAGTCCCTGCTTGCCAACTGGGGCATTGCGGTTAAAACGCCGAAGACGTTGGCCTATATCATACCTCAGAACCGATACAGCAGCGGTTCGCTGGATTTTATCCTCTACCAGAATGAGGCGCTGCGGACCAGCCTGAGCGAAATCACCGGCCGGCCCATTACGGAAGCGGACCTGGAGGATGCGTTCCAGCTGTACGAGCAGTATCGGGCGGCCATGCGGCGCTTTGTAGCCATGGTGAACGACTATCCGGTTTCCCTGAACCCCGTGAACCGCCATCTGGTCATGAAGGCCGCGTGGTTTATGGACAAAAAGGTGTATACGGAAAAGCTGAACACGCTGATGGATGCCCTCCTGAAAGAACCCAAGGAGACGGAAACCGGGCCGCGGGTAATTCCCACCGGACTGATGGTGGAGCCGGTGAAGCTGCTGGAGGCATTCCGGGAGAACCACTTTGTCTTTGTGGAGGATGACCTGGCCCAGGAGAGCCGCCAGTTCCGCACCCCGTCCCGCACAACGGGAACCGTAATGGAAAAACTTGCTTATAGACTAATGGACCTCAGAGGTGATACGTTCTTCTATGAGGAAAACAAATCCAGAGGGTCTCGCCTGATTGAGGCGGTCAAGCAGCACAAGGCGGACGGCGTCGTTGTGTGCATGTACAAGTTCTGTGATCCGGAGGAATTTGACTATCCGATCTACAAAAAGGAACTGGAGGAGGCCCACGTTCCCATCCTCTATCTGGAGATCGATCCGCAGATGGACTCTGTGGAGCAGCTGCGCACCCGAATTCAGAGCTTTGCAGAGATGCTGAACAAATAAGAAACTGGTATCCGGTGGACATCCCAGCCTTTTCCCGGCTGCCCGATTTTGCACGGTGAGCACAGATAACTGTGGGCGCAATAGGGATTGTTGCATACAAAATATGTAAAATCATGGGCGCTACACCTTAATCTGGATACCGAAAGCATGTGGAGGTCGTTATGTTTTTAGGAATCGATATCGGGTCTTCCTCGTCCAAGACCGTTCTGATTGACCGCGAGGGCGCCATACTCGGCAGCGAGGTCGTCAATATCGGAACAGGCACCAACGGGGTGGATCTGGCGTTGGACAGGCTTTTGAAAAAAACGAATGTTCAAAAGGAACGGATCCTCTATCGGGTTGTCACAGGATACGGACGGATGACCTACCAGGAAGCGGACAAGCAGATAACGGAAATCAGCTGTCATGCAAAGGGCGTTGCGGCGCTGTACCCCAAGGCCAGAACGATTGTGGACATTGGAGGCCAGGACGCGAAGGCAATTCAGCTGGATGCAAATGGTGCGGTGGAAAACTTCATTATGAATGAGAAGTGCGCCGCCGGCACAGGCCGTTTCTTTGAGGTGATGGCCCGGGTGCTCAACTGCAATCTTGAGGAACTGGCCAATCTGGCGGCGACAACAACAGAATATGTTCCCATCAGCAGCATCTGCACGGTTTTTGCGGAGTCGGAAGTCATTTCCCAGCTCGCCGGGGGCGCCTCCCTGGCGGCGGTGGCGCGGGGCGCCCATGTATCCGTGGCAAAGCGGGTCTGCGGACTGGTCAAACGCATCCGGGTCCGGCCGGACGTGGTTATGACCGGGGGCGTGGCGCTGAACCAGGCCATGGCAAACTGCCTGTCTCAGGAGCTGGAGCTGCCGGTTGTGGTGCTTGAGTCTCCCCAGACGGTGGGCGCGCTGGGCGCGGCAATTTTTGCAAAGGAATGCTATGAGAAAAAACTCTGATGGAGAGGAGTCTCACCATGATTTCGGATTGGAAGAAACACTACAAAGAAAAACTGATGAGCGCGGACGAGGCGGTTAAGCTGGTCGAGTCCGGGGAGCGGTGGGCCACAACCCACGCAACGGCGGAGTCCATGCTCTTGGCGGAAGCCCTTTGCCGCAGAGCCCACGAACTCCAGGGCGTTAAGCTCTGGCAGGGGCTGAACTGGGGCGGAGCGCCCTACTGCAAGCCGGAATATGAAGGGCATCTGATTGTGGAGACCTGCTTCTGCGGACCCCACACCCGCGCTGCGGTGAGCGAGCGGAGGGGTATGTTTGAGCCCATGAACGTGTCCATGACCCGCAGAGCGTTTGCCACCTCAAATCCGGTTGACGGAATCCTGGCCCATATTACGCTCCCGGACGAACACGGCTACTGCAACATGGGTGTGGCGGTTGACTTTGTCTCACCGGTTATGGCCTCCTGCAAGAAAATCATCGCCCACGTCAACCGGGAAATGCCCTGGGTATACGGCAGCGAGAATACAGTTCACGTCTCCAAGCTGGACGCCATTGTGGAGGAGGATGTACCCCTGCTCAACATTCCGCCCATTGACGATACGGACGAGATTTCCACCAGGATTGGAGAGCACATTGCGGAGCTTATTCCGGACGGGGCGTGCCTTCAGATGGGCCAGGGGAAGGTTCCCAACGCTATTCTGAAGTGCCTGCGGGACAAGAAGGATCTGGGTATCCATACAGAGGTGTTTTCCGACAACCTGATCCCGCTGATTGAGAGCGGCGTGGTCAACGGGAAACGGAAGACCATTGATACCGGAAAAATCACGGCGATGTTTATCCAGGGCTCTGCCGACCTGTACAAATTCGTGGACCGGAACGTGATGATCAACATCGCGCCGGGTTGGTATACCAACAATCCCATCAACATTGCCAAAAACGACAATGTCTGCGCCATCAACGCATGCCTGCAGGTGGATCTGACCGGTCAGGTCAACTGCGAGTGGAATAACGGGAAGCAGTACAGCGGCATTGGAGGGCAGGTGGACTTCCTGCGGGGCGCGGCCCTGTCCAAGAACGGAAAGCCCATTCTCTGCCTGCAGTCCACCGCCAAGCATGACACGATTTCCCGCATTGTATCCGTGCTGCCGGAAGGCGTGCCGGTATCTACCCCGAGAGTGGATGTACACTGGGTGGTTACCGAGTATGGTGCCGTGAATCTGTTCGGCAAGAGTCTGGAGGAGAGAGGTGAGGCCCTGATCAGCATTGCGCATCCCAAGTTCCGTGACCAACTGCAAAACGAATTTGACGAGTACTGGCGAAAGATGCGGTGAGAACAAACCTCAGTCTGATAAGAAAGGAAAGGGAATAACAGCAATGAAGAAGTATAGACGTTTCTTGGCCTTTTGTCTGAGCCTGGTAATGATGCTGTCGCTGTTCGGCTGCTCCAATGAGCAGGGAGGCAATTCCGGAGATGTACAGAGCGGTGGAGAAACCAGTTCCGGCGGCGGTGACCAGGAAGTATATGAAATCACCTATTCCTGCACGCTTGCAGAGTCCCATATGATTACCCAGCTGATTATGCAGCTGGCAGAAGAGCTGGAAGAGCGCACCGACGGACGCATGACGATGACCGTGTACCCCAACAACATCCTGGGCGACTCCCGGGCCAATGTGGAAGGCATGCAGAACGGCTCCATCCAGATGGGCGAGATGTCTACGGCTCCGCTGTCCATCTTTACCGACATGCTTCTGCCCATGACGCTTCCCTTCTTCTTCGACAATTTTGAAACTGCGTATGCATTCTGCGACGGCGAGTTTGTGGACGAGCTGGAGGACCGTCTGGCGGAGGAGCTGGGCGTACGGCCCATTGCCTGGATCAGCAACGGAAGCCGGGCATTGTCCAACAGCAAGCGCCCTGTTTCCACCCCCGCGGACATGAATGGCCTCAAGCTGCGGGTAATGGAGAGCGAGATCTACATCAAGACCTTTGAGACTCTGGGCGCCTCCCCCGTGGCCATGTCTCTGGCCGAAGTGTTTACCGCCCTGCAGCAGGGTACGGTTGACGGCCAGGATAACCCCACCGGCATCTTCCTGAGCAGCAAGTTTAATGAAGTGCAGGGCTATTTTACGGACCTGAACCACTCCATTGACATGTGTCCCGTCCTGATCAGCGAGGACTTCTACCAGAGCCTTCCCGATGACCTGCGGCAGATTCTTGACGACATCTGGACGGAGTACACCGAGGTGGAGCGGCAGCAGATCATCGACAACACCGAGGCTGAGATTGAGACCATTTCTGAAACCGTGGAAGTGACCCGGCTGACCGACGAGCAGCGGCAGGCGTTCAAGGAAGCGTGCGAGCCTGTGTATGAGTGGTTTGAGGCGACCTATCCCGATGTGGACCTCCAGGGTTACCGTGATGCGGTGGCGGCGGCTGCGGCGTCTGTAAAGGAAGGATAACCAAACGGCGCTTTTTCCGAAAGACAGTGCCTGTAAAACAATAAAAAACGTGGGGCGGCTGCCTCACACCCTGTATAAACGGCTGAAAGCAGCTGTTTATACAGGGTTCAGGCACTGATACTTGAGCTGTGAGACCATCGTGCCACCGTAGGAGGAGTGATATTGGTATGAAAGTATGGAAGGCTTTGGATGAGAATCTGGAAAAGGTTCTTTGCGGCATCATCCTTGCTGCGATGACATTTTGCATTCTGATGCAGGTTGTAATCAGAATAACCAGTGAGTGGACAGGCATATCCCTGGCCTGGACAGAAGAGTTGGCCCGGTATCTGTTTGTGTGGCTGATCTATATCTCGTCGTCCATGGCGGTAAAGCTGCGTGCGCACATTAAGGTGGATGTGCTCAGAGTTGCGGTGGGACGGCGGGGGAAATTTATCTTTGACCTGATCTCCAATGTCATGTTCGTCTTTTTCAGCGCAATCTTCTTTTACTACTCTGGAGTAGCGGTCCATCGCCTGATCTTCTTGCGCCCCCAGAGTTCCCCCACGCTGCATGTCCCCATGTGGGCGGTGTATTCCGCCATTACCGTGGGCTGCCTGTTGATGTTTATCCGCCTGATTCAGGATATTATAAAGCTGGTTCAGGAGTACAAGTCCGGGGCGGCTGACACTTCGGAGAGGGAGGCGTTGTAATGGAAGGCGCGATAGCTTGTATTGTCATTTTTGTGCTGTTTATGGCACTTTGCTTTTTGACCGTTCCCATCGGTGTGGCCATCGGCGTTGCTTGCATCATCTATTTCCTGATGGGCGGCGCGGTGGACATGAACTATATTACCACCAACATGTTTACCGGGTGCGATTCCTTCCCGCTACTGGCCATTCCCTTCTTTGTGCTGGCGGGAACACTGATGGAAGGCGGCGGCCTGTCAAAGCGCCTGGTCAACTTCTTTGATGCGTTTGTAGGACATAAGACCGGCGGCCTTGCCATTGTCTGTGTCATTGCCTGCCTGTTTTTCGGCGCGATTTCCGGCTCCGGCCCTGCCACAGTGGCGGCTATCGGTACCATTATGGTGCCTACCATGGTAGAGAAGGGATATAACAAGGGCTTTACCATGGCGCTGGTGGCCTCCGCGGGATGTTTGGGTACCATTATTCCGCCCTCCATCCCCATGGTCATGTACGGCGTGGCCACGGATACGTCCATCGCGGACATGTTTATGGCCGGCATTCTGCCTGGTATTACCTGCGGCCTGGCCCTGATTATTCTCTCTGTTATTATCAGCAAAAAGAATGGCTGGACGGGAAACGGCCTGAAATTCTCCATTTCCCGCGTGTTTCGTGAATTCATTGACGCCATCTGGGCGCTTCTGGTTCCCGTCATCATTTTGGGCGGCATTTACGGCGGCTTCTTTACCCCCACAGAGGCTGCGGCGGTTTCGGTCGCATATGCTCTGATTGTGGGCCTGTTTATTTACCGTGAGCTGGATCTGAAGCTGATGTGGGAGAAGTTCTATGAGGCATCCAAGACCACCGGCACCATCCTTCTGATTGTGGCTACCGGTACGGTGCTCAGCAAGATCCTGACCCTGGAGGGGATTCCCACCATGGTGGCGGAAGCCCTTGGAAGCGGCATCCACAGCAAGATCCTGCTCCTGCTGATTGTCAACCTGATCCTTCTGGTGGTGGGCTGCCTGATGGAGACCAACTCGGCCATCCTGATTTTGGCGCCCATTCTGGAGCCTATCGCTGCCAATTTTGGCGTAAGTCCTGTGCATTTCGGTATTATCATGGTGGTCAACCTGTCCATCGGCTTTATTACTCCTCCGGTGGGCGCCAACCTGTTTGTGGCGTGCAGCATCGGAAATGTGCGCTTTGCGGATTTGGCCAGGCGGGTGGTGCCATTCCTGATAGCGCTGATCATTGGCCTGATGATCATTACCTATGTGGAGGGCGTTTCCCTGCTGCTGTCGCATTTGCTTACCGGCGCGGGATAAAGGAGAACAGCCATGAGTGACAGCAAAAAAATTCTGGTGGAGCGGAAGGGGCCTGTTGTGGTTTTAACCTTCAATGATCCCGCTACGCTCAATGCCATGACAGAAGATTTCCTGATCTCTTTTGCCAATGAGCTGGAGCGGATCTCGAAAGAGGATGAAATCCGTATTGTCATCCTGACCGGGAGCGGCCGGGCCTTCGTAGCCGGGGCGGATATTGAGCATATGCGGCAGCTTACCCATATCACTTCGTCCCGATATGGCGCTATTACAGCCCGGGTCTATCAGCTGATGGAAAGCATGGACCAGGTGTTCATTGCGGCGGTCAATGGGTTTGCACTGGGCGGAGGCTGTGAAATCGCCATGGCGTGTGATCTGCGGATTGCGTCTAAAAAGGCGAAATTCGGCCTTCCGGAGGTGACGCTGGGGGTATTTCCGGCCGGCGGCGGCACCCAGCGCCTTCCCCGGCTGATTGGCGAGACACGGGCCAAGTCCATGATTTTTACCGGGGAAATCATTGACGCCGAGCAGGCGGAACGGATTGGCCTGGTAAACAAGGCTGTGGAGCCGGAGCAGCTGATGGAGGAAACCGAGAACCTGGCGGCGCGGATTTTGCGCAACAGCCGCTTCGGCGTGGAGACCGCCAGGAAATCCATCAACAGCGGGAAAAATATGAGCATGGAAGCGGCAATGCGGCAGGACCTGTACCTGTTCGACCTCTGTTTCAACCGGCCTGACCAGCAGGAAGGCATGCTGGCCTTTCTTGAAAAGCGGCCGCCGAAATTTGAGTAGACGGCATATCTCGGGATACGGAAAGGTGGGATTGCCATGGGATATTCAATTGATGCGCTCTATGTTGGACAGACGGCGTCCAGTGCAAAGACCATTTCGGAAACAGATGTGTACCTGTTTGCCGGGATCACAGGGGACTTTAACCCCATGCATGTCAACGAGGAGTTTGCCCGCCAGACACAATTTAAGGGGCGCATCGTTCACGGGATGCTCTCGGTCGGCTTGCTTTCCGGCCTGATGGCGATGCAGCTGCCCGGCCCCGGAAGCATCTATCTGGGCCAGGAGATCAAGTTTCTGAAACCGGTTCGGATCGGAGATACCATTACCTCCACGGCGACTGTGATTGAAATACGCAGAGAAAAGAACATTGTGAAACTGGAAACCGTGTGTACAAACCAAAATGGTGAAATTGTAATCACCGGAATTGCGACAACCTTCATCCAGAGCGGAACCCCATAATACACCCTCAGCAACAAGGCCGCTTAAACAAGCGGCCTTGTTGCTGAAATCTCACATAAATGTCACATTGCGCCCGCCGGCAGACCTCTCCGCCTGGACGGGAGAGTGGGACGACATAAACAGCAGGGAGGAAATGTACCTATGGATTTTACACTGTCACGTGAGCAGGAGATGCTTTTGAAGCTATATCGCCAGTTTGCGGAAAATGAAGTTAAGCCCCTGGCCCAGGAAATTGACGAAGAGGAGCGCTTTCCTCTGGAGACGGCCAAGAAGATGGCCAAACTGGGCATGATGGGCATTCCCTTTCCCAAAGAGTATGGCGGAAGTGCGGCCGGCAGCCTGGCCTATACCATGTGTGTGGTGGAAATGGCCAAGGTGTGTGGCACGACGCCGGTAATGGTTGCCGCCCATACGTCTCTGTGCGCCACCCCCATTTATGAGAACGGCACCGAGGAGCAGAAGCAGAAGTATCTGCCCAAGCTGTGTACCGGCGAGTGGCTGGGCGCCTTTGGCCTGACCGAACCCGGAGCGGGTTCTGACGCCCAGGGCCAGCAGACCACCGCCGTGCTGGACGAGAAGGGGGAGAACTGGGTCCTCAACGGCTCCAAGATCTTTATCACCAACGCCGGCTACGCCGATGTGTTCATTATCATTGCCATCACGGGGAAAACAATCGACAAGCGCGGCCGGAAGAAGAAGGAAATCTCCGCCTTCATCGTGGAGCGCACCGATCCCGGCTTCTCCGTGGGCAAGCACGAGAAGAAGATGGGCATTAAGGGTTCCTCCACCTGCGAGCTGATTTTTGAGGATTGCATCATTCCCAAGGACCGCCTGCTGGGCAAGCAGGGCAA
>NZ_CALXFV010000027.1 GCF_944387675.1 uncultured Flavonifractor sp. | reverse complement strand
CCAGGCACTTTCTGAGCTGTTTCGGGCCAACGATATTGTAGGCCGCCTGGGTGGGGACGAGTTTATTGTATTTCTCTCCGGCAAGATCACTGAGGACTTCATACGGCAAAAGGGGGCGGAGGTCTGTCAGCGCTTGCAGCTGACGCTGGGCAGTCCGCCCGGCGTTTTGCTGACGGTCAGCGTGGGCGTGCGCATTGCGTCAGGGAACCACCTGCGCTTTGAGAACATGTATCAGTCGGCGGATCTGGCCATGTACAAGGCCAAGAAGAGCGGCAAGCACGGCTGTTACGTAAAGCGAGATGAGGACGGGCGGGGCGGAGAATTTCTCCCGGTGAGTACCATCCCGCTTGCCGGTCTGCTGGAAAATATGGAGAGTGGTCTGGCGCTGCTGGAGATTGGGCAGACGCTGCGCATCATCTATGCCAGCACCAGCTTTTTTCGGGCTATCGGCACGGCGCTGGACCACTGTGCTATGCCCTGTCCGCTGGAGAATATTGTACATCCTGATGATCTGCCGGATCTGGATCGCACCCTGCGCAAAGGGGTGGCGACGGACCAGATTGTAAACCACACCCACCGGGTATCCGCAGACGGGAAGAGTTGGATGTGGTGGAACGTCCGGGCCTATCGGATTGACTATGAAAATCCAGACCCGGTTATGCTTGTGACCACCACCGATGTATCCGAATTCAAGCAGCGGGAGCAGCAACTGCGGGAGGTAAACCAGCGCCTGCAAGCTGCCTTTGACCAGACTGCCCAGCATCTTTGGGAGGTGGACATGGAGACCGGACTGTTCACCCTGTTTGAGCGGCAGGAGACGTTGGGACCCGTTTGCAAACTTCAAATAAAATTTCCCACAGGTCCGCTGACCGAGGGCTGGATTCATCCGGACTCCGCAGCCCGGTTCCGAGAATTTGCCCGGGAGCTATTGGAAGGCCGGATGCAGGGGTATGGGAATTTCATCGTCCAGCACCAGGACACCGGCTGTTACAGCTGGGCGGCTCTGTCCTATCGGATGCTCTGCCAGGATGGGGGCCGGCCGGTAAAGGCGGTGGGCATTCTGGAGTATCTTCCTCAGGGCTTCATCGGCCAGGAGGAAGAGGCGGTGCTCATGCGGCCCATGCCTCAGGCGCTGACGCCATATCTGATTTTGGGCCTATGGGCCAATCTCACTCGGGATACAGTACACAACCTGTGGCTGGAGGGGAAGAATTTTTCCGGTCAGGCGGGGGAGGAGGCCTGCAGTCTGATTCTCCGGCAGGAAGCGGCGAAACTCTTCTCCACGGATGACCGGGAAAACCTGGGGGAGTACTTTCAGCGGGAACGGCTGCTGGAACTGTTTGCCCGGGGTGAGCGCTGGATCGGCCTGGAGTACCGCAGAATAGACGGCGGCGGGGATATCCACTGGGTCCGGGGAGTACTGAATTTGGTAAGAGACCCCAAAAACCGGGACGTATTTCTGTTCGCATATCTGATGGAGCATGACCAGTGCCGCCTCTGGGAGCAAAAGCTGGAGGGCGGTGCCGTGCGGGAGGCGGGAATCGGACTGTACACCGCCCGGACGATTCAAACGCTTGTGGAGGAGCGGATGCGGGAGGCTGGGGAGAGAAGCTGCGCCCTGGCCACACTGCAAATCGGCGGTCGGAGGTGGCTTTGGGAGGAAAGTGGCGCAGGCGGCCATCCCAATGGCTACTATGTTGCCGCGGCGCTGTCAGTGGCGCTGGGACCCATGTGTATTCTGGGAATGCACAGTCAGGGGCAGCTGCTGGCCTTTTTTCCGGAAATCAGCGCACGGGAGAAGGTGAAAAAGCAGCTGGAAGAGGCGTTCACCTTTGTCCGGTTTGCATTGGCCGACACGCTCTCGCTGGGCCATGTGCGTTTTGTGGCTGGGGTGGTGTGCGCCAAGGGCCGTCAGGGCAATTTTTCTACCATGGCCGCTCAGGGCTTTCAGCTCTGCCAGTTGTGGCAGAACACCCCGGTGGATACGGTGGTCTTTCCCCAGCGGGACGAGGACTGGACCTGGGGTGAGCTGCAACGCTCCGGCGCGGACGACCAGATTACGATCCACCATACGGAGATGAGCCGTCCGCTGTCCGAGGGAGAAAAGGATGTGGCGCTGCGCTGTGTGTCCGCCATGCTGTCCGCAGAATCCATGGACAGCTCCATTCGGAGTGTGCTGAGCTATATCGGGACCTACTACCGGGCGGATAGGGTCTATGTACTCACTCTGGCGGAAAACCGTCAGGTGGTCACCATGCCCTACGAGTGGGTCGGCCAGAAGAAGCACAGCATTCAGCAGGCGGTTTCCGGCCTGCTGCTGGACCGGTTTCCTATGCTCAAGCGCTGCATGGAGGATCGGGCGCCTGTTTTCCTCACCAGGACCCATCACGCCGGTACCGGCGGAGTGCGGCGCATGCCGTGGCATTTTACCGCCCTGCCGCTGATTGAGGGGGAGGAGGTTACCGGCTTTCTCTGCATTGAAAACTCCCAGGCCCATCCGGCTGACGCCGCCCTGTTCGGTACGCTGATCCCCCACATCATCCGGGAGCAAAAGCGTTTTCACGCCCGGCTTCAGATGCCGGGTGAGCCGTCCTCCGTCTTCCTCAGTGAGATTCCCAACCTCCGCTCCTATCTGAGTGTGATCTACTCCCTCAATTCGGAGGCGTACAGCTCTCTGGGGGCGGTGTGTCTGGATGTGCCGGGGCTGTCCGCCATCAACAGCAGCCTGGGCTTTTCTTACGGCAGCAAGCTGCTGTGGTTTGTCTCCAAAACCCTGGCGGAGATTTTTGGCCGGGACTTTTTGTTCCGCACCTGGGACGCGGAGTTTGTGGTGCTGTGTCCCAACACCACCCGACCGGTATTTGTAGAGCGGTGTACCCGTCTGCGCACCGCCCTCCAGCGGCGTTACCCCAAACGCCTGCGCATTGGACACACCTGGTCGGAGGGGATATTTACCGGAAAAAGCCTGGTTGACGACGCCAGGATCATCATGCGCTGTGAGCAGGTGGAGGCCATCCCAGAAGGAGGGACATCGGCTGCGGACCCGGCATCCGGGGGGGAGCAGGCCGACCGGCCGGAACAGTTCACCTTGCATTTGCAGCCCAAAATCCACATGCCCACCGGTACGCTGCTGGGTGCGGAGGTGCTGGTACGTGGTCTAGACCGGAAGGGGAATCTGATTCCGCCGGAACGCTTTATCCACGATCTGGAAGAATGAGGGGCCATTCAGGAGCTGGACCTCCACGTGCTGGACCATGCCATGGCGCTGATGGACCGGTGGCGGGAGCGTGGGCTGCCCACCATTCCCGTGTCGGTAAATTTCTCCCGCCTGACACTTTTTGCCCCCTCCACGCCAGCAGCGGTGCTGGCGATTCAAAGCCGGTATCCCCTGGTGTCGCCCGGGTTGCTGGAGATTGAAATTACGGAGAGCAGCATGGGCGGGGACAGCCAATCCCTCTCGGAGGTGCTGGAGCGCTTCCGGGAGTTCGGCATGAAGTTTTCCCTGGATGATATTGGCGTGGGATACGCCAATATCTCCATATTCACCAATGTGAAGTTTGACTCGGTAAAGCTGGACCGGAGCCTGATTGCCCAGCTGCCCGGTAATCCCAAGGGACAGATGCTGGTTCGAGACCTGGTGAGCATCTGCCATACCTGCGGTATGATCTGTGTGGCGGAGGGAGTGGAGAACAAGGCGCAGATCGCTGCGCTGACCCAGGCAGGTTGTGGATACGGGCAGGGGTACTATTTTGACCGGCCCCTCTCCACGGAGGACTTTGAGGAGAAGTATCTGCGTCCGGCGGTATCCGGATAAGGTGGGCATGCGGTTAGGAGGAGTAGAGATGACAATGGTGACCAACCCAAGTTTCGGACACTCCGGAAGTGGCGCCCCCCTGGTCATCGGGATCGGGAGTTCCGATGGAGGGAGGGAAGCACTCCGCCGGTTTTTCAGCGGCCTGCCCGGCGGCAGAGGGTGGAGTTTCGTGGTGCTTCAGAGCCTTTCCCCGGACAATCAGGTGTTGACGGCGGATAGGCTGGCCGAATGTACGCAGCTGCCGGTATGCCAGGCTGCTTCTGAGGCAGCTGTGGAGCCGGACACCGTTTATGTGGTTCCGCCGAAGAAGATTGCGTCTGTCCAAGGGGGCAGGTTCACGCTGTCCGACTGCCCGTTTGGATTACCCTACCGCCCCATTGACGCCTTCTTTACCGCCTTGGCCAGGGAGGAGCAGGAGCGGGCCATTGTAGCGGTGCTCTCCGGTACCGGCTCGGACGGAATGAACGGAGCCAAGGCGGTCAAGGAGTACGGCGGCTTTGTGCTTGTGCAGGCGCCGGAGACGGCCGCGTTTGGCGATATGCCGAAAAACGTGATCCAGGCCGGCCTGCCCGACCTCATTCTGCCCCCGGAGGAGATGGCCGGCGAGATCCTCAAATTTTCCGCCGCGCCGCCGCTTCTGCGGATGCCAAAAGGCGGGGGAGCCGCTGCGGCGGAGGAGCGGCTCTGCTCCGGAGAGGAGACCCTTTCCCACGTATACGCCATTTTGAGAAGTGCCAGCGGCATTGATTTCACCTACTATAAGCGTGCCACCATTCTGCGCCGGATCGAACGCCGGATGTTGGTCACCCACAGTGCAGACCTGATGGAGTATGCCCGGCTTCTGGTCAGCAGTAGCGGGGAGGTCTCGCTTCTCGTCCGGGAAATCCTCATCGGGGTGACCAGCTTTTTCCGGGACGCGGCCTTTTTCGAGAAGCTGAAATGCAGTGCCATCTGCGAGATTGTGGAGCGCGCCGGGGAGACCGAACCCATCCGGGTGTGGACCGCCGGCTGCTCCACCGGTGAGGAGGCCTATTCCATCGCCATCCTGTTTCAGGAGGTGCTGGACGAGCTCCAGGTCAAGCGCGACATCAAGATCTTTGCCACCGACGTGGACAGCCGGGCCATTGAACGGGCAAGCAAGGGGTTTTATGCTCCCAATATTGTCGCCGACCTTACGCCCGACCGGTTGTCCAGGTTTTTTGTGGAGGAGGACGGGGGGTATCTTGTCTCCAAACAGATCCGGCAGATGATCGTGTTTACTACCCACAACATGTTCTCCGACCCTCCCTTCGGGAAGCTGGATCTGATCAGCTGCCGGAATGTGATGATCTACTTCCAGCCGGTGCTGTGCCGCAGTCTGTTCGCCATGTTCCATACCGCCCTGAAAAACAACGGCTTTCTTTTCCTGGGTAAGAGCGAGACGGCCGGCGAATATGCCGACCTGTTCAAGCCGGTGTGCGGTCCGGAGAAAATCTACCTTCACTGGGAGGGGAGCCGGGAGGAGACGCTGCCCCCCCCTACCTTCCAGGTTCCGGGTTTCCAGTCCGGCTCCAGACCGGCCGTCTGCACCATGGCCCCGGAGCCGCCCGTTCGGGAAGCGGTCTATACCAGGTTTCTGGAGGCTTTTCTGCCCGCCTCCGTGGTGCTGGACGAGGGGGATACGGTCATTCACTTCTTCGGCAATTATACCGACTTCTTCACCCTGGCGCCGGGAAAAGCCACCCTCAATTTTTTCAGCATGCTCAACAAGGACCTGGTGCTGGCAGCCTCCACCGCGCTGAGCCGGTGCCGGGAGGAGAAGACCCCCGTCACTTATACCGACGTCGTGGTGGATTGTCCCTCCGGCCGAAAGGTGATCGACCTGGCTGTGCAGCCCGTTCCCGGGGAGCCGGAGGAAGAGGGCGGCCTTACTGCGGTCCTGTTTTTGGAGCATAAGGCGGCGATAGACGGCGGGCCGACGGAAAAATACAATGTGGATGCCACGGCAGCCCGGCGCATTGCCGATCTGGAGCGAAAGTTCCGGGCCTCCCAGAGCGATCTGCACGCCACAACTCGACGGTTGGAGGCGGTAAACGGGGAACTCCAGGCCGTCAATGAGGAACTGCTTACCGCCAATGAAGAGCTTCAGTCCTCCACCGAGGAACTCCAATCGGTCAACGAGGAACTTTATACCGTCAACACCGAGCACCAGTTGAAGCTGGACGAGTTGACCACGATGACCAACGATCTGTCCAACTTTCTGTCTTCCACCATGATTGGAATCCTCTTTGTGGACAGCAAACTGAACATCCGCAAATTTACCGAATATGTGGGCCGGGAATTCCAGCTGATGGAGCACGACATCGGCCGTCCCATCCAGATTTTTGCCCACAGCTTTCCTGATGAGGACATTGAAAGAGACGCCAGCATTGTACTCAAGGACTTGATCTCCATTGACCGGGAGGTTACCGCCATGAATGACCGGTGCTACACACTCCGCATTGCGCCCTTCCGTACCACGGAGGACAGCATCCGGGGACTGGTCATTACCATCATTGACAGCCTGGGCAAGGCCGGAAAAGACCATCCTCTCACCTGAACCGTCCGCCTGCACCTGGGGGAGACGCCGCTGTTTCCAGGGGAACGGCTCACAGCGGTGCCGTCCCCTGCTGGATGTGTCCCAGGATCTCATCCATAGCCTCCGCCTCCGGAATGGGGGCATGAAACCGGAAGCCCTGGATCACGTCACAGTGGATGTCCCGCAGGACCTGGGCCTGTACCTCTGTTTCCACCCCCTCGGCCAGGATGGTGACGCCCAGTTCGTGTCCGGCCTGGATCATGGCCCGCACAATGGCGCTGCCCGGCTTGGTGAGGATGTTGTCGATAAGCCGCTTATCCAGTTTGATGCCGTCTACCGGATATTCCTGCAAGTCGGAGAAAGAGGTGAAGCCCTCGCCAAAGTCGTCCAGGGCGATGCTCACCCCGTACTCCTTCAAGGCCAGCATGTTGGAGCGGATGGTGGAGAGCTGCCTGACCGTGACGCTCTCCGTCAGCTCAAAGATCAGCAGTTCCCTGGGGAAATGATAACGTTCTATCAAAGTTCTGCACTGCAAGGCAAAATCGGGTTGGGCAAAGGTGTCCCGGGAGAAATTGCAGGAGAGGAAGAAATGGTCCACGCCCCGCCGTTCCAGCTCCTGCAAGAAGGCGCAGGCGGACTCCAGGCAGTAGTAGTCCAGCCTGTGGATCATCCCCTCTCCCTCCAGAATTGGGACAAAAATGCCGGGAAGCAGCAGGCCCTGCTCCGGGTGGAGCCAGCGGGACAGGGCCTCTCCGCCCACGATCTGCTGAGACTTGGCATCCACATAGAACTGGATGTAGAGCTGGAACTCGTGCTCCCTTAGGGCCTGTTCCACAGTGGCGCGCAGCTTCTGCTCCAGATGGAGCTTTTTGAGGGTGGCGTCGGAAAAAATAACGCAGTTCTCCTGCCGGTCACAGGCGGCCCGAGCCTCCTGGCCGGCTTGGAAGACCATCTCATCCAGCGCCTCCCCCTCCCGCAGCGGATAAATACAGGCCGCGACGCTCACCTCAAAGGCCTTTTTGTAGACCTGGGGATAGGTGCGCAGCTTGTGGAGCGCCTCGGTGACCCAACACTCGGTCTGGGCCGGGTTCTCCTCCAGCTTGAGCAGCACAAAGCCGTGCTTGGATACCTTGGCCAGCACGTCAAGCTCCCCCGCATAGCCCCGCAGCGTCTGGGCGCAAAAGCGGAGCACCTCGTCGGCGGCGTCGCCGCTGGTGAGCCGGTGCAGGCGGTCGGTGTCCACATGGAAGTAGATCAGACAATAGAGTACCCGGTTCTTCGCACTGACCAGCTTTTTGTAGTGGCGGCGGAGATGATCCGCATTGCCCAGGCTGGTGAGAAGATCTGATTCCACGTATTCCACGGTTTTGGCCAGCTTTTTCCGGTAACGCCGCACGATCAGAAGCAGAGCCCCCACCAGCAGGAGGACAGCCAGTGCCAGGGCGCCCAATGCCGGATACAGGCCGGCTGGAGTGCCGGTGGGGGAGGGGGTCTCCAGCAGCAGCCCGCTGATCTCCTCCTGGGGAACGGCGGCGAAAAACGCCTCCAGCTCCTCCTGAAGCCCCTGCGGAGCCGCCCGGGTAAAGCAGAGATAGCAGGACAGCTCCTCCCCCTGGACCGACGCGTGCAAGACAGCCGCCGCCTGGGTGCCGCTGGGCAGCGAATCGTCCTGGGTATAGCCGGAGAGGAGATCCACCTGGAGGTTTTTCCCCAGATGGCTGCGCCGGTCGGCCCCCTGGGTGGGATAATAGACCAGCTCGTAGCGGCTCTGGGCGGAAAAGCGGCTGAGCAGCTGGGGGAACAGTCCCGCGTAGCACTCCGCCTCCCGGTCATAGTACTCCAGGGGGTATGCGTCGGGATTGCCGGCCACGTAGACCAATACCTTGTCTTCCACGGCTGGAGCCTATGCGCCGAGCTCCGCCTTGCGGCGGAACAGGGACAGGTTTTCGTCCGGTCTGTGCTGGGCGGTCTCCTCCACCTGGCAAGCTGCCTGCGCAACGCTGCGGTCCATCTCCGACAGCAAGGAGGTGAAGACGGAGCGCAGCCGTTCAATTCGGGTGGAATAGCCCTCCAGCTCCGCCTCGCAGGCCGCCAGCTCCTCCGCCAGGTGCTGCCTGGCCTGCTCCTCCCGCTGGTCGGTCTGCTTGCGCAGGGTATCGGCATAGCGCTGGGCGTCCAGCAGGGTGTTGGCAATCACGGCCTGCTCCTCCCGCTGGCTCTCATAGCGCTGGTACAGCCGGTCCAGCTCTTCTTCCAACTGCCGGATTTTCTGCACGTGCTGCTCTGTCTCCGCCTTGTGGGCCGCATCCTGCTCCATCAGCTTGGCGGAAAACTGTTCTTCCAGAGTGGTAATGTACTGGTACACGCTGGCCTTTTGGTAGCCGAAAAAGCCGGTCTTCAAATCTTCTGCTTTCACACAAACACCTCAAATCCTCAATCAAAATGAATCTTTTTCCGCTGGCTCTTTCCCCAGGACTGGCGGTTTGCCCGATAGCCGATCAGCGCCGTGGCCCGCACCCAGGCCATGATAAAGCGCAGGCAGGATACCTCCAGGGCGCACAGGCCGATGGCCTTTGCCACATCGGAGAGGGAGAGCTTCAGATCAATGGTGTGGATACGTGCAAAAAAGGCGGTAAGCGACAGAATGGCGGAGTAGAGTACGTAGATGAAAAAGAACATGATCATGAACGGGATATTGATCAGATCCAGGAAGAAGGCCAGGATGACGGTGATCACGCCGAAAATCTCAATGTAGGGGGAGAACAGCTCATAAATCAGGAAATACAGGTAGGAAATAAACCCCACCAGTCCATATTTGGGATTTGCCAGAATCCGCCGGTGGCGGGACATGCTCTGAAACAGGCCGATGTGCCAGCGCCGGCGCTGCTTGCGCAGGTCCCGCAGCGACTCAGGCGCCTGCGTCCAGCAGATGGCGTCGGTGGCGTAGCGGATGCGATAGGGAATGCCGTGCTCCCGGCAGAATACGTGGAGTTTGACCACCAGCTCCATATCCTCCCCCATGGTGGTGGTGTCATAGCCGCCTGCGTCAACCACCACACTCTTCTTAAACAGGCCGAAGGCGCCGGAGATGATGATACTGCCGTTAAATTTGTCAAAGAGGATTCTGGCGGCCAAGAAGGAGCGGTCGTACTCCAGCACCTGCATACAGGGGAGAAGCCGGTTGGGCAGGTGGTAGGCCACCACCCGCCCGTTTTCAATCTCCGTCCCGTTGCATGGGCGCACCGCGCCGCCCACCGCCACCACGTTGCCCTCCTCCAGCACAGGGCGCACAATCTTCTCCAGCGAGTCGTGCTGGAGCACCGAGTCGGCGTCCATACATACGAAATAGGGGTAGCGGGAGGCGTTGATACCCATGTTCAGCGCGTCCGCCTTGCCGCCGTTTTTCTTGCAGATCAGGGAGATGGGGACCTTAAAACCAGAGGCCTCATAGATGGCCCGCTCCGGCTTGCAGGGGACCATGCGGTGCAGGGGGCGGGGGACCTGCTTCATGTGGAAGGTATCCAGAAGCACCTGCACGGTATGGTCTGTGGAGCCGTCATCCACGATGACAATTTCATAGATTTTGTAATCCAGACAGAGCAGGGAGCGGATGGTGGCCGCGATGGTGATCTCCTCATTATAGGCGGGAACCACGATGGTCACAGGCACGTAATACTCCTGGGGCAGTTCGTTTTTCAGGCCGCTGCGGCGCTTGAGCTGGTAGAGGGTGGAGGAGCCCACCGCCACCGCCAGGAACAGGAAGCTGGCGTAACCGATCATATACAAAATGAAGAATGCGCCTACGTAGTCAAAAAACAATTTAAAGGCGTCTATGGTGTCCATTTCAACCCCCGGCTTTCTGCATTCTGCGGGATTCCAGACGATAAGTCATCATCTCGCGGGCGTAGCGGTCGCTGCCGCTGACGATATCCAGCAGCTGCTTGTAGTCCATCTGCTGGGCCTCCAGGCTGGCCGCCGCGGCATAGCGCACGTACCAGTTGGCGCTGTGCAGCGCCTGTTTCAGGGCGATTACCACCCGCTCGCCCCGGTAGCAGGCCAGGGCGGTGACGCTGACCGTGGCGTATTCCCAGCGGGTAGGGTCGGTTTGGGAGGAGAAATACAGCAGGTAGTCCAGCGCCGGCTGATAGTGATATTTTCCAAAATACCGGATGGCGGCCAGGCGCAGCTCCTTGTCCGCCCGCTGGTTGGTCATCAGCTCCAGCATCTGGGCGGTATAGTCCCCGGTCTGAAACCGGATATAGTTGAGAATGGCCAGCTGGGTATGGGGAGGAAAGGTGTCCAGCCGCTCCCAGAGCAGGGCGATGAGCTGGCTGTGATCTCCGGTGTAGGAGAGCAGCCCCTCCGTGAGGATTTTCTCATGGAGGAAGACGGAACTCTGGGTCTGCATTTGCAGGGCGGTACAGATATGCTGAGGGCTGCCGAAGTTGTACAGGGCCTGCAGGGCGTTGACCCGGCAGTAGAGGTTATCCTTGCGCGCATAGTCCAGCATCACGTCCTGGAGAGTCTGAATAGGCATGTGCCGTTTCAGCATATACCGGGACAGAAAATAGGAGAAGTAGGCCGCCTGCATGTTTTCCCGCCGGATATATACCAAGGCCAGGTACAGGATGGTGGGCTGAAGCTCAACCAGGTAGCTGTGTATGGCGGAGTCCTTCTCCTCCTGGACCAGAGGGCGCAGCGTCTGGTCGAAGGCCATGAGGTTTTTCAGGTGCCGCAGCTTTCGCTGCATCCGGATCTGGTGGCCCTCCTCCACATGCTCCCCCCGCCGCAACCGCTCCAGCTGGAGCTGGACCATGCCCTCCAGCTTCCGGCTGCGGCGGTCCAGGCGGGGCTTGCTGCCCCTGAGGAGGAGAGAGTAGACCACGTTGAAGAGGATCATGCTGAGGCAGATGGCCCCGTATATGTAGATCATCACTTCAATCCGCATGGGTACCCCTCCTTTCTTCCGGCTTTCTCCCGGCGGCGGTTATGCCAGGCCAGTCCAGTAGTCTTTGAGAATGTAATAGGACTCCTTGAGCCGCTCGTGATAGGTGACGTTTTTGCCCCAGCCCTCCAGGGCGAAGGGGACCATACGGATCCGCCCCTCTTCCTTGTTGCCGGCCAGGGCCGCGCCGATGTACAGCTGGTCGATGTGGAGGTTCTCCACGCCGTAGTGCAGGTAATAATCGTCGTGAATCATCATCTCCGAGGGATTGGAGAAATTGAGCAGCTGCCAGGGCAGCTTCAGCTCCACATAGTCTCCCGAGAAGATGAAATCCGCCAGGGAGTTGAAGGCGTCGTCGGCTGGGTTGGCGTTGCCGTAGGTGAGCAGCCCCGTCTCATAGGTCTCCGCAGAGGCCTGCCAATTGCCGCTGAGCAGGGGAGTGGCGGTCTGGAGCAGAAGGGAGATGGGCTTGAACACCGGGGTGTCCGGGTCCACCAGCTCCAGGTAGGGGTCCCGCTCCTCCGTCTCGTGGAGAAACATGGCCCGCAGCACCTCATACCGCTCCTGCACCAGAAGGCGGCTGTTATCCCTGCCGTCGATGACCAGCAGGAAGTCGCAGGGCCGTTCAAAGGAGAGACCATAGGCCTGGCAATAGGTACTGCCCGTCTTGGGAGTGATGTCAATGGGCAGGCAGATCACATCCTGCTCCGGATCAAAACCGTCTTTGCCCACCAGAAAATAGATAAACTTCTCGTCGTACTTCATGGAGAGGGACAGGCCGTTTTGTTCCAGCAACAGGTCCTCCTCCTCCCACTCGGAGATATCCCCATCCACGTAGCACACGCTCTCCTCCTCGCCCGGATCAAAGGCGAGCAGGCCGAAATACTGCTCGTTGGTCTGGTAGTCGCTCCAATAGGGGGTATTGAGCAGATCCACAGCGTGCATGGTGTTCCAGGTCCGTTTAAACCACTCGTCCTGCCAGGTGAAGACGCAGCTGCCCGCGCAGCCCGCGTCCATGATGTCCTCATAGCAGCGGATGAGGGCCTGGCCCTGCTCCTGCTCGGACATATGGCCCTGGTTGCGTCCGGTGTTATAATCCCGCTGGGCCATCCCCCGCCCGGTGGACACGCCGTACTCCGAGATGACCACCGGCATGGTGTGATAGTTGGTGAGGGCCTTCAGGTAAGTGTAGTAGGTGTTGAATGCGCCGCTTCCGTCCGTATAGCTGGCCTGGGTACCGCCGGGCAGGTAGTCCTGAATGGGTATCCCGGTCTGCGGCGGTGCGTAGAGGTTCCGGTCATCCGCACCGGTCTGGACGGCGTCCGTCTCAATGCCGTTGAGCATGTAGTTGAGGTAATCCGGATAGTAGGGGTAAACGTGATAGGAGGCAAACTGACCGGCCAGGAAGGCGTCCGTGGTACGGATATGTTCCACATTGACCGCGGCGCACTTCATGAAGAACCGGGTGATCTCCTGGGAATAGGAAAAGGGGTCGGTGGTGGGCCAGTTGGAAAAGGCCACCAGCCGCTGCTGCTTATAGCGCTCGCTCTCGTACTGGATCATCTTGTCGCCCACCTGGCACAGCATGGCCTCGAAGGGGGTGGCGTCCGGGGAAGTATACAGGTAGGTCCCCTGATATTGGCAGCGTTCGGGGTACTTGTGGTCGGTATAGACCACCGTCACATCCTCCCATTCCACGCCGATGATATAGGCCACGACCCAGGACGATATGTCCTTTCGATACTGCCCCGTACCCAGGCCGTCGGACAGGGACAGGTTTTTTTCCCCGTGGAGGATATCCACCACGGTCTGGCAGTCCTCCATCAGAGTCAGATAAAAGTCTTCGGCGTATGCGTCCCGGTGGGAATTCTGGATATAGTCGTTGACCCATACCCCGTGGATCAGCCACAGCGGCTCCAGACCGGCCTGCTCCCGCTGGGTGTTGTATTCGTAAAAGGCGTTGTAAAAATCCTCGTGGAGGATGGTGTATACCCGCACGGTGTTGGCGCCCAGCTCCTGGATCATGCCGAACCAGCGCAGGTAGGTCTGCTTGTCGATGGCGTAGTCGGTGGCCCACTTGCCGGGCAGTCCCACGCCCATATTGACCCCCCGAATCTCAAAAGGGACCGCCACCCCGTCCCGCTGCATATAAATGGTGTCCCCGTCAATGCTCATAAAAGTGGTGACCGGGGCATCCGGGTCCAGGTCGATGTAGATTCCAAAGCGGTAATAGGCCATATTCCACCCGAAAAAGAGCAGGACCACAATGCCGGCCGCGATGATAAACTTTTTTATGGCGTCCGCCCCCTTTTGGGTCAGTGGTTAAACTTCTTCACCTTGGATTCATGGCAATATTGCAGCAGAATGTCGATGTTTTCATCCATCCAGGCGCCCCGATGGAAGATGGCGCTTTTGAGCATCTCCACCGCCTGGTCGTGGTCCGCCGGATTCCGATCGGCGGGGACGACCATCTCCTCGGCGAAGGTGTAGCCCCAAACCTCAAAATTGCGCTCCACCGCGTCCCCCAGATAGGCCACCACATCGTCGATATATTGCTCCAGGTAGGCGTCACTGAGCACGCCGCTGCGCAGCTCCCGATAGCGGCTGATGAGGTGTTCCACAAAATACTCGTCTTTGCACAGCATGTAAAACCACACGGCCAGCTGCATCTCAAAGCGCTGCGGCTGCATAGTGGATTGGTTGTAGTTGTTGTTGGCGGAATTGAAATCCCAGATGACCATTTTGTATTTCCCGCCGATATCCCGGTAGATATAGGTGGACAGCCACCCCGCGTCATAATTGGTGGTAAATTCGTTGATGATAAAGTAGTCCAGAAAGGACTGCACATCGATGTCGTAGTAATATCCGTAGTCGTCTGTGTCGTAGTCGTAGGAGTAGAGACTCTTTTCAAAGTCGGAGAATTCCTGGGCAATGGCATCGGCCATTTCGGCAGTCAGGTCGCCGGAGCGGGGATACTGGATATCCATCCGCTGCAGGTTTCGGTAGGCATAGTTGCTGAAGGTCTCAATGTTTTTAATGGGGGTGCCGCTGCCCCGGTCCAGGCGCAGCAGATATCCCGTCTCATTGGTGCCGTCTATCGGCTCGGAGACGTTGATGCGGCAGTCCTCCCCGTTGGTAAGGGTTTCGACCATGACATACAGCCCCATGTACTCCCCGTTGAGGATCAGCTCGCAAAAGCGTACGTTGGGGGCGTACTCCATAAATTCCCCAGTGATATTGTACCACATATAGTTGCGGATGAGGGACTTATCCAGGTATGGTCCGTGGAGCGCCCACTCGTAGTGGGGAGCCATTCCCATCATCTCCTCGTTGCGGTACGCGCCGCTCTCGCTGGTGAGCCGCAGCAGGTAGTTCTTCTTGTCAAAGTACCGGGAGGAGTTGCCCCGAATGCGGATGAGGATCTCGCTCTCCAGATCCGGCTCATCCGAGGGATGGTGATTGTGCGCGTCGCTGCTCATCACGCGGATGCTGCCCTGGAGCATGGCCTCTCCCTCCGAAGTGGTGGTAAAGCCGAGCTCTGTGCGGTTTTCATCCACGATGGGCTCTCCTGGGATCTCCAGCCCGCCGGTGTCAATGATGACCAGGGGCAGATGGGTACACAGCTCGCTGCCGTCGCAGTCGCAGCCCGCGTCGCTCTGACGTGCGGTGAGGTGCTGGTGGACCCGCTGGCCGGATACGCCCTGACTCAGGACGGCGGCCAGAACGACTGCTGCCAGCATCAGTACGGTAGCCGTGGCCCCCAGAATCCGGTATTTCACATCCGTTTCCCCCTCTCCCGCGTCCGGCGGAGCATCAGCTGCTCACTTCGTCATTCTGGACTATCAGGTTGCAGTACTCAATGCCGCCGATGTCATACACCGCGTCGGTGATGCTCTTGTGTACACTGCCGTTTTTCTTGGGCTTGGCGGCCTGGTGCATGGTGCGCCTGCTGAGCTCATAGATCAGTTCCACCGTGTTTTGAGTGGTGTTTTTCACCCGCAGATTGGCCTTGCGGGCGTAATACTGGAAAATCAGTGCCTCAATTCGCTCCTCATTCACCCGGGAGCCGCGGATGATAAGCAGCAGCCGGTTGTCGTTTTTGATCCGCCCCAGGATGAGGAGCACCAGGAAGGTGAAGGCGCTGCCGCAGCCGGCCACCAGAAAGTCGCCTGCGCCGCAGCAGATGCCCACCACGATGGCCCAGAAAATGTAGATGGTGTCCCGGGAGTCCTTGATGGCGGTGCGGAAGCGGACGATGGACAGGGCGCCCACCATGCCCAGGGACAGGGCGATGTTGTTGCCGATGACGATCATCACCGCCGTGGTGATGGTGGTCAGGGCGATCAGGGAGACGTTGAATTTTTTGCTGTAGATGCTCCCCTCATGGGAGAGCGTATAGGAGAGATAGATGAAAAATCCAATCACCGTACCCATCAGCATCCGCAGCACGATAATCCGGGGTTCCAGCTGCCCCGTGCTCTCCAGCAGCTCCAGCAGTTCTGCTCTCATATGGGACACCTCACTTTTTACAGACTGAATTGCAGGCAGACGCTTCTGGCCAGGCAGTATTTGCTTACCGACAGCTCCGAGCGGTCCGCGTCGTTGACCAGGTTCTTGATATAGCTGAGCAGGAAGCCGTTGTATTTGACCTCCAGCACACCGTTGAAGGGGTCCAGTACCGGGTAGAGGTTGAGCTGTGGGGAGAACAGGTCCGTACAGGCCTCGGTGGCCCGGATTTCCCGGTCGAAGGTGATGCGGATCTTGTTCTCCTTGGCGATGTAAGCCTTGCGGCGGTATTCCACCACGGTTTTGGGCCGGTAACACCACAGTTGCATCAGCCCGTAGCACTCTGCGGCGAAGGGGTCCGGATAGGTCAGTAGGCAGTCATACGACCCGGCGGCCAGGGCCATGGCGTCTGCCCGGCTTACCCGCAGGGAGCGCTTTTTTTGGTAGCTGCCCTGCTTCTGCTTCATCTCCAGCATGGCGAAATCCGCTTCGGGGTCATAGATGCGCAGGCGGATCTTCCGCCGCAGCTCCATCCCGTCCAGCTTTTCCCGGTAGTCCCGGTCGTCCAGCGTGTCGAAGTAGAGGGAGCGGATGGGGTAGCCCTGGGCGCCGTTGTGGTCATCCTGGAGCATCACCCGTTCCAGCTGCCCGGCCAGCCGGACCATGTCCGCCAGATTCATAAAATACTTTTTCTCTTGCCGGTATACCTCGTTCAAGCGGACACCCCCAATAAAAAAGCTGCAAAAATCTTTCCCCGGTCTCAGAAAAAGGTTTTTGCAGCCTGACGATCCTAGCAGTATATGCCGTAGACTCACAGCTTTGCGTCCCCGTCTTTCGGCGGGTTTGCCCAATCTTCACTTCATGCCGGCTCAGGTTATCCGCTCCAGAGCCGCAAGGGTTTTGCCATACGCGGCCTCCAGTGCCGGCCAGTTTTCTGCCGCGGCATCCGCATCTCCCGCCCGGAGGGCCTCCACCAGGGGGACAAGCCGCCCGTGCAGTTCCTTCATGGACAGGTTTCCCACCACACCCTTGAGGGTGTGGGCGGCCTCAAAGGCCCGGGTGGTGTCTCGGGCCTCCATCGCCTGCCGCAATCGGGAAAAGGTATCGTCTCCCGGGAATCGGAGAAGGAATTTCAGCAGCAGGGCTTCATTTCCCATAAACCGGCCCAGAGCCTCCTCCACATCAATGCCTGCCGCGCACAGCAGCTGTTGCTTGCCTTGCTCCATAAACTCTTTATGCCCCCTTGGCGGTACGGTAAAAACTTCTCAGGTAAGGTTCAGCCTGCTGAAAGCATGCCAGCAGGTCGGGGTTGAACACGCCGCATTGTCCGGTGCGGATCATCTCCAGCGCTACGTCCGCGGCAAGGGCGTCCTTGTAGCAGCGCTTGCTTACCAGCGCGTCATACACGTCTGCCAGGGCCACGATCTGGGTCCAGATGGGCGTTTCGTTTCCCACCAGGTGGTGGGGATATCCGCCCCCATCCCACCGCTCGTGGTGGTGCAGGGCGATGTCATAGGCGTAGTGATAGGCGGAATGCTCCCGCATCTGGGGGATTTTGGACAGAAGCTCGGCTCCCTTGATGGTGTGGGTCTTCATCAGCTCATATTCCTCTGGCGTCAGGCGGCCCCGCTTGTTCAAAACGGCGTCGGGAATGGAGATCTTTCCCACGTCGTGGGTGATAGCGCCTACGCCGATGAGACTGATCTGGTCGTCGGGGAGGCCCTCGCCCAGGGGAGTCGTCCGCAGCAGGTGACAGGTGATGTCGTGAATACGCCGGACGTGTTCGCCCGACTCATCGCTTCGGAACTCGATGGCGGTGGAGAGGGCCTCCACCATCCCCATGCCCATCTCAGCCAGCTGTTGGGTCTGAAACAGCAGCTGGTCCCGCTGCCGCTCCACCTCCGCGCCCAGCCTGCGCCGGGCGCAGAACAGCTCCACCACGGAGTTGACTCGCCGCTGAACCACGTAGGGGACCACGGGCTTGAAGATAACGTCCATCACGCCCAGTCCGTAGGCCTCCTGCATGGTGGCGCCGCCCACGTCTGCCGTAATGAGGAAGATGGGGACCCGTGTGGTCAGCCCCTGCCGGGAAAGCTGCCGCAGCAGCTCCATTCCGCTGAGCCGGGGCATGACCACGTCCAGCAGGATCGCGCTCAGCTCTTCCCCGTAGGTCTGGATGGCCTCCAGACCGGCCTGGCCGTCCTCCGCCTGAATGATTTTGTATTCCGACTCAAAAAGATTGGCTAAAATGGCCCGGTTGATCTCCTCGTCATCCACGATGAGGAGGGTGTTTTCTCCGGAATCATACAACTGGCAGCCCCCCCTGTCTGCACCTTATTCCCTGGACGTCTTTCGGACACGGTCCCATACTCCGATGAGCCTCTCCAGGGTCTGTCCCAGTACCGCGCCGTCAATGGGTTTGGAGATGTGGCCGTTCATACCCGCCTGGGTGGTTCGGTCAATGTCCTCCGCAAAGGCGTTGGCGGTCACCGCGATAATAGGCACCTGGGCGGCGTCCGCCCGGTTTAGGCTGCGGATGGTGCCGGCCGCCTCGCAGCCGTCCATCACGGGCATCTGCATATCCATCAGGATAGCGTCCATGGAGTAGAGTGCGGAGGCGAGGAAGGCCTGCACCGCCTCTTGTCCATTGACGGCGGTCACCACCTGTACGCCCAGAAGCTGGAGAAGCTCGGTGACGATTTCCCGGTTGATTTCGTTGTCCTCGGCCACCAGAATGGTGCGCCCGTCCCAGCGGAATCCGTCTCCGGAGCTGAGGGGGGAGAGGGCGCCTTCCCCGCCGTCCTCCTGGTTGTGGGCCGCTTTCAGGGGAATAGTCACCGTGACGCGGGTCCCCTCTCCCAGTGTACTGTCCACGGAGATCTCGCCGCTCATCTGGCGGATCAGGCTTTTGACAATGGACATGCCCAGACCTGTTCCCACGGTGGACTGGGAAAAGAAGGTGGTCTCCCGGGAATAGGGATCGAAGAGCCGCTCCAGGAAGCTGGGGGACATGCCAATGCCCGTATCCTCCACAACGATCTGGTACTTGCTGTGCCGCTGAAACTCAAACTGCCGAACCTCCAGGCGGACGCTGTCCCCCGGATAGGTGTATTTGAAGGCGTTGGACAACAGATTGTTGACAATCTGAATGAGCTTTTTTTCATCACCCAGTACCAGCGGCTCACGGATATCCATGCTTACCGTAAAGGTCTTCCCGCTCTCCTGAGCCTGGTCCTGAAAAATTCCGGCAATATTGCGCAGCAGGACCTCCAGATCCAGCTCCTTCTGGTCCAGACAGCTCTTTCCGGCTTCCATTCTGGACAGCTCCAGAATATCGTTGATCAGCTCCAAAAGCTGCTTTCCCGCAAACTCAATTTTTTTGAGATACTCCAGCGTTTTGTCCCGGTCTCCGGCCGTACAGCTCTTTTCCGCCAGGGTACAGCAGCCGATGACGGCGTTGAGCGGGGTGCGCATATCATGAGACATGCTGCTGAAAAAGACGGACCGGTCCCGTGTGCTTTTCTGTGCCGCTTCCAAAGCGTCCTGTAAGATAATGGTATTCTGAAGCTGACGGTGCTTCTCCACGTCCACATCCCGGAAGCAGAGGATTACGGTGTCAGGGGCCACCTCCCGATTGTAGAGCGTGCGGATGTTGACCCAGCGATAGCTGTCGCCGAACAGACGCTGGTAATCTCCGCCGTAGTCGGCGATTCCCTGTTCGATTCGCTGCTGGATGCTCTCCAGGGAAAAGCTCGCCTCAAAAGTCTGGTACGTGCTGGGCTTCACCACGAGGCGCATGACCTCCAAGAGGGAGGCGTAATCCCCCTTCGGCGGCAGCTTATCCAACAGGTCCTGATAGATTTTAATGCCCTCGTAGCTTCCGTCCCGGAGGTTGACCCGATAGATGGAGTAAAAGGAATCTCCCAGCATGCGGATGGTGTCGTCCGCCTTTTTCATGGTGCGGCTTCTCAAAATATCCTGAATGGTGACAAAGGCCAATGCCAGGAAGAGAAACAGGGCCAGGCCGGACATGATATAGATGAGAGTGCTTTGATCCCCCATCAGAATGAGGCGGATGGGAATGGTCAGAATGACCGTCCAGCCGTTGCTCATGGTCTGGTAGTAGACGCCCCGGGAGATACCCTCCGTGTCCTTTACAAAGGCGTCATAGGCCAGCAGCATGCCGTCGGAGATGCCGTCCATCACATAGTCCATATAGCCCTGAAGCGTGGCCTGATCAATCGCCCACTTGGTACTGGAGTAGATCAGCTGCCCCTTTTCATCGCACAGGAAGTAGGAACAGTCCGCCGGCAGGGTTTGGGCGGTGTTGTGCAGACCCTGATTCTGGATATAGACATCCATGGCCAGCACATTTCCCCCCTGGGCAAGGCGCTTGGAGATGGTAAAGATTTTCTGGCCCGTGACGGCGTCCAGGTACGTGTCTCCCCGCACGGTCTGGCCCTCCGCCTCAATGGCCCTGATATACCAGTCGGCCTGAGTATATTGGTAGGTGGCGTCTCCCTCCCAGGGGTTGACCGCCACCAGCTCCCCGTCGATCACCGCGTAGAAGTCCACCAGGCCCTCCCCGATGATGCCGGACAGCTTGGAAAAGTAGCTGCTCAGCCACTGCTGAATCGCGGCGGGATCGCCGCCGCCGTCCAGGATTTCGTCCACAAACTGGCTGACCAGAGTCAGATTGGTCTCCAGGGAGGTGATGTTCAGCTCCTCTTCCACAGCGTAGCTGCGGGCCAGCGCCATGCCCAGACTCTGGGCGTTTTGCAGCAGCTTGATACGCACCAGGACAATTCCAAATACCAGCAGCACCGCCACAAACAGCAGCAGAAGGATGTTCAGCAGGTTGCCGTGCAGCCCGAAGCGCTTTCGTGTTGTATTCATACCCCAGTGCCTCCGGGTCGTGTATCATTGGAAGCAGTCTCATGGATCTCCCTGTGCATGTAGAAGGTCCGCTTTTCATCATACATCCTGGAATCCATATTCTGAAAGAAACGGTAGATATCCTGCTCTTCAAATTCCGCCGTCCCCATGGAAAAGGATAGCGGGGGCAGGGAACCCCTGGTGGCATTGTATGAGTCCAGCGCCTGCTTGATGTTGTTCAGAACGGTCTGGACCTGTTCTGGGTGCGAAGTCTCCAGCAGGATCACAAACTCGTCGCCGCCGTACCGGACCACGATGTTGTTTTTGGCGGAGCGGAGCAGAAGGCTGCCCACCGCCCGCAGCACCGCGTCACCCTCGGAGTGGCCCAGGGTATCATTGATCTGCTTGAATTCGTTGATATCCAGCATGATCCCGGTGATATGCCGCCCCTTCTTGACCTGCCTGGCAATATGGTCCATATAGTGCAGCAGATAATTGCGGTTGTACAGACCGGTCAGGGGGTCCTGATAGGCCTGTTCGCTCTGCAAATTAATATAGAGAAAGGTAAGGCCAAGGGCGGAGGAGACCCAGATCAGGGACAAGCCGTAACAAAACATCTGGATCAGACTGCCCAGGAAGACGGGAACGAGGAACATCAGCAGAGGGATCAGCAGCCGGTTGTTTGAGGTGCGCTGATAGCGGTACGATTGCAGCGCGCCCCAGGCCATATATCCGTATATTACAATCCACGGGAGGAAAAAGATGGGGGTGCGGTAGTAGTGGTTGGAGCTGTTCATGCCGAAAAACAGGGGGAAAAACAGATTAGTCAGGGTCACAAAGCCGGTCAGCAAGGCGGGAATGGCCGCAAGATAGGTTGCCGCCCCGTGTCCGACATTCAGGCCCAGCTTGCAGTCCACATACCGAACCCACAGATAGGCCAGGGAAAGGGCCAGCAGCAGGATAACCGTGTTGCATATAAGGGCAGCCTGCCGCGCACCGGGAAATAGCCTGCCGTCCAGCAGAAAGCCGCACATTTCCAAAACGCAGAGCACAAGGCAGAGCAGGCACATCCAATGGAAAAAACGCTCGTCACAGGAGCGGGAGCGCATTCTTTTATACCTGCTGTACAAAATGGCCAGCAGCAGGAAGACACCCAGGCCGTTAGCTACGAGTACAGCGGGCAGATTGATTTGAGAAGCGCTGCAGTTCATGGCGCCAAACACAGGGGACCCTCCTTACCGTGTGTACAGGTGCATACGTGCATACAGCAATTCAGAAAATGGACGGATAGACACATAATCCCATTCAAAGGCAAATAAATAGGCACTTTGAGATGCTTAAGCCGTAAAACCTCCCCACAGTGGAATCCTGCAAGGCTCCGCCGTCCGCAGGCTCAAAACCGGGCCTGACGCAGTCTGTTCCGGGGACGGTTTGACAGGCACCGCGTGCCGACTACGTAATCAATCATAATCGAAAGCAAAATATTTGTAAAGAAAAAAATGCAGACCAAAATGTAGGAGAAGGGGCCGTGTGGGACAGCCGCTGCGGCAGCGGAACGGCCTGCTTTTCCAGGAGTTGTCGCATCAGGGGGTCAGTAGCGATAGTCGCAGTGGAGCGTGGCCAAGTCGAGATCGTCGTTTTCAGGGGCGACGGGAAGGCGCTGCCACTGCCGCTCGGAGCCCTCATAGTAGACATCCGTCAATTCCCAGCACCGGTCGAAGGCCCGATAGGCGATGCCCGTCAACGTATCGGGGAGGTAGACGCTTTGAAGACTGTCACAGTCCCAAAAGGCCCAGGCTTCGATGGTGGTCAGGCCGTTGGGCAGCACAGCAGACTGCAGGTTCGCGTGCTCCATAAAGGCGCGCTGGCCGATGGAAGTGACGGGAATGCCGTTGATTTCGGCGGGAATCACGGCGTTGCGAACGCTGAGGTCGGCGGCCACCACACAGCCCGTGTCCGGATCAAAGTAAAGATTTCCCCCGTCGGTGGGATAGGCGATGTGTCCGCTGGCCAGCTGCTC
>NZ_CALXFV010000026.1 GCF_944387675.1 uncultured Flavonifractor sp. | reverse complement strand
TGGTACGGCTGAAGGGATTCGAACCCCCGACCTTTTGGTTCGTAGCCAAACACTCTATCCAACTGAGCTACAGCCGCATGTCAGAGAAAAAGACGTGCCTCTTTCTGACAGCTTAATTATGATAGCACAGTTTCGGAAGGAATGCAAGCAGAAAATGAAATAAATTTGAAAAATTCTGCCGGTGCCTTCAGCCGTTCTGCTCCTGGGCCACAATGCGCTCCAGGCAGCCCATCAGGTCGGCCATGGTGTCCAATCTGATGTTCATCTGTAAAATGTGCTCCCTCAGCTGAGCGGGCATGGAGTCAAACTGGGGACGAATGGCGGGATTGACATAGGACATGTTCGATCACCTCATCCACATTGTGTCCGAAAAATGGAAGTAATATCCCCGATTTTGGAATCAAAAAACGCGCCCCTGAATCCAGGCAGCGCGGGATTTTGGTCTGTCCCTCCCGCAGAGAGCTTTTGCCGCTCTGCGGGAGGACAGTGTACTGTGCACTTGGGAAAGAGAGAAGAGAGGAGGAGTCTGGTGTCTTTGGTATCCTTACGGCTTTTATCATAGCAGATTCCCTTGGGAAGTGATGAACCGTTTTCAAATTTACTGTGAACAGTTTATGAACGCTGAAATCGACGCGCTCAGACCCACGTCAGAAAGTTGGCGCTGGCCCAGCCCACCAGTCCGTCGAAGCGCACCACATACCAGTCTTCCCACTGGTTGAGCACGGTGAGCCTGGCACCGTCGTAGGCCCGGGCCAGCACAGGTGCGGAGCGGGAGGGGGCGTCCCGGATATTGAGGTATCCCCAGGACACGTCCACCACCGCCGGACGGGGGTTCTGGGGCTCCAGGAAGGGCAGGCCGAAATATTCTGTCAGGGAGAGTACCAGGTTTCGGGCAATGGCGTCCAGATTGGTTTTGACCCAGGCGGCGTCGTCCCGGTTGTCGTGGTAGCCCAGCTCCAGAAAGACCGACGGCGCTCGGACCCGGCGTACCTCCCCGATGGAGGTGGTGGCCTCCGCCCGCACCAGGTTGGGCAGGGGATAGATGGTTTTCAGGCCGTTGGCGATGAGGTTGGCCGCCTCCTGCCCCTGGGCCGAGCCGGGGTAGTAGTAGGCCAGGATTCCCCGTACCTGGCCGTATCTGCCCTCCGGCGCCGCGTTGGAGTGGAGGGCCAGGTGTAGGTCGTAGTTGCCGGCGTTGGAAGCCCGGATGGAGGAGAGGGCGGTCATATCCGGGGTGTTGCGGGAAAAGCGGATGCCGGAGGCGGTGAGGTAAGGCTCCATGGCGTCGGCCAGCCGGTTCATCCATTCCTCTTCCGTGCCGCCGCTGACATAGAGGTTATTTTCCTGCGTGGATGGGGACAGGTAGATGATGGGCATGAAAAACCCTCCTTTCCGCCCATTCTATGCGGGGAAAGGAGGGGGTGAGACAGGGAAATCAAGTGGGGGATTGACTGTTCAGCCTGCGGTGGATGTAGCTTGGCACCTCGTCCATGGGGATGTGGAGGGCGGCGGAGAATTCACCGTAGAGCAGTTCCTCCGCCCGCTTGCGGAAGTGTTCTTCCACCTTGCCGGGCCGCTTTCCCTCTCTGCGGGCGGCACTGTCCTTTTGATGGATGGTTTTCAGCAGCTTAATCAAGTCCAGACAGCTGTTGCTGCGGAAGGCATCCTGATAGCGGCGGGAGAGCAGTTGAACATTACTGCTTCCCTCAAGATTTTCCGCCGGGACAGCGGGCAGCTGCCGGATCAGCAGCTCCGCCTCCTCAGCGGTAAGCATCGGACGGATGGATACCTTGCAATCCACCGGCGCGTAGATAATCTCTGTACCGTGGAGGGGGCGCAAGGTGTAATAAGGCCGTCGGCTGCCCGGCTGGCAGGCGAGAGGACCCACGGCGGTAACCTGGCAGACACCGCTGCCGCCGTAGACCACCATATCTCCAATCTGATACATGGTTCGCCTCCTTTTCTTTTGGCCTTATTTTAGCACTTTTTTACGTAATTTTCAAACAACAAGATAGAAAATAAAAATATTTGTGCATATTCCATGGAAATAAAGGAGGCCGTATTTGTGCAGAAACACAATAGGAAAGCGAAATTTTTTCGACAAGCTGAGCGCCGGCGCATTGCTGCGCCGGCGCTGGATGCGAAAGTATTTATTTACTGAGCCGCGCCTCCAGGGCGTCCAACTCCCGGGTCAGTTCTCCGGGCAGCTTGTCGCCGAATTTCTGGTAAAACTCGTGGATGCCCTTCACTTCCTCCTGCCACAGGGCGGTGTCCACACCCAGCAGGTCCTTCAGGGTATCCAAATCCACTCCGGAGTCCTCCAGGTCGATATCCTCAGCCTTGGGTTCATAGCCGATGGCGGTCTCCACCGCGTCGGCCTCCTGGAAGCAGCGCTTCAAAATCCACTCCAGCACCCGCAGGTTATCCCCGAAGCCGGGCCAGATGAAGTGTCCCTCGTCGTCGGTGCGGAACCAGTTGACATTGAAGATCTTGGGGGCTTTGTCGCCCAGGGTCTTGCCCATATCCAGCCAGTGCTGCCAGTAGTCGGCCATGTGGTAGCCGCAGAAGGGGAGCATGGCCATGGGATCCCGGCGGACCACGCCCACGGCGCCGGTGGCGGCAGCGGTGGTCTCGGAGGCCATGATGGAGCCTACGAACACGCCGTGCTCCCAGCTGCGGCTCTGGTATACCAAAGGCGCGGTCTTGGCCCGGCGGCCGCCGAACACCAGGGCGGAGATCGGCACCCCGGCGGGATTCTCAAATTCAGCAGAAATGCAGGGACAGTTTTTGGCGGGGGCGGTGAACCGGCTGTTGGGGTGGGCGCCCTTCTCGGTGCTCACCTTGCCGTTCCAGGGGTTG
Source organism: uncultured Flavonifractor sp. (assembly GCF_944387675.1). Classification (GTDB taxonomy): domain Bacteria; phylum Bacillota; class Clostridia; order Oscillospirales; family Oscillospiraceae; genus Flavonifractor. The sequence continues at coordinate 19,955 of NZ_CALXFV010000026.1, read as the reverse complement.
CCCTTCCAGTCCACAGCGTGCTCGGGCGGGTTCTTGTCCAGACCCTCCCACCACACGGTGTTGTCGTCCAGATTATGTACCACATTGGTGAAAATGGTCCCCTTCCGGGTGGAGTGGAGGGCGTTGGGGTTGGATTTCTCGTTGGTGCCGGGCGCCACGCCGAAGAAGCCGTACTCCGGGTTCATGGCCCACAGCCGGCCGTCGGGACCTACCCGCAGCCAGGCGATGTCGTCACCCACGCACCAGACCTTCCAGCCCTTCTTGCGGTAGTGCTCGGGAGGAATGAGCATGGCCAGGTTGGTTTTGCCGCAGGCGGAGGGGAAGGCGGCGGCCAGGTAGCGCACCTCTCCCTGGGGATTCTCCACCCCCAGGATGAGCATGTGCTCAGCCATCCAGCCCTGGTGCTTGCCCAGATAGGAGGCAATGCGCAGGGCAAAGCACTTCTTGCCCAGCAGCACATTGCCGCCATAGCCGGAGTTGACGGACATGATGGTGTTGTCCTCGGGGAAGTGGACGATATAGCGGTTTTCCGGATCAATATCCGCCTTGGCATGGAGACCCTTGACAAAGTCATCCCCGATCACGTCGGCTACCGCCTGACCCACCCGGGTCATAATGGCCATGTTGAGCACCACATAGATGGAGTCGGTCAGCTCAATGCCGTATTTGGCAAAGGGAGAACCCACCACGCCCATGGAGTAGGGAATGACATACATGGTCCGGCCCTTCATGGCCCCGGTGTACAGCTTTTTCAGCTTGGCGTACATCTCCTCCGGGTCCATCCAATTGTTGGTGGGGCCGGCGTCCTCCTGCTTTTTGCAGCAGATGAAGGTGCGGTCTTCCACCCGGGCCACGTCATTGACGGCGGTGCGGTGAAGGTAGCAGTCGGGCAGCAGCTGCTGGTTCAGCTTTTCCATTTCGCCGGTGGCGCATGCCTGAGCCCGCAGCTGTTCAATCTGGGTGTCGCTCCCGTCAATCCACACGATTTGGTCCGGCTGAGTCATGGCGGCCATCTCGTCGATCCAATTCAATACAGCTTTGTTTGTAGTCAGTGCCAAAGTAGATCCCCCCTGTGAAAAAAGTTGGCGCGGGTCTTTCGTCTATTCTATGCTAAAACTGGAAAAAATGCAAGAACAATTTATAAATCATGCAAACTAGTGGAAGAAAACCCGCCCATATCCCGCAAATTTGCAGCCAACGCGGCGAATTCAGCAATTCCGAGCCGCTCGCCCCGCACATTCGGGTCCAGTCCGGCCCCCTGGAGCGCCTGCCGCAGCTCCTCTTTGCCCAGCGTACCGCCCAGGGTGGCGGAGAGGGCGTTGAGCAGAGTCTTGCGGCGCTGGGCAAAGGCGGCCCGCACCACCCGGAAGAAGAGGGACTCCTCCACCAGACTCTGGGGCGGCTCTGGCCGGGGGAGGAGCCGGAGTACGGCGGAGGTGACCTTGGGGGCGGGAAGAAAGCACTCCGGGGGTACCTGGAACAGCAGCTCCGGCTGGGTGTGGTACTGGCAGAACACCGAGAAGGCGCCATAGTCGGGGGAGCCGGGCTGGGCGCAGATGCGCAGAGCCACCTCCCGCTGGATCATCACCGTGATAGCCTGGAAGCAGCCGGCCTGAATCAGGGCGGTGAGGACGGGAGTGGTAATATTGTAGGGCAGGTTGGCGCAGGCCATGGGGGTGAGGCCGGGAAACTGCTCCGCCGCCAGGGCGGCCAGGTCCAGTTTCATGGCGTCCCCCGGGATGACGGTAACGTTGCCGCAGGGAGCCAAGGTCTCCGCCAAAATGGGGAGCAGGGAGCGGTCCAGTTCGACAGCGGCCACCTTGCCGGCCAGAGCGGACAGCTGCACCGTCAGCGGGCCGATGCCAGGGCCGATCTCCAGCACGCCGCAGCCCTTGTCCGCGCCGGAGGCCCTGGCGATTTCCCGGGGGACCCAGCTCTGGATGAGAAAATTCTGGCCCATGCGTTTGGAAAACCGGAACCCGTGCCGGGCCAGCAGGGCTTTGATGTCAGACTGGTTGCATAAGTCCATGGCAATCACCTCAAATCTCATGCCGCCCGCCGGGCGGATCAGAGGGCGGGCGGGACTTCCGCCAGAGCCTCCAGCCCCACCAGGGCGGACCGGGCCAGCAGGGCGGCGGCCAGGGGGAGGGCGGAGTCGTCGGTACGGAAGTGCTCATTGTGCCAGCAGGGGTTGGCCTGGCCGGGGAAGCCGGAACCTACCCAATAGAAGAAGGCGGGGATGTGCTGGCCGAACACGGCAAAGTCTTCCGAGCCCATGTCGGGCCGGGGGGAGACCACCCGTTCCGGTCCCACCAGCTCCAAAGCCGCCCTTCTTGCCAGACCGGTCATCCGGGAGGAGTTGACGGTGGCGGGTACGCCGGGATGGAAGTCCACCTCCGCCGTGCAGCCGTAGGCGGCCGCTACGCCCGCGGTCAGTTCCTCCAGACGCCGGCGGGCCTTCTGATGGGCCGGCTCCTGGTGGTAGCGGATGCTGCCTGTCATAGTCAGCAGGTCGGGAACAAAATTGTCCGGTGTGCCTGCATGGACGGAGAGCACCGAACACACCACGCTGTCCAGAGGGTCGGTGTCCCGGCTCACCACGGTCTGGAGGGCGCTCACCACCGCCGCGCCGGCCACGATGACGTCGGTACACTTGTGGGGGGAGCCGCCGTGGCCGGATTTGCCGTGGAGGGTGAGGGTGAAGTGGCTCTTACCAGCCATCACCGGCCCTTCCATCACTGCGATGGTGCCGGCAGGCAGCTCCGGTCGGTTGTGCAGGCCGAAGAGGCAGCCGGGCCGCTGGGGCAGCTTGTCCAGCAGGCCGTGGTCCAGCATGGCCTGGGCGCCCTGGGTGACCTCCTCCGCCGGCTGGAAGAGAAAGAGCACGTTGCCGGCCAGCGTATCCCGCTGTGCGCACAGCAGCCGGGCCGCCCCGTACAGCGCGGCGGTGTGGAAATCGTGACCGCAGCCGTGCATTACCCCGTCAACGCAGGATACGGCCCCCTCGTGGGGCGCCTCCTGCTGGGCGATGGCGTCGATATCCGCCCGTAGGGCCGCCGTGCCGCCGGGCAGTGCGCCCCGCAGCAGGGCCACGTTTCCCGTCTCCATTCCCAGCTCTACCAGCTCCAGCCCCAGTGCGCTCAGCCTGTCCTTCAAAAGCGCGGTGGTGCGCCTCTCCTGAAAGCTCAGCTCCGGGTGGCGGTGCAGATCATCCTTGAAGCGCGCCAGCTCCTCGCCCATGGCCTGCGCCTGCCGCAGCAGCTCCATAACCTCTCCATCCTTTCCGTCTTGCGGGCGGCTGCCCATTGTTATATAATAGACAAAACCGGTATGATTCTTTTACTATATTGCAAAAGCGCCGGCATTGCAACCAGGAAAATGGGGTGAGGGTCACGCAGGCCCAGGTGAACAACGACTTCTCAAAGGGCAGTATGGCCCGCAATATCATCCGCATGGCGGTTCCCATGACGGTTGCTCAGCTTATCAACATCCTCTACAATGTGGTGGACCGGATGTATCTGGGCCGTCTGCCCGGCCACCTGGCCCTCACCGGCCTGGGTCTGTGCCTGCCCATCATTTCCATCCTCATGGGCTTTGCCAACCTGTGCGGGACGGGGGGTGCGCCTCTGTGCTCCATTCACCGGGGCAGGGGGGAGCAGGAGGAGGCTGAGCGGATTATGGGCAACTCCTTCACCCTGCTGCTGCTCTTCGGCCTGAGCCTGACGGCGGTATGCCTGCTGTTCCGCCGGCCCATCCTCTACTTGTTCGGTGCCAGCGACCTGACCTTTCCCTATGCCAGGGACTATCTGACCATTTACATCCTGGGTACGGTTTTTGTGATGATCGGCCTGGGGATGAACCCCTTTATCAACGCCCAGGGTTTCAGCCGCATGGGTATGATAACGGTGGCGGTGGGGGCGGTAGTGAACATTGTGCTGGACCCCATTTTCATCTTCGGCCTGGATATGGGGGTGCGGGGCGCGGCCCTGGCCACGGTGATTTCTCAGGGCTGCTCGGCGGTGTGGGTGCTGCGGTTTCTCACCGGGCGGCGGGCTATTTTAAAGCTGCGCCTGTCCACGCTGCCCCTCCACTCCAAGCGGGTGCGGCGGATTCTCGCCTTGGGTACCTCCGGTTTTGTCATGTCCATGACCAACAGCCTGGTGCAGGTGCTGTGTAACGCCACCCTTCAGGCCTGCGGCGGGGAACTGTATGTGGCGATTATGACGGTGATCAACTCCATCCGGGAGATAGTCTCCATGCCGGTGCAGGGTATCACCAGCGGCTGCCAGCCGGTGCTGGGCTACAATTACGGGTCGAGGGAATACCGGCGGCTGCGCCAGGGCATCCGGTTTACCACGGTACTGGCCATGGCTTATTCCCTGACGGTATGGCTGCTGGTGCTGCTCCTGCCGGGACTGCTTATCCGGATCTTCAACGACGAGCCGGAGCTGATTGCCGCCGGCATCCCGGCCCTTCGTCTCTACTTCGCCGCCTTCTTCTGTATGTCCTTCCAGTTTATCGGACAATCGGTCTTTGTGGGCCTGGGCCGCTCCCGGCAGGCGGTGTTTTTCTCCCTGCTGCGCAAGGCCTTTATTGTGGCTCCGCTCACCCTGGCGCTGCCCGCTCTGGGCTTCGGGGTGGACGGGGTGTTTCTGGCCGAACCCGTCTCCAACGTGGTGGGGGGTCTGGCCTGCGTCATCACCATGTATTTCATGGTCTACCGGCCGTTGGGCCGCTTGGAGAGATAATCCACCGGGGGGCGCGCTTGCAGGCGCCCCCCGGTATGTCTTGCCGGGCGCGGGGAAAACTGGTATACTGTATCTTGAGATTTTATGTCCGGCCAGCCGGGCGCGGGAGGTCCTTCCATGAAGCTCATGGTTATCGACGGCAATTCCATCATCAACCGGGCCTTTTACGGCATCCGCCTGCTCACCACCAAGGACGGGCTGCCCACCAATGCGGTGTATGGCTTTCTGAACATTCTGCTCAAGCTGGTGGAAGAGGAGAGGCCGGAGGGGCTGTGCGTCACCTTCGACCGAAAGGCCCCCACCTTCCGCCACCTGGCCTATGAGGGCTACAAGGCCCAGCGGAAGGGCATGCCAGATGAGCTGGCCGCCCAGCTTCCCATCCTCAAGGATGTGCTGGACGCCATGAACATCCCCCGGTACGAGCTGGACGGCTGGGAGGCCGACGACCTCATCGGCACCATCTCGGTGAAGGACACGGCGGCGGGGTGGGATACCGTTATCGTTACCGGGGACAAGGACTCCCTCCAGCTGGTCACCGACACCACCCGGGTGAAGCTGGTGTCCACCCGCATGGGCCAGACCACCACCAGGGAGATGACCCCGGAGAGCTTCCGGGAGGCCTACGGCTTTGACCCCATCCACATCATCGACCTGAAGGCCCTCATGGGGGACGCCAGCGACAACATCCCCGGGGTCAAGGGCATCGGGGAAAAGACCGCCATGGACTTAATCCAGCGCTATCAGAGCGTGGAGACCATCTATGGGGACCTGGAGGTCGTGGAGGCCAAGCCCGCTGTGCGGAAAAAGCTGGCGGAGGGGGCGGAGCAGGCCAGGCTGTCCTACGATTTGGCCACCATCCGCACCGACGCCCCCATTGACTTTACCCCTCAGGCCAACCTGCGGCGGGAACCCAATGCCCCCGCTCTGTATGACCTCTTTTTGAAGTTGGAATTCAACAAGCTCATCGACAAGCTGGACCTGAAGGCCCCCCAGGGCGAAGTGCAGCGGCAGGAGGAGTTTACCGGCACCTGCACCAGCGAGGACGTGACGGATTTGGCCCGGGCGGAGGAGCTGCTGGCCATCTGGCGAACCTGTGACAGCGTGGATGTGCTGGCCCTGCCCTCCCTGGACGTGGTGGCGGTGGAGCACTGGGAGAGCGAGACCGACAGCCACGCCGCCATCCTCCGCGCCGACAGGCTGGAGGGGTATGACGGCGTGCTGAAAGCCCTCTTTGCCCCTGACATCAAAAAGAACACCCACGACGTGAAAACCCTGCTCTCCCGGCTGCTGGACGAGGGAATTCAGGGGGGCGGCTTTGTCTTTGATACCGCCATCGCCGCCTATCTCCTGGCCCCCACCGACGGCAGCTATGAGCTGGAAACCCTGGGCATGCGGTGGCTCAACCATGAGTTTGACAAGGCCAGGGACACCTATCTGGCCGAGGATGCCTGGTCGCCCCTGGCCGACCAGGCGGCGGTACTGGGAGTCTTTCTGTCCCACTGCGCCCTCATCGGGGCGCTGAAGGAGGCCATGGCCCCCCGCCTCACCCAGCTGGGCATGGACAAGCTATACTATGAGGTGGAGCTGCCCCTGTGTTCCGCGCTGGCGGAGATGGAGCATATGGGTATGCTGGTGGATCGAACTGCCCTCACCGCCTTTGGGGAGATGCTGGACCAGGGCCTCCAGGCCGACGAGGCCCTGATTTACGAGCTGGCGGGGGAGCGCTTCAACATCAACTCCACCCAACAGCTGGGCCATATCCTGTTTAACAAGCTGGGCCTGCCCCCGGTGAAAAAGACCAAGACGGGCTACTCCACCAATGCCGAGGTGCTGGAAAAGCTGCGGGACAAGCACCCCATTGTGGCGGCGGTGCTGGACTACCGGCAGCTGGCCAAGCTGAAATCCACCTATGTGGAGGGCCTGACCAAGGTCATCGCCCCGGACGGGCGCATCCACACCTCCTTCCAGAACACCGTCACCGCCACCGGGCGGCTCAGCTCCACCGAGCCCAATTTGCAGAACATCCCCGTCCGCACCCAGCTGGGGGCGGAGCTGCGGAAGATGTTCGTGGCCCCGGCGGGGCGCATGCTGGTGGACGCCGACTACTCCCAGATTGAGCTGCGGCTGCTGGCCCACATCGCCGGGGACACGCATATGATTGACGCCTTCCGGAAGGGGGAGGATATCCACACCGTCACCGCCTCCCAGGTGTTCGGCGTGGCCCCAGAGAGCGTGACCCATGAGATGCGCCGCCGGGCCAAGGCGGTGAATTTCGGTATCGTCTACGGCATCTCCGACTTCTCCCTGTCCCAGGACATCGGAGTGACCCGGGCCGAGGCCAAGGAGTATATGGAGAAGTATTTTGAAAAATACGCCGGAGTCCGGGCCTATATGACCCGGGTGGTGGAGCAGGCCAAGGCCGACGGCTATGTGTCCACCCTCTTCGGCCGCCGCCGGTGGCTGCCCGAGCTGAAGTCCTCCAACTTCAACCTGCGCTCCTTCGGGGAGCGGGTGGCCCTAAACATGCCCATCCAGGGGACCGCAGCCGACATCATCAAGCTGGCCATGATCCGGGTGCGGGACAGGCTGGCGGCGGAGGGTCTGGCGGCCAGGCTGGTGCTCCAGGTCCACGATGAGCTGATTGCGGAGTGTCCCCAGGAGGAGACCGACCGGGTGAAGGAGCTGCTGGAGCAAGAAATGGAGCGGGTGGTGGAGCTGGCCCTGCCCCTCATCGCCGAGGCCCACGCCGGTCGGAGCTGGGCGGAGGCCAAGGGCTGAAAGGAGCGTCTGATGGAACTGCGTCCTATCACTGGGAAAGCACTGGAAGATTGGTACCACCTGGAGCTGACCGAGGCATTTCCCCCTAACGAGCGCAAGCCCCTGCCTGACATTCTGGCCCTGATGGACCAGGGCAGGTACGAGGTGTGGGGGCTTTTCGATGGGGATGCCCTGCTGGGCTACGCCACCCTGTGGATGGAGCCTGGCGATAAACGCTGTATCCTGCTGGACTACCTGGGAGTGACTGCCGCCCGGCGGAACGGCGGCCTGGGACGGCAGATTGTCCGGATGCTGGCGGAGCAGCTAAAGGGAAAGTCTCTGCTGCTCATTGAGGCCGAGCGTCCCGTGGAAGGGGATGACCCGGCGGAGAACAGCCTCCGACAGCGCCGCCTGGCCTTCTATAGGCGGTGCGGATTTGTGCCGGCCTACGACATGGCCACCTGTGGCATGCGCTTTACCACCTTTCTGCCCTATCTGCCGGAGCACCTGGCTCCCGTCATGGCCCTCCACAGGGCCATCTACGGCCCGGAGCGGACCGACGTAAAGGTGCCGCTGGGATCGGAAGAGACTCCGCCGGGACTACCGGCCTGGATGAGCAAAGGAGAATGTGTTCCATGAACTGTCAACTGGTCCCCATGGACAGGTCCCACCTGGCCCAGGTGGCGGCCATTGAGCGGGCCTGCTTTTCCCATCCCTGGCCGGCGGCCCTGCTGGAGCAGGAGCTGGAAAACAGCCTGCTCTCCCTGATGGTGGCGGAGGGGGAGGACGGTACCGTGCTGGGCTACAGCGAGGTGCGAACCGTTCTGGATGAGGGGACTCTGGAAAAGATCGCCGTGGCCCCCGCTTTCCGCCGCCGGGGGGTGGCGGAAAAACTTCTCCGGTTCAGTCTCCGGTGGGGGGAGACCCGGCTGGCCTTTCTCACCCTGGAGGTGCGGGAGAGCAATTTTCCCGCCATCGGCCTGTATGAAAAGCTGGGCTTCCAGGTGGTGGGCCGCCGGAAGAACTACTACCGGGAGGAGCACGAGGACGCCCTGCTGATGACGCTCACATTTTCTCAGGAAGCGAAGGAAACGGAATGAATATTTTAGCCATTGAGTCCTCCTGCGACGAGACGGCGGTGGCAGTGGTGCGGGACGGCCGCACCGTCCTGGCCGACGCCATCGCCTCCCAGGCGGATATGCATGCTATCTACGGCGGTGTGGTGCCGGAGATCGCCTCCCGCAAGCACATTGAGGCCATTGCCGGTCTGGCTGATCAGGCCCTGTCCCAGGCGGGCGTGCGCAAAGCGGACATCGACGCCGTGGCGGTAACCTACGCCCCCGGCCTTATCGGCGCACTGCTGGTGGGGGTGAATTTTGCCAAGTCCGCCGCCTTTGGCCTGAACGTACCCCTGGTGCCTGTCCACCATGTCCGGGGCCATATTGCAGCCAATTATATCTCCCACCCCGACCTGGAGCCCCCCTTTGTCTGTCTGTGCGTCTCCGGGGGAAACACCCTGATTGTGGATGTGAAGGACTATACCGAAATGGAAGTTCTGGGGGCCACCCGGGACGACGCGGCGGGGGAGTGCTTTGACAAAGTGGCCCGGGTGCTGGGTCTGGGCTATCCCGGCGGCGCCCCGGTGGACAAGCTGGCCCAGGGGGGAGACGACCGGCGGTATGAGCTGCCCCGGGCGCACGTGGCGGATGCCCCTCTGGACATGTCCTTCTCCGGCCTGAAGACCGCCGTGCTCAACTTGGCCCACAACGCCGCTCAGAAAGGGGAGGAGCTGAACCTGAAGGATCTGGCGGCCTCCTTCTCCGCCGCCGTCAGCGACTCCCTGGTACCCAGGGCCATGGAGGCGGCGAGAGAGCGGGGCTGGGGCAAGCTGGCGGTGGCCGGCGGCGTGGCCGCCAACTCCCGCATCCGGACCGATCTGGAGCGGGCCTGTTCCGCTGCCGGAATCCGGCTCTACCTGCCCCAGCTCTCCCTGTGTGGGGACAATGGGGCCATGATCGGCTGCCAGGGATACTATGAGTTCCTGGCCGGCCGCCGGGGCGGAATGGATCTGAACGCCTACGCAAACCGAGACATCCAGCGGGGCTGACCCACGGCCCGCCCCGCTGGATGTGAAAGCTTCGAGATGCCGCTGGGGCATGCCGGTCCGGCATGCCCCAGCTTTTTGAAGAGCCATATGGGACCAGGTGTCCGCCGGGGTCAGTCCAGCTGCCCCTTCCACACCCGGGCCAGGATGTCTTTGAGCACCAGCACGGCGTCGGTGCTGCTGTAGCCGTATTCCACCCGCAGCCGGGTGAGCATCTCCCGCAGAGGAGGCGCGTAATCCTCGATGCGCACCTTCTGGTGGTAGGTGGCCAACACCGGGTACTTTTTGCTCCACACCTTGCTCCAGTCAATGCGCGCCTGGGCCTCGTCGCTGACGCTGTCAATCATCTGCTGAGCCTGGGCCTCGTCCAGGTCGTACTGGATCAGCTCGTCCAGGGTCATGTGGTAGAGCATGGCCAGCCCCTTGGACTGGCGGATATCCGGCAGGGTTTCGTCGGTCTCCCACTTGGAGATGGTCTGGCGGCTGACCCCCAGCTTTTCAGCCACATTTTCCTGGGACAGGCCGCTTTTCTTCCGGGCGTGATAAAGGCTGCTTCCCAAACTCATGGCGGTTCCTCCTGACGGGATGGTTTGCCTATCAGTATATCGGCTTGGCGGGGGAAATGCCACCAACCAAACCGGTCACTTTCGCCCGTTTTCCTGACAGACCGGGGATGTCCGGCCTTTTTTCATGGGGTGCGCAGCGGCTGCCGGGATAATAGACATACAGGCGCCCCGGGCGAGCGCCTCTTACCTGGCTGCGGAGAAGGGGCAGCGCTTGCCGATGCACTGGCTGTTTCTGGCGCTGTAAGAGCAGACGGGAACGGTGGATGTCATCTCCACTCCCAGGTGCTCCCGAACAAACTCCACGGCAGCCAGAAGGGCCAGGAAGGAGTCCCGCTTGCAGCACCGGGGTCCTCCAACCGCGCCGATGCGCGCCAGCGCACGGGCGGTCATCTGGTTGCTCAGTCCCCAGGGCTCCCCGGCCAGGGGAGTGGACGCCGTGGCGATAGCCAGAAACTGACCCGCGCCGATTCCCGCCCCGCAGGCCCCCCAAAAACCGCAGGCCCCGCCTGGGACGGCTTTGCCCCGGCTGTACATCTCCCGGAGGGACTCCTCCAGATCCAGCCGCCCTCCGGCATTTCGGTAGGCGGTGAGAAGGGCCGCCCCCACCATCACATGGTGCTCCGGACCGTGCATGTGGCAGAAGGGGAGATCCATCATCCGCCGGAGAATGGCCACCGGGTCGGTGGAGGTTTCAGCCAGGCACAGGCCGAAGATGGTGTCCATACCCTGGGTGTGGCAGTCGTTGCATACATAGTGGCCGCTGACACAGCGGGTTTTGCTGAGCTCCCGCCTGTGGCAGATGGCGCACTCCATCTCCTCATCCTGAGTCAGGTAGGTCAGGGGCGCCTTACAGATCAGACATTCTTCCACTCCGGTGGTTCCTCCTTGTATATTGGTTGGAATATCGCGCCTTCCGCTCCGTGGCGGGCAGCGGATGTGAGAGGGCGGACCGCTTCAGCCTGCGTCCTCGTCCAGAGCCTCCACCAGAAAGCTCACCGGTCGGAAGCCGTCGTTGCAGGAGAGCATGGCGGACTTGGGATTTTTCATCCAGCCGTCGTAGAAATTTTCTCCGCCGTGGCTCAGGGCCAGCACAAAGGGGGAGAGAGTGTCCCAGGCGCTCTGGCAGAAGCCCTCCGGCTTTTCCCAGCCGTTGGCGATGAAAACCTGCCCCACCTCCATGCCGCAGGCATGGGAGATGGGGTTTTCATATTGTGCCATCAGATCCTTATACCGGGTGATGCGCATGACGGTAATTCTGCACTGTTTCATACCGGTCCCCCTCAATATTGGGTGGAAATCTCGTCGGCGCCGATGCCGTAGAGGCGACGAAACTCCTCCAAATCCCCGGGGACACGGAGCAGCATGACGTCGGTAAATTTTCCGGTTTGCAGATCCTGAAATCCCGCCACCTTTTCCCCGGTGCAGATGCTGGAGCGGATGACCGGCCTTTGGGTTTCCCTGTCGTAGCTGCGCCTCTCCTGCTTTTTCTTGAAAAACATACCGTGTTCCTCCTGAATTCTGGGGGGTGATATCCTGTTTCCTCATGATACAGGAAATGCCGCCGAAGTACAATGGAAAAGAGGAAAGAAGATGCGAGAGTCCGGGCCGGCCTCCGATGGAGTCCTTCCGCGCGGCACTAGAAGCGGCCTTACAGGACCAGCCGCAGCCGGAACCAGCCGTCCGCCTGTGTAAACTGATACACGGCTCCATTTTTCCGGCAAAAGGAGAAAATAGACTGTACCCCCAGGCCATGGCCGGCCTGCCGGGCCACCGGCAGGCCCTTTTCGTCCAAACTCACCGGGCTGGCACAGGGGTTGGAGAGCTCCAGCATGACGGAAGGTGTGCCTACCATCCTGCAGCGAATCTCCCTCTGCCCCGGAGGCAGCTCCTTATTGGCGTGGATGGCGTTTTCCAGCGCGTTGGCAAGGACAATGGCCAATTCCCCCTCGTCCACCGGCAGGGTGTCCGGCAGAGAGACGGTTGCATCCACCCGGATGCCCTGATTTCTGGCCTGGTTGAAGTAGGAGGAGAAGACGGCGTCCAATACCGGCGGGCTGCACCAGCGGACCTCCTTTTGTTCATTCAGCCGGCTCTGGGCAGCGGCCAAGAAGTCCAGCGCCGCCTCCCGATCCCCCCTGGTCACCAGTTCCGTAACAGTCTGGAGTTGGTGGCGCAGGTTATGGCGCTGGATTCGGATGCCGTCCTCCACCTCCTTCACGTTCTGCAGCTTCTCTTTCAGCGCGGAGATCTGTATCGCCATAATGGCGGCGTTTCTCTGCTCCATCTGATCCTGATATTGCCGAAACAAGCTTTTGAAAGCGGCAATATACACCAGCACAATGGGGATCACACCGGCGTAGAGGTAGGCCATCTGGACCTTACTGTAGATATAGTTGCCCGGCCAGCTGGCCAGGAAGAGCAGGTAGATGCAAAAGGCGCAGGGGATGAGGGTGAGAGTTGCCCACCGGTTGGGCAGCACGGCCACCAGATTGCGGAAGGGCCGGCGGAGGAAGCGCCACTCCAGGCCGATCACCGGCAGATAAAAAGCACACATCAGCAGAATGTTCATTCCGTCGGACAGGGAGAGCCGGTAGGTCAGCAGGCGGCACGCGGAGGCGCCCAGCAGGGAAAAGGTGATCTGCGTCATATAGTTGAACACCGCCTGGGCCGGCGTGTCCTTGGCCGACCAGTAGGCAATCCAGACTGCGGGCAGGGACAGAGTCAGCAGGAAGGACCGGAGCAGCAGCTCCTCGCCGCCGAGCCTCAGCAAAACGGCGCAGATGGCCGCCGCCCAGACCAGGTAGAGGGTCAGGATCTTCACCAGCGTTTTGATCCCAAAGCGAAATTCGGTCAGGCTGGCCATCATGCCAAGGGTCATGACTGTGATGAAAAAGCTGCGGAAGATCAGAAAGTTGATCCCACCCGAAAAGGTCATCTCCTCGCCCCCCAAGTTCCAGTATGGCGCAGACTATGCGATGCCGGCTGTCCCTCCCGGACAGATTGCAAATTCAAACAATCATCTTCGGATTTTGCAGAAATTTACACATGATATTATGAAAATAGCATGGAAGTTAAAAATCGTCAAGAGGCTTGCCAGCTCGGTTTGGCAGCCGTCTTCGGGGGTGCCGCCCCGGAAGAGCGGGGGATACCCTTGCCAGTGGGGCGGGTGTATGGTATTATGAGAGCACTAAATTGTGGGAGGTGTTTCTATGCCCCTTTCCATCCTGCGGAATGATATCACCACCATGCCGGTGGACGCCATTGTGAATGCCGCCAATGAGAGCCTGCTGGGCGGCGGGGGAGTGGACGGCGCCATCCACCATGCCGCCGGGCCGGAGCTGCTGGAGGAGTGCCGCACCCTGGGCGGCTGCAAAACGGGACAGGCCAAGATTACGAAGGGCTACCGCCTGCCCGCAAAATATGTGATTCACACCGTGGGGCCGATCTGGCGGGGCGGCGGCTATGGAGAGCGGGAGCTGCTCATTTCCGCTTACCGCTCCTCCCTGGAGCTGGCCCTGGCCCATCAATGTGAAAGCGTCGCCTTTCCTCTCATCTCCTCCGGGGTGTACGGCTACCCCAAGGACCAGGCGCTGAAGGTGGCGGTGGATACCATCGGGGAGTTTCTGCTCACCTGGGATATGACGGTGTACCTGGTCATTTTTGACCGGGCATCCTACACCATCGGCAGGAAGCTTTTTGCTGACATTGCCGCCTACGTAGACGACCGCTATGTGGCCGCTCACACAGACAGCGAGGAAACGCAGCGCCGCCGCCGGGCCGAGGCCTATTCCCCCGCCTCCGTGGAGGACGGACTGTGGCCCCCCGCCGCCGCTGCCCCCGCCAGCCTGGAGGAGGCCCTGGGAGAGATGGACGAGAGCTTTTCCCAAATGTTGCTGCGGAAGATTGATGAGGCCGGCATCACCGATGCCCAGTGCTACAAGAAGGCCAACATCGACCGGAAGCTCTTCTCCAAGATTCGCTCGGACATGCACTACAGGCCCTCCAAGCCCACCGCCATGGCTTTTGCCGTGGCACTGGAACTGCCCCTGGAGGAGGCTCGGGAGATGCTCCACAAGGCGGGCTTTGCCTTTTCCCATGCCAGCAAGTTCGACCTTATTGTGGAGTATTTCATCGCCCGCGGAAATTACAACATCTTTGAAATCAACGAGGCGCTCTTCGCCTTTGACCAGAGCCTGTTGGGCGGCTGAGCTGTTTGCCGCCTGCCGGGCGACCCATTGAAAGGAAAATTCCCCTATCCTATGGTTGGATGCCAAACCAAACAGGATAGGGGGATTTTTTCTGAGACAGAATTTGACGGAGCGGCTGTTTCTTCTGGACCGCAGCGGCTCCATATAGGGACTGGAAAGGGGCGCCGCCGGCGGGGCCGTCCGCCGCATTGGGAGCATCCGCAAATATGCCCGGCCGGAGGATGTGCCGGAGCACACGCTCTTTGTCATCACCACCGGCGGCAGAAGGAGAAATGCGGCTGGGAATTTCTCTTCCGGGGAGCCAACATGGACGCGGTGGAGACGGCGGGACATCTGGGTATCCCCCGGGCGGTGAACGACCACTGCGACAGCGCGGGAATCCGGCTCAACTATGAGGTGGTGGGCCGGGTTGTGGCGGCCGTTCCGGTGCAGCCTCCCTCTGGACGAGCACTGGAGGGACGAGAGTGAAGCGAACTTCAAGGGGCGGGGGCGGACAAAGCGCTGAGCGCTGATCCCCGCTCGGCCAGGTAGGCGTTCAGCCGGACCCCCACGTTTTCCTGCAAATTGCGGTAGAAGAACTGGTAATCATAGATGTGGTAAATCCCGTCTGCAAAGGTGGGCAGCATGGCCGGATACTCCTCCGGGGTGACATCGGTCACCTTCAAAGCTCCCCGCACCGGGTCCAGATAGGCCCCGGTGAGCTGGGGGATCTCCGTGACGATATTTCCGCCGTAGTCGGTGAAGCAGGCGCCCAGGTTCTCCTCCCGTCCGGCGGGTGTGCCGTCCGTTTTCCAGTTGAGGGGATTGATGGCCAGGGTACGGGTACCGGAGGGAATCATGACCGAATCGGTGATCTCCTCAGACTCGCTGTTGAAGGAAATGATAACGCCGGTATCGTCTGCCCCGGCTGCAAAGCGAAGGTGGGGGTATTCTGCCAGCTCCTCTTCCGTGATGCTCCAGCCGACGGCGTAACAGGCGACCAGCAGACGGTTGATTTCCTCCTCGGCAAAGCAGTCCTTCAGCAGGCGAAGGCTCATATCCGCACCCTGGGAAAAGCCGGCCACAAGAATGGGCTGCCCGTCGTTGTAGTGGTCCAGGTAGTAGGTAAAGGCCTCTTTTACGTCCTCATAGGCAAGCTCCAGGTAGGACTCCCGCTCCTCCGCCGGAAGCAGGTAGACGTTCAGCCCCACCTGACGGTAGTAGGGGGCAAAAAAACGGCAATTCTCATCATAGATCCCCTTCTCCATATTGATGGCGCCCAGAAAATCGCTTTTGGTGGCCTCGTCATCCATGGACATGTTGAAGCTGTCCTCCCCTCCGGCGTAGACGGTGGGACAGAGGAAAAACACATCCGCATCTGCGGCCTTGTCCGTTTCCAGATAGGCCCAGCTTTCCGGCCGGGCATACGCCGAGGCCTCCTCCTCCGTGCCGCAGCCTGCCAGGGCAAGCAGGAAAGCCAGCGCCAATAGCAGCGCGGCGTTTTTCGTTCGCATCTGTAGGCTCCTTTCCATCATTTCAGTATGTGAGGAATGAGGACCTTCTCCACCTGAATGTGGCCGTCCTCCACCTCCGCCATCATCATGGTGATCTCCTGCTGAAACCGGCGGGGGCCGCAGGAGCCGGGATTGAGCCAGAGCAGGCCGTCCTTTTCCTCCTGCACATATTTGTGGGAGTGGCCGAATACCACTGCGTCAATCCCGGACAAGTCCGCCGGGAGCTCCTTTTTGTTGTGGACCATGCAGAAACGCACCCCGCCCAAAGTGACGGTGAGGTGGTGGGGGACGGCCTCTGCCCACTCCTTGTCGTTGTTGCCCCGAACCACATAGAGAGGGGCGTACTGTTCCAGCTCATCCAAGATGGACTGCTTATTGATGTCGCCGCCGTGGAAAATGGCGTCGGCCGTGTTCAGATGCTCCAACACCTCTGGCCGCAGCAGGCCGTGGGTGTCGGAGAGAATGGCAAGTTTCATTTCTGGTTACCTCTGCAATCAGCTTCCCGGACAGGCCGGATGGCCGGTTCCGTGTATATCACAGCCCTTTCAGCCTCAGAGCCGCAGCAGCCCCAGGGACTGGAGCAGCAGGAAAAACAGCATCAGCGGGGTGACGACCTTGACCATGACCACATACAGGGACTTTCGTCCAAAGCGGCAGCCGCCCAGCGTGACCTCGTCGATGACGGTTTTGGGCTTGACTACCCAGCCGATGAGAATGCAGGTGGAAATTGCCACCACCGGCATGAGGATGTAGTTGCTTGCATAGTCCAGAAGATCCAGAATCTGACCGGGCGTAGTGCTGTTGGGCAGCATCAGCTCGAAATAGAAGAGATTGTAGCCCAGGCAGACGATGATACCGGCAACCAGGGCCAGGGCGGTAACCCCCAGGGTGGCTTTTTTCCGGGCAATGCGGAACTTGTCCATGATGCTGGAGACGATGGCCTCCATGACGGACACGGAAGAGGTCAGGGCCGCAAAGGCCACCATCAGGAAAAAGACGGCGCCGACCACCACGCCCACCTTGCCCATGGCCCCAAAGACCTTGGGCAGGGAGACGAACATCAGGCTGGGGCCGCTGTTCATACCCTCGGTCCCCATAAAGGTGAACACCGCGGGTACAATCATAAGGCCGGCCAGGAAGGCCACCACCGTGTCAAAAATCTCAATCTGATTGACGGACCTGACCAGATTGGTCTCCTTCTTCACGTAGGAGCCGTAGGCCACCATGATGCCCATGGCCACGCTGATGGAGAAGAACAGCTGTCCCATGGCGTCCATCAGAATAATCAGCAACGACTTGGCGGTTATGCCGGAGAAGTCGGGGACCAGATAGACCAAAAGGCCCTGAAAGCCGGTGCGGGTGTTTCCAGCGCTGTCGGTGTGGGTCAGGGTCAGGGAGAAGACGGCGATGGCCAGAATCAGCACCAGAAGGATGGGCATCAGCACCTTGGAAAACCGCTCAATTCCGGTATCCACACCTTTGTATACCACAAGCATGGTGGCGCCCAGGAAAACAATGAACCAGATGATGGGACTCCAGGTGGAGGTGATAAAGCCGGTAAAGTACCCGTCTGCCATGGCCGCGCCGGCGCCGCCGGACAGATAGGTGGCCAGGTACTTGAGAACCCAGCCGCCGATGGTGCAGTAATACGGCAGGATGATCACCGGCACCAGACAGGCGACGACGCCCAGCCAGCCCCAGCTGCGGTGCAGGAACCGGTAGGCCGTCAGGGGACTCTGGCCGGTTTTCCGGCCAATGGCGATCTCCGTGGTCAGCAGGGTAAATCCAAAGGTCAGGGCCAGGACCAGGTAGCACAGCAGAAACACGCCGCCGCCGTCCTTGGCCGCCAGATAGGGAAAGCGCCAGATGTTTCCCAGACCCACTGCGCTGCCGGCTGCCGCCAGCACAAAACCGATGGATCCGGTGAAATTGCCGCGCTTATGCTTTGGTTCCATGGTATCTCCTCCCAAATGTTTGGGCAATAACGTCATTGACCCTTTTCGATAAGACATACCCAGTTAGTATACGGCGTTTTCCCGCCATTTGCAAGAGTTTTGGAGGGAATCCAACCGAAAACGGGAGAAGATTCTCAAAGATCTCAGCCTGAGGCTGTCCTTGGACTGCTGCCGGTTCCGGCGGGAGATAGAGAAAGCCCCGTATGAGAAACCGGGCGTCCACGTGCGGCGAGAAGCGGAGGAAAAACGGATACTCACCTCAAGCCGAGATGAGTATCCGTTTCTTTACAGATTCAGCCCTTCCGCCCAGGATTTCAGCTCCGCCTCGTTCAGCCGGCCGTTGAGCATCCTGCCATCCACAATTCTGGCGCCGGGGGCGCTGGCCTGCAGCCCGGCTGCCGACTTGCCCAGACCGCTGCCGCCGGAGGTGGCGAAGAGAACGATGGTTTTGCCGGTGAAGTCATAGGCTTCCAGGAAGGTGTTGAGAAGGGTGGGAGCCACATACCACCACACGGGGAAACCTAGGAAGATCACATCGTGGCTGTCCACCGGGGCGCCGGTATCGGCCAGAGCGGGACGGGAGTCCGGGTTCGTCATCTCCACGCTGGAGCGGGAACGCTTGTCCATCCAGTTGAGATCGGCGCTGGTGTAGGGGACGGCAGGGCGAATCTCATAGAGCGCCCCGCCCACGGCGTTTGCCAGGACCCTCGCCGCCTTGGCGGTGGTGCCGGTGGCGGAAAAATAGGCGACCAATGCGTTCATAAAACAACCTCCTTATGGTATGCTGTGGCTTTATTGTAAATCCGCCGCTCAGAAATGTAAAATACTCGTTTTCTATTTGCAGATATTCTATAAAAGTATTTTTATCCCGAGGGACAGGAGGAGTACACGGCAAGGTGGGGTCAGGCGGGACGCCCATGGAGCTTCCCGGACCATGTCCTTAGGTTCGCAGACGGAAAGCTTCCGGCGCAAATTTGTAGATCAGGATGCAGGCCGAGGTGGAGTACGGCGCAACAGAAACATAGCTGCGGCTGATCAATGAAAGCCGCAGCGTGGTAAGCATAGTGCTCCTCTCTCAGGGGTGCGGCAGTTTCTTCTGGAACTTCATGTCACGGTTGAGGCAGCTGAAGAGGGCGCGGTTATGCCGGCGCCGTTGCGGTCCGGCAGGCCGTAAAGTTTTCCCTCCTCAAAGGCGAAGTCAATGTCCTTTAAAATCACGTTCCGCTCAAACCGCTTGGAGAGATGCTCAATCACAAATTTTATCGGATTCTCCTCGCCGTGTATAGTCTCTCACCTTGGCATTGGATGCAAAAGCTGTTGGAACATTTCTCAAAGACGTAGTCCATCTTCTCCTCGCTGGAGGAAAAGTCCAACCGCTCGTATCCGGTCGCCTCCCGGGTGAGGTGAAGCGCCTCCCGGGTTTTGTGGTAGATGTTCTTGTTCTCTTTCGTAGATGCTCTCGCCATGGCCGTAACCTCGCACGCAGATAGTCTCGTGGCCATTATATGGGGCTCCGTCCGGAAAGGCGATTCTTATTTCGACAGGTGCCGTATGTGTTTTGTGGGAGTACAGGTTTAGGGCTTTGCGGAGCAATCTGCCGGATTGTCACGCGGGGCCGTGTATGGTATGATGACAAAAAGCGAGGAGGTGCCGTCATGCCCCGTATGGATGTCACGGAAATGCCCTTTGCCAAGCTCTACCCTCTGCTGGTGGCCAAAGCCGGAAAAAAGGGCCGCGGCAGGGGAGAGGTGGACCAGCTCACCGCCTGGCTCACCGGGTATACGGCGGAGGAGCTTGCCCGGCTGGAGCAGAGCGATGTGAGCTACGGCGACTTTTTCCGGAACGCCCCCGCCCTGAACCCGCGCCGCACGCTGATTACGGGCAAAATCTGCGGTGTCCGGGTGGAGAAGATCGAAGATCCCCTGATGCGGGAGATCCGGTATCTGGATAAGCTGGTGGACGAGCTGGCCAAGGGCAGGGCGATGGAGAAGATTCTGCGAAAGTAGAGGTCTGAGGATGAATAAGCAGGAGATTTACGCCCTCCTCGGCGCCAGAAATATCTGGCATGAGGTGACGGAGCACAAAGCTGTATACAACATGGCGGAGGTGGCGGAGATTCAGCTG
>NZ_CALXFV010000025.1 GCF_944387675.1 uncultured Flavonifractor sp. | reverse complement strand
CCGCCCCATCTGCGATGGGGTCCGGTGGCCGACGCAAAGGGAGCTGCGGCATTGCCGCAGCTCCCTGGGAAAGCAGTCATATTGTTACAGACGTTCCAATTAGTAGGAAACACCCTGCCAGATCATGGCGTCGGCCACCTTCATAAAGCCGGCGATGTTGGCGCCAGCCACGAAGTTACCGGGCATGCCGTACTCCTCGGCGGCCTTGGCGGAGTTGTGGTAGATGTTGGTCATAATGCCGTGGAGCTTCTGGTCCACTTCCTCAAAGGTCCAGCTCAGACGCATGGAGTTCTGGCTCATCTCCAGACCGGAGGTGGCCACGCCGCCGGCGTTGGCCGCCTTGGCAGGCCCGAACAGCACGCCGTGCTCCTGGAAGTAGGCCACCGCCTCGGGAGTGGAGGGCATGTTGGCGCCCTCGGCCACGGCGAAGCAGCCGTGCTCCACCAGAGCCTTGGCCCCCTCCAGGGGCAGCTCGTTCTGGGTGGCGCAGGGGAGGGCGATATCGCAGGGAACGGTCCAGATGCCCTGGCAGCCCTCGTAATACTTGGCAGTGGGAACGTACTCCAGGTAGGTCTTGATACGCGCCCGCTTGACCTCCTTGATCTCCTGCATCACCTTGTAGTCAATGCCGTTCTCGTCCACAATGTAGCCGTTGGAGTCGCTCATGGCGATGACCTTGCCGCCCAGCTCGGTGGCCTTCTGGTTGGCGTAGATGGCTACGTTGCCAGAGCCGGAGATAACCACGCTCTGCCCCTGGAAGGACTTTCCGGCGGCCTTGAGCATCTCGTCGGTGAAATAGCACAGGCCGTAGCCGGTGGCCTCGGTACGGGCCAGGGAGCCGCCGTAAGTCAGGCCCTTGCCGGTGAGCACGCCGTTGAACTCGTTGCGGATGCGCTTGTACTGGCCGAACATGTAGCCGATTTCCCGGGCGCCCACGCCGATGTCGCCGGCGGGTACATCGGTGTCGGGGCCGATGTGGCGCTGCAGCTCGGTCATAAAGGACTGGCAGAAGCGCATGACCTCATTGTTGCTCTTGCCCTTGGGATCAAAGTCGGCGCCGCCCTTGCCGCCGCCCAGAGGCAGGCTGGTGAGGGAGTTCTTGAACACCTGCTCAAAGCCCAGGAACTTGATGATGGACAGGTTGACGGAGGGGTGGAAGCGCAGGCCGCCCTTGGAGGGGCCGATGGCGGTGGAGAACTGCACCCGATAGCCCCGGTTGACCTGGACCTTGCCGTGGTCGTCCACCCAGGATACCCGGAACAGCAGGCTGCGCTCAGGCTCCACCATCCGCTCGATGATGCCGGTTTTGGCCAAATCGGGCTTCTGGTTGAACACGGGCTGGAGGGTCTCCAGCACCTCACCCACCGCCTGGAGAAACTCCGGCTCATGGGCGTTCTTCTTGCAGACATCCTCATATACGCCCTGGAGATAAGAATTCGTGATCGTAAATGCCATACTGCCAAACCCCTTTGTGTGGCGGCCCTTGTGGACGGACCGGCCGGATTTTGATACACTGAGAGCGGCGCCGCGGTACCCGCTCAAACATGATGGTGTTATTATAATGCGTTGCCCCCGAAAATGCAAGTAAAAATTTTTTAATTGCAAAAAAGCGGGAGGACTTTGTTGAAAACTCGCAAGTATTGCACCAATGGGCGCTTTAGCGTGCAACGGAATGACGGGATGTAACATTTTCCGCGCCGGTGCGTTTATTGGATGAAGGGGGGGAGAGACGTGGAGCCCAATATACTGGAGGAGCTCTACCGCAAGTATGCCGGAGAGCTGTACCTCTACGCCTATTCTCTCTGTCAGGAGCGGACCCAGGCCCAGGATTTGATGAGCGAGGCCTTCTGCCGAGCTCTGCTCTCCCTGGAGGGAGGGGCGGAGGGCTGGAAGGGGTGGCTGTTCAAGGTGTGCCGCAACCTGTGGCTGGACCAGTGCCGCCGCCGCAGGCACTTGGCCGACGAGCCCCCTGACTTGGAAAAAATGGCCGGAGAGGGGGACCTGCTGGAGGACTTGCTCCGGGAGGAGACCCGGCGGGCGGTCTATCAGGCGGTGCAGCAGCTGAGCCCCCTGGACAGGGAAATCATCACGCTCTACTATTACGGCCAGCTCTCCCTGAAAGAGGTGGGGGCGGCCATGGGCATCACCCCCGGCGCGGCCCGGACCATGCTGTGCCGGGCCAGAAAGAAGCTGAAAGGCAGATTGGAGGGAATGGTATGACGTTCCGGGAATTGCTGGAGAAATACAAGGACGGCACCGCCACTCAGGCCGAGCGGGCGCTGGTGGAGGCGGAGCTGGAGAAGAGTGAGGCCATCGCCGACTATCTGGCGGAGGGCCTGGAGGCGCTGGAGGGGGGCGAAGGAGCCCTGTCCACCTCCGGCGCGGAGGTAAAGCAGGTGAAGCGGACCGTGAACCGCCGGCTGCGGCGCACCGCCCTGTGGGCCGCGGCCATCGTGCTTGCGGCGGTGCTGGCGGTGCAGTTTGTGGTCAATCCCCTGGTATCCTCCTTCCATTATCAGCCCAACGCCCAGACCGTGGGCCAGGAGGAGTACAGCGACGCCACCTATGATTTGACCGCTCTGTACAGCCTCTTGATGCCGGGCCAGACGGTGGGGGACGTCCAGGCCCAGTCCCTGGGCTTTGGGAAGTACGCCCTCACCTATAAAACGGAGGACTGGCTGACGGGAGAGCAGAGGCAAATCAGTCGAACCATGGACCCCGGTGAATATGGGAGCGGAGGCTGGATTACGCCCTCTATGCAGAGCGGCTTTGATTTGCTGGTCATGGAGCTTATGGCCGGGGAGGGGAAAAAGTTAAGTGGCAGCGGCTATGGGCAGGAGAAGGTGGACTACCTGCTCCAGCTGCCCGAGACCTCCTACCTGGCGGTGTGGGTCCATTTTCCGGAGCAGCTCAACCCCATCGGCTTTGCTCGGCTGGAGGAGGCCTATTCCGGCTACCGCAGAGAGGGTACCCTCTCCTTCCGGTGGGCTGCCGTGCGGGCGGCGGAGGGAGACCAGCGGCTCATCGGCTACCAGACCCAGGACTGCCCCTACCTGGGAGCCGCGCCGGATACAGAAAAATACCCCATGTTCTCCTATACCCAGATGAGGGAGGAGATGGCGGGGCGCAGCTTCTCTGAGACAGGCAAGGCCCAGTTCGAGGGTGCCGCCGCCAAGGAGCACTTTACCATCCTGCTTGCCTACCTGGCGGAGCGGCCGGAGGCGGTGGAGGCCCTGGCCGGGCCTGCGGACAGCCTGGATTTCGGAGGGGTGCTGGACTATGTGGCGGAAAACGGGGTGGAGATTTACGGCGCTCTGGTGTATGCCCAGCCCTCGGCGCTGCTCCAGATGTGGGAGGACGGCGTGATCGACGGCCTGGCCATTCAGCAGGTGCTGCCCTCCCGCTATTCCGGCAGCACCGATATCCGACAGTAAAAAGTGCTTTGACGAATGCCTTAAACTGTATTATACTAAAGTCAGGACAGGAGGTGTTCTTATGAAGCACATCGTTATCACCATTGGCCGGGAATACGGCTCCGGTGGACGGCTCATTGCCAAACGGCTGTCAGAAAAGATGGGGATCACCTTTTATGACAAGCAACTGATTACCGAGGTGGCAAGAAAAACCGGCTTTTCGGAGAATTTCATCCGGGATACGGAGCATCAGCGGCCCACCAACAGCTTTTTGTATGATCTGTATACCACGGTGGCCACCCCATCGGTGCCGGATCAGGTGTTTATCGCCCAGGCCAAGGTGATTAAGGCCGCCGCCGCCCGGGAATCCTGCGTTATCGTGGGGCGCTGCGCCGACTATATCCTCCGGGAAGAGCCCCACGTGCTCAAGGTGTTTGTCAACGCGCCGCTGGATCAGCGCATCAAACGGGCCAGAGAGGAGTACGGTGTGACGGAGTCCAACCTGGAGAGCTACGTGATCCGGCAGGACAAGGCCAGAGCGTCCTACTACAACTACTTTGCCACCGGCCGCTGGGGACAGAGCAGGGAATACGACCTGTGCGTAAACAGCCGTATCGGCATTGATGTGGCGGTGGATGTCATCCAGGCCGCTGCCCGGGCCATCCTAGGCGAAGAATAAGGGATAAATATAAAACGGACCCGCGGAACAAAGTTCCGCGGGTCCGTTTTATGCCAGTCAGCGCAAGGGCGGCTTACACGCCCAGCTTTTCCGCCACATAGTCGTCTACCTTGGCCAAAGCATCGTCCAGCTTGAGGACATCACTTCCGCCGCCCATGGCGCTGTCCGGCTTGCCGCCGCCCTTGCCGCCGCAGCAGCAGCAGACCTGCTTCACCAGGTCGCCGGCCTTGATGCCGTGGGATACCGCGTCTTTGCCGCAAACGGTGAGGAAGGTGATCTTGCCGTCGCTGACGGCGGAGAGGACGGCCACAATGTTGGGCTGCTTCTCTCGGAGCATATCCCCCATCTGGCGCAGCTTCTGAGCATCGGCATTGGGCAGGGTGGCGGTGAGCACCTTGAGATCTCCCACCGGACGGCAGCCCATCAGGAAGCGCTCGGTCTCCCCCGCGGCCT
Source organism: uncultured Flavonifractor sp. (assembly GCF_944387675.1). Taxonomy (GTDB): domain Bacteria; phylum Bacillota; class Clostridia; order Oscillospirales; family Oscillospiraceae; genus Flavonifractor. The sequence goes on along the minus strand of NZ_CALXFV010000025.1, from coordinate 18,582 downwards.
CCTTGGCCTGGAATTTCTCCACTATGTGGCGCAGCTCCCGCAGCTCAGCCACGGTCTGCTCCGCCTTCTCCCGCAGCTCGCCGGGCTTGGTCTTGAGCACGGCGGCGGCCTCAAACAGCTTCTGCTGGTTTTGGTTCATAATTTTCAGAGACTGAGCACCGGTGGTGGCCTCAATCCGGCGGACGCCGGAGGCCACGGAGAACTCGCTCTCAATGTGGAAGACGCCCACTTTGGCGGTGTTGTCCAGGTGGGTGCCGCCGCAGAACTCCACGGAGTAGCCCTCACCCATATCCACCACCCGGACGGTGTCGCCATACTTCTCGCCGAAGAGGGCAATGGCACCCCGCTGCTTGGCCTCCTCGATGGGCAGCACGTCGGTGTGGATGTCATAGCCCGCCAACACTGCCTCGTTGACCATGGCCGATACCTGGCCCAGCTCTTCGGCAGTCATGGCGGAGAAGTGGGTAAAGTCAAAGCGCAGCTTGTCCTCCTCCACCAGGGAGCCTGCCTGGTGGACGTGATCCCCCAGCACGGTGCGCAGGGCCTTGTCCAGCAGGTGGGTGGCGGAGTGGGCCCGCATGATGGCCCGCCGGCGCTGACTGTCAATCTGCGCCTGGACGGTGTCGCCCACCTTCAAGGACCCTTCCACCATCTTGCCGTAGTGCATATACTTGCCGCCCTTGTTCTTCTGCACGTCGGTGACCTGGAAGCGGCAGCCCTTTTCACCAGAGACGGCAATTTGGCCGTGGTCGGCCACCTGGCCGCCCATCTCGGCATAGAAGGGGGTCTTGTCCAGCACCACAATGCCCTCCACACCGGGCATCAGCGCCTCGGCCTGCTCATTCTCCACCACCAGGGCCACCACGCGGGCGTCGTCGATGGCGGTGCTGCCGTAACCCACAAACTGGGTCTCAGGCACATCCTTGCCGAACTCCACGCCGGCCCAGCCCAAATCACCCAGGGCTTCCCGGGCTTTTCTGGCCCGCTCCTTCTGCTCCTGCATCAGCTGCTGGAAACTCTTCTGGTCCACGCGCATCCCCTGCTCTTCCACCATCTCGATGGTCAGGTCAATGGGGAAACCGTAGGTGTCGTACAGTTTGAAGGCGTCGGTGCCGGAGAAAACCTGCTCTCCCTTGTTCTTGTGACCCGCCAGCATGTCGTTGAAAATTTTCAGACCACCGTCAATGGTGCGGGCAAAGTTCTCCTCCTCGGTACGGATAACCTTGGTGATATAGTCCTGCCGCTCCAGCAGCTCGGGGTAGTGGCCCTCGTTTTCGTGGATGACGGTGTCGCACACCTGGTAAAGGAAGGGGTCGTTAACCCCCAGCAGCTTGCCATGGCGGGCGGCCCGGCGGAGCAGACGGCGCAGCACGTAGCCCCGGCCCTCGTTGGAGGGGAGCACGCCGTCGCAGATCATGAAGGTGGCCGAGCGAATGTGATCGGTAATAACCCGCAGGGACACGTCCTTGGCCTGGCTCTCGCCGTAGTGGGCGTGGGTAATCTCGCTCACCTTGTTGGTGATGTTCATCACTGTGTCCACATCGAACAGGGAGGCCACGTCCTGGCATACGCAGGCCAGCCGCTCCAGACCCATGCCGGTGTCGATGTTCTTCTGCTTGAGCTCGGTGTAGTGGTTCTCCCCGTCGTTGTCAAACTGGGAGAACACCACGTTCCACACCTCGATATACCGGTCGCAGTCGCAGCCCACGGTGCAGCCGGGCTTGCCGCAGCCCCACTGCTCTCCCCGGTCATAGTAGATCTCGGAGCAGGGGCCGCAGGGGCCGGAGCCGTGCTCCCAGAAGTTGTCCTCCTTGCCGAATTTGAAAATCCGGTCGGCGGGGATGCCGATCTCCTCATTCCAGATGCGGAAGGCCTCGTCGTCGGCGGGGGTGGTCTCATTGCCGGCAAATACAGAGGGGTAGAGCCGGTTGGGGTCCAGGCCCACCCACTCCGGGCTGGTCAGAAATTCCCAGGCCCAGTGAATGGCCTCCTTCTTGAAGTAGTCCCCGAAGGAGAAGTTGCCCAGCATCTCAAAATAAGTGCCGTGGCGGGCGGTGTGGCCGATGTTCTCAATATCCCCGGTGCGAATGCACTTCTGACAGGTGGTCACCCGGCGGCGGGGGGGTTCCTGCTCCCCGGTAAAGAAGGGCTTCATAGGGGCCATGCCGCTGTTGATGAGCAGCAGGGAGGCATCGTTCTGGGGGATCAGGGAAAAGCTGGGCAGGCGCAGATGTCCCTTGGTCTCAAAAAAGGACAGGAACATCTCCCGCAGTTCGTTCAGGCCGAATTTCTTGGGCATGTGACTCAATCTCCTCTTTCTGCAAAAAAATAAGCCCCGCCCCCACGTCAGGGGCGGAGCAAGGTTTACTCCACGGTACCACCCTGATCTGCGTCCAAAGGACGCATCTCATTGCATCCGATAACGGGGATGAGGCGTCCCGGTCCTCCCGGGCGGCTGGTGAAGTGGCTTACGGACCCGTATCGCGGAGGGCTTTCACCATCCCCTCTCGCTGGGCGCGCCGTGGTCCGCTGGGCTTCGTCATTGCATTTAACCATGTTATTCTATCACATTTTCCGCCGTTGTCAACCGCCATTTCCGGGGAAACGGGAACCAGACGGTCAGAGAAAGGATTCCAGGCAGTAGAGCAGGTTCCGCTCCGCATCCCAGTAGAAGATGATCTCGCTGTTGTCCGACTTGGAGCCATACCAGCTGGAACAAGCATCATAGTCGGGGCGGTATTCAGCCGGGACCTCGATCTCATCCAGCCAGGTTTCGGCGGCCTGGGTGAGGCTGTCATAGTAGATGGTCTCCCGGTCTACACTGGCCCAGGCAAACATCTGGTCGATGAAGTCCTCGTACTGGTAGGAGAATACATGGTACCGGATGCCGTCCCCGAGAAAACTGGGGCCGGAATCCTTTTCATAATAGGGTGCGGTGCGGGCCAGAAAGGGGATGGAAATGCCCCAGTTCAGGCGGATCGTCAGGGTATAGCTAGACAGCAGCTGCCAGCCGATGAAGCCCACCAGAAGCAGCAGGCACACAAGGCCGGTCAGAAGGATATGCTTTCGTTTCATCAAAAACCTCCGTTTCAGAACCAGGCTTTGTAGGAGAACCAGTGTGTGTCGATCCGCTGGGTCACCCCGCCGTTATCCGTGCCGTCGCTCCAGGTCCATTCGTTCTCGGAGATGGGTACCAGCTCCATGTCCACGTTCTGGTAGGCGGCGGGCTGGCCGCTCTCCGAGTAGTAGAAGCCCCAATAGGCGGCGGAGGGTACCAGTCCGAATCCGCCGGTATAAAACTGCATGATGGGAGATGTACCGGGGTAGATGCCCTCCACCTCGACGCCTTTATACCGCTCCGCCGTTCTGCCCCGGTTCAGGCAGTCGGCTGCGATTTCCTCCAGCTCAGCCTGGTGGGAGAGGACGAACTGCCGGATTCCCGCCTGGCTGGAACGGCTCCCCGTCCACAGGATTATCAGGCATACCAGGAGAAGGATTCCCGCAGCAATTGTGCTCCGTTTTTTCTTCATGGAGAACCTCCTTTACCCGGTGGGGCAGCAGAGACCCCAGAAAGAACAGCAGCGGCGGCAGCAGCCCTGCCAGAAAAATGCACAGATACCAGGTGAGGCCGAAGCTGCTCCAGTCGGTGACATCCACCACCTGATTCAAGGCAATCAGCATCAGGGCGAAAGAGGGGGCAGCCAGGAAATAGGTGGACAGGAGCATATAGATGCCCACCGCGCCCAGAGGCGGGAGATACTGGCCCTTCAAGGTCAGCAGCCACCCCGCCAAAGCCCACCCCCAGGCAAACAGAGCGGGATAGAGCACCGCCTTCATCCCCGCCTTGGGCGAAGGGCGCGCCCAGCCCCGGACAATGGACACCACCCATCCCGCCGGGATGTAGAGGGCCATCATCCACAGACACCCAAGGGGTGTGAGATCAGCATCAAAGAAGTAGGGCAGGCAGAATAACACAGGGGCGCAAATGGCGGTAACCACAAAGTGTCCCGCGGCAAAGCCCCCGAAACGGGAGGCGGGGGAAGGCGTCATGGCGTACCCCTCCTTTCGGGGTCATCCTACCACAGACAACCATGTAAGTCAATATAATTTTATTGAAAAACAACAAATACCCCTCCCGGGACGGGAGGGGCGCAGGAAAATCAGAAGCGGTAAAGATACAGGCAGGACTGGGTGAAGTCCTCCGAGGCATAGCCCCAGATGGCCACCCGATTCTCATCAAACCAGCCCAGGCTGGCCTCATGGAGACCGGCCCCGCTGTCCCGGTCCAGCAGGGTGAAGGCGCCCGCCTCCAAATCCATCACCCCCAGGCTGGAGATGCCCAGCCCGTCGGCTTGGCCGCCGTGGCTGGCAAACAGGACCTTGGTGCCGGTGAAATTGGCGATAAAGGTAGGCGCGTCCCACTGGGCCAGGGAGAAGCCCTCCACAGCGGTGGTTTCTCCGGTGACCAGGTCCAGGACGGATACCGTGCCATCCTCCGCCGCGTAAATGCCCTGTCCGCCGCCGAAGAAGAACTGGAAGCCCCAGGACTGCTCCTCATGCCGCTGATAGACGGGCAGCTCAGAGAAGGTCTGGGTCAGGATGCCGCTGTCTGGCTGCCAGGTCCAGATGTCGCAGCAGTCTCCGTCAGGGCCGGAGAGGGTGAGCAGGATCAGGGTGCTGTCATCGGCAAAGTAGGCGCTGAACACCTCCAGCCCGGTGCGTTCATTGAGGCTGACGGTGGTGTTGGCATCTCGGTCGCAGTAGAACCAGCCCGTCCGGTCGCCGGACAGGATGGCGGCGGACAAATCGTCCGCCCACTGCACCTGGGTGAGAGGGGCGGCCACCTCCCAGCCGGTGCCGTCCAGCAGACCGGTGACTTCCCCGGTGTCCAGGTCCAGCAGCACCGGATAGGCCCGGTAATCAATCTGACTGCCCTGACTCAGGGTGAGGAGCGCCTTGCCGGTGCATCCCACCAGGGCGGAAACCGTGCAGTCATAGTCCAGGGCCATACCGGCGGTGCCGTTGTTATAATAGGAGATTTCTCCCCCGTATTCACACCAGTAGACCGTGTCTGTGTAGGTCACCCCGTCCCACACGGCGGTAAACTCGGTGGTGTGGGTCTCCAGAGGGATGAGCCCGTCTGCCCCGACGGTCCAGTAGTGGAAGGCCAGGATGGAGCCATCGTCGGCCCGCTCGGCCTGGTACAGCACCCCGTTGCCATAGCTCCACCCGAATCCAGCGGGCAGGGAAATGTACTGGGCCTCCACCTGCCGGCCGATGGTGCTCTGGGTCAGCTCCGGCGTCTCCGCCGTGCCGCCGGTGGGGGCGGGTACCTGCTCGGCCTCCTCCAGCCGGAACAGGATGAGTACGGCCGTCCGCAGCTGAGGGCTGGCCGCCATAGCCACCAGGAAGGTGCAGGCCACCGCCGCGGCCGCCGCCAGGGCGGCGAGGCCCGCCCGCCGCTTTCGGGGACGGGAGGCAGGGGCGGGGGCGTCCAGGGTATCCCGAATATGGTCTTTCAGATCAGGGGCGGGCGTCAGACGGTCCAGCGCGCCTTTGTATTCATCCAGATTCATACCAGTTCCTCCATTCCAAGCTCCAGCTTCAGCCGCTCCCGGCCCCGCATCAGCCGCATCTTCACCGCCGAGGGGGACAGGCCCAGAATCTCCGCCGTTTCCGCCACCGAGTACCCCTCGTAGTAGTGGAGGTGGATGGGACCCTTGTAGATTTCCGGCAGGGCCAGGACGGCCTCCAGCACGGCCCGGTCCTCCGGCCGCTCCTCCGGGAACTCCGCCTCCAGCGCCGCCGTCCGTTTTCGCCAAAACCCCTTCAGCTGGTCCTTGCACAAATTGGCCGTCACCTGGAACAGCCACCGTTTTTCGCGCTCCTGGTCGGGGAAAGCCGGGGCCTTCCGCAGCAAGCGGTAAAATACCTCCTGAGTCACGTCCTCCGCGTCAGCCTGACGGCCCAGGTACACCATAGCCAGGCGGTACACCATGGCTCCGTATGTGTCGTAGCTCTGCTCAAAGCGCCGCTTTTGCTCTTCCTCCATCGTTCCCCCCTCCTTTCTCTCATAGAACGATTGGACCTGCGCTGCGGTCACAAAAACGTCCAGGCGAAATTTCGCCTGGACGTCAGGTTGCCGAAAAGGAGGCCCCGCCGTTTTTCGACAGCTTCGTTTTTTTCAGGAATTTTCCCGGCAGGCCCGGAGGATGGACAGGGGGGGTACCGGCCGGGGCAGCTTCATGCGGAACAGCATCTGAGGTGTGCGGGGCTGGGTCAGGGGCAGACCTTCGCCGTCGGCCATCTCGCCGGCGGTAAAGGGTGTGGCGGCCACGCCGGGGCCGATCAGCTCCAGCTCGTCCCCCGCGGAGAACTTGTTCCGCAGGGAGAGGATGGCGTTCCCTTCGCCGTCGCAGGTAGTGACCACCGCCACCACCTGCCACTGGCGGATGTACCGGGCATCGCCGGTGTGCTGGCCCGGCTGGCCGAAATAGAAGCCGGTGGAGTAGGGCCGGTGGCTCACCTTTTCCACCTCTGCCCGCCATACCGCTTCCATAGGCCTGCCTTCCGCCGCCGCGTCAACGGCGTGACGGTAGGCGGCGGTAACAATGGCGGCGTAGTAGGCGCTTTTGGCCCGGCCCTCGATTTTCAGGGAGTCCAGACCGGCCTCCATCAGCTCCGGAATGTGGTCGATCATGCACATGTCTCGGGAGTTGAGGATGAAAGCGCCCCCCTCGTCCTCCCCGATGGGGAAGTACTCCCCGGGGCGCTGCTCCTCCATCAGGGCGTATTTGTACCGGCAGGGCTGGGCGCAGGCCCCCCGGTTGGCATCCCGGCCGGTCATATAGTTGGACAGCAGGCACCGGCCGGAGTAGCTGACGCACATGGCCCCGTGGACAAAGGCCTCAAGCTCCAGCGCTCTGGGGGTTTTGGCCCGCAGCTCGGCAATCTCCGCCAGGGACAGCTCCCGGGCCAGGATCACCCGGCTGGCGCCCAGGTCGTACCAGGCCGCGGCGGTCTGGTAGTTGGAGATACTGGCCTGAGTGGAGATGTGGGCCTTCACCCGGGGCGCGTACCGCTTCAGCAGGGAGAGAACCCCCACGTCCGCCAGGATCACCGCGTCCACCTCCAGGTCCTGGAGGTATTCCAACCACTCCGGCAGCCGGGCCATTTCGTCGTTGCGGGGCATGGTGTTGCACGTGACGTGGATGGCGACCCCCCGGCTGTGACACAGCGCCACCGCCCGGCGCATCTCCTGGGGGGTGAAGTTGCCGGCAAAGGCCCGCATGCCGAAGTCGGTGCCGGCCAGGTAGACCGCATCTGCCCCATAGGCCAGGGCCATACGCAGCCGCTCCATATCCCCGGCGGGGGAGAGCAGCTCAATCTTATTCCCCATTCTGATACCGCTCCTGTGTGGCAATAAAGCTCTGCTGTTCCCGGTAGGTGGTAAAGAAGGAGTGGGTCCCGTCGTCACCCAGCGCGTAGAAATAGTACTTGGTGGACTCGGGATAGACCGCAGCCTTCAGCGCGTCGGTACCCGGGCTGGCAATGGCTGTGGGAGGCAAACCTGTGTGGGTGCGGGTATTATAGGGGGTGTCGGCGTTCAGGTCTACCTCCGTGCCGCCGGTGGCGTACAGGATGGTGGCATCAATATTCAGGTAGCCCGCCGTCTCGCTGGTGGGGTTCTCCAGACGGTTGTAGATGACCGAGGCGATTTTGCCCTGGTCGGCGCCGTCGGTCTCCTTCTCGATCATGGAGGCGATAATCACCGCCTGGTTGATGGTGTAGCCCGCAGCCTGGATGTCGGCCCGCATCTGGTCGGTGAAAACTTCGTCAAAGCGGAGAATCATCTTGTTGAGTACGGTGACCGGGTCCTCACCCATATAAAATTCATAGGTGTCGGGAAAGAGGTAGCCCTCCAGCCGTTTTACGTCCCCCAGAGGCTGTACCCCCTTGAGGAAGGAGAAGTTGAAGTCATAGTTGGCGGCGGTGTCCTCCAGCTGGGCTACGGTGGACACCCCCTTCTCCTCCAGCAGGGCGAAGATCTGTGCCTCCGTCATGCCCTCGGGGATGGTGACGGTGGTGATCATTCGGTTGGCGGAGGAGGAGCCCATGCTGGAGATCAGAGCCCGGTAGTCCATATCGCTGTTCAGCTCGTAAGTGCCGGGGGTGATTTTGGCGTCCTCTTCCCCGGCCCTGCCGGAGACATGGGTGAGGGAGCAGAAGAGCTGGAAGATAAACTTATACTCAATCAGTCCCTGCTCCTTCAGCTTGTCCGCCACGTCGCTGACGGTATCCCCCTCCACGATTTCCACCGCGGCAACATGCTCCGGCTTGTTGAGGGCCAACACGTCGTTGGCCCACATCCAGCCCACCCCCGCCAGCAGGGCGGAGGCGCCCAGTACAAAGAGCAGATAGATCAGCACACCCCAGGCGCCCAGCCTGCGCCGGCGTTTCCGCCGGGGCGGGGTGCGGGATTCCGAACGGGAGGAGGGAGCCACCCGCTTTCCTCCGCGGCTGCTGTGGGCGGGGCGCTCGTACTGCTCGTCCCCGCGATATTCTTCCTGAGACATCGGTTCAACTCCTAACAGAAAACGGTGGCGGACCTGGAACCGCGTCCGCCGCCTCCGCATAAGATGGGTCAGTCAAAGCAAGTGAGGTGAGATGCAAATGTGTTTCGGCAATAACGGGTGGGGCGGCAACAGCTGCCTGTGGATCATCCTGATCCTCATCATTGTCTGCTGCTGCTGCGGCAACGCCGGCGGCAGCTCCTGCGGCTGCGGCAATTCCTGCGGTTGCGGCGACAGCTGCTGCTGAGCGGCGCTACGTATCCCGGAGGCAAGCGGGGCCACAAGCCCCGCTTTCTCTCTGCCCGGACAGGGACGGGCCGTACAGGCTCCGCTCCGTCACCACCAGATCTACGCCCCGGTCGTGAGATGCCCGGGGAACGCCATCCAACAAGACCAGCTCCCGGCACAAAGCCACGGTTACACCGGAAAAGCCCCCCAGCCACCGGTCATAGTACCCGCCGCCCTGGCCCAGCCGGCCGCCGGCGCGGTCAAAGGCCAGGCCTGGGATCAGGGCCAGGTCAATCTTCCTCGGCTCTACCAGGGGACAGTCCAGGCCCGGCTCCGGAATACCAAAGAGATGATGGGGGATCAGAACCGTGCTTCGCTGAATCAGACGCGTCTCCAGGCTGTTTCCCGGCAGACAGCGGGGCAGACAAACCGCCTTGCCCAGCGCCCACAGGGGTTCCAGCAGCCGGGCGGTGTCCGGCTCTGTTCCCACACCGTAATAGAGCAGCAGCGTCCGGGCCTGGGCTACCTGGGGCAGGGACAAAAACCGGGCCAGCAGCAGCGCGTCACCCGCCTGCCGCTCCGCCGGGGAGAGTCCCCTCAGCCTGGTCCGGAGCCGGGTCCGAAGTGCGGCCTTCTCAGCCGTGATAGTGGACGGCATCCCGCACCTGGGCCGCGGCGGCGGCACCCCTGAGGATCTCCACCAGTTTCAGGCCAAAGGGGAAGGCGGAGCCGGCGGCTTCGCTGGTGACAATGTGACCGTCCACCACTACGGGACAGCCCTTCTGTACCACCGCGGAGCCCATCAGATCCTCCATGCCGGGATAGCACACCGCGTTGCGCCGGTCCAGCAGGCCCAAATTGGCCAGAATGGTGGGGGCGGCACAGATGGCGGCCAGCCAGCGGCCGTGGTCGTAGCAGTACTGAATCAGCGCCTGAGCCCGCAGGTCGGAGCTGATGGCCTCCACGCCACCCAGACCGCCGGGGAGCATCAGCATTTCCACGCTGTCCCGGTCCAGCTCCGCCAGGGTCAAATCGGCGGTGACGGTGATGTTGTGGCTGCTCGTCACCTGAGGGCCGGTCACCCCCACCAGAGCCACCTCCATCCCGGCCCGGCGAAGCAGGTCGGCGGGTACGATGGCCTCGGACTCCTCAAAGCCGGTTCCCAATAAGATCGCTACCATGATAAACAGCACCTTTCATTTTTTCAAGGTTTGGAGCAACAGCGTCCAGATTTGTCGGTGAATATCCTCCGGGCTGCGCAGCTCTCCGGTTTCCCCCACGCAGGAGATACGCGTCCAGCCCAGCGCCTCCGCCGCCCGGAGGGCGGTGCGGCGGCACAGGGAGAGATAGTCTGTGTCCACCTCATGGATATCCCCTTTGGTGTGGGTGGCCGCTTCCCGGCTGCGGAGCAGCGCCACCGCCCGTTCTGTGGGCATGTCCAGATAAAAGACCTGGTCGGGCAGGGGCAGCCCCAGCTTGCCGCACTCGAACTCAAACAGCCAGCGGAAAAAATTCTCCCACTCTCCCTCCGGCAACTTGCAGGCCTGGTGGACGGCATTGGAGGTGGTGTACCGGTCGGCCAGTACCAGTCCGCCGTTCCGGTAGTAGTCCCCCCATACTTTTGTCCAGGAGGCGTACCGGTCCACCGCGTAAAATGTGGAGGCGGCATAGGGGTTTACATCCGAAGGGTGGGAGCCGAATTCCCCGTTCAGGTACATCCGCAGCAGGGCGGAGGAGGGCTCCTGATACTGGGGGAAGACCAGCTTCCGGAAGGCGATCCCCGCCTCCTCCAGCCGCCGGCACAGCAGCTGGAACTGGGTGGACTTGCCCGAGCCGTCGGTTCCCTCCAGCACAATCAGCTTTCCCGCCATGTTATTTGCCCCCCATCCGCTCACCCAGGGCATATGCCAGCACCAGGGGCAGCCTGGCCATCCGGCCCGCCCGCTTTGGTTCCTTCATCAGCCGGTACAGCCACTCCAGCCCCAGCTTCTGAAAGCCAGCCGGCGCCCGGTCCACCACCCCGGCAAATACGTCCAGAGAGCCGCCCAGGCCCACCATCAGATGGGCGCCGGTGGCGGGGCCGTTTTTGGCCATCCAGAACTCCTGCTTGGGGGCGCCCAGGCAGACAAACACCACGTCGGCGGCGGCGGCCCGAATGGCCTCCACCACCGGCGCGTCCTCCTTAAAATATCCGTCATGGGTGCCGCAGACGATAAGGTTGGGCTGGCTGGCCTTCAACCGGGCGGCAGCCAGCTCTGCCACGCCGGGTTTGGCCCCCAGCAGAAACAGACGCTTTCCATGGGCGGCCATCCAGGAGACGAGCCGTTGGGCAAATTCAATGCCGGGGACCCGCCCCTTCAGCGGACGGCCCAGAATTTTGGCGGAGTATACAATCCCCACTCCGTCGGCCAGCACCAGGTCGGCCCCCAGCAGGACCTGGCGGAACGCCGGGTCCTTCCGAGCGGCCAGAATGAATTCCGGATTGGGAGTCACCGCATAGTGAAATCCCTCCGCCTCCGTCAGGGCGGCCCCTGCCGTGCTGGCCTCCGCCAGGGTCAGGTCGTCAAACCCCACGCCCAATATGTCTGTCCTCAAAATCACAGCCTCCGATTGGTTCATGTGAATAATTTCAAGCCATTTTACCATACTCCCTTTCAAAAGTCTATGCGGAAAACCGAAGAAAGGGGGCGGCGGATTGTTAAGATTCTGTGAAGATCACCGTTGACAACGGCAAAAAATGTGACTATAATTAAACGCAACGCATCGCTTTAGCCGTTAAAATTGCTAAAGAGCGGTAGGAATTGGAGGAACTTGACCATGAACAAGCACAGTAAGCTGGCCGCTCTGGCACTGAGCGGCTTGATGGTATGGACCCTGGCCGCCTGCGGCAGCCAGGGGAGCGCGGAGACCCCCGAAAACGAACCCGGCGGCACCACCCCTGTCGAGGGTACCGCCTCCTACACCGTGGGCATCTGCCAGCAGATGACCCATGACGCCCTGGACGCCGCCACTCAGGGCTTCAAGGACGCCCTGAACGAGCTGCTGCCCAATCAGGTGGAGTTCAAGGAGCAGGACGCCGGTGGAGAGTATGCCAACTGCGGCACCATTATGGACGGCTTTGTGGCCGAGAATGTGGATCTGATCCTGGCCAACGCCACCTATCCCCTCCAGGCCGCCGCCTCCGCCACCGCCGAGATTCCCATTCTGGGTACCTCGGTGACCGACTACGCCACCGCCCTCAACATTGCCGACTGGACGGGGACCGTGGGGGGCAACATCTCCGGCACCTCCGACCTGGCGCCCCTGGACCAGCAGGCCGCCATGCTCCAGGAGCTGTTCCCCGATGCCCAGAACGTGGGCCTGCTCTACTGCTCCGGTGAGCCCAACTCGGTTTATCAGGTGGAGACCATTCAGGGTTATCTGGAGAAAATGGGCTATACCTGCACCCAGTATGCCTTTACGGATGTAAACGATCTGTCCTCTGTGACGCAGAGTGCCTGCGACGGTTCCGACGTGATCTACATTCCCACCGACAACACCGCCGCCGCAAATACCGAGACCATTGCCAACGTGGTTATCCCCGCGGGGGTGCCGGTAATTGCCGGTGAGTCCGGCATCTGCTCCGGCTGCGGCGTGGCCACCCTGTCCATCAGCTATTACGACATCGGCTACACCACCGGCCAGATGGCCGCTCAGATTCTCACCGGGGAAGCGGACATTTCCACCATGCCGGTGGAGTATGCGCCCAACGTGACCAAGATGTACAACGCGTCCAACTGCGAGACCCTGGGACTGACCATGCCGGAGGACTACGAGCCCATCGCCTGAGCGAATTATATAAAAGGGGCGGAGAAGGGACTTCCCTTCTCCGCTCTTTACTGATATAATATTTAAGATTTCAAACTTTTGGAGGCGAATCCATGGACGTCCTACTCGCGTTTTTCAACTCCCTGCCCGGCGCCTTCGGACAGGGATTGGCCTGGGGCATCATGGCCATTGGGGTGTATATCACCTTCCGCATTCTGGACATCGCCGATCTGACGGTGGACGGCTCTCTGGCCACCGGCGGCGCGGTGGCGGCTCTGTGCATCACCCTGGGCTGGAACCCCTGGCTGGCCCTGCTGATGGCGGTGGCGGCGGGCATGCTGGCCGGCCTGATCACAGGTCTGCTCCACACCGCCTGCGGTATACCTGCCATTCTGGCTGGGATTCTCACCCAGCTGGCCCTGTATTCCATCAATCTGCGGATTATGGCCGTGGGGGACGGCAACGCCAAGACCAAGGCCACCCTGGCCCTCAGTGTGGACCGGCAGGAGCTGCTGGTGTCCTCCCGGTATGTGCGGGAGCTGGGCCTGAACAACCCCCTGCTTCTGCTTGCCGTCTTCGCAGTGGTGGTGATCGCCCTGCTCTACTGGTTTTTCGGCACCGAGCTGGGCTCCGCCCTCCGGGCTACCGGGGCCAACCAGAGCATGGCCCGGGCGCAGGGAATCAACACCAGCTGGTGCAAGGTGCTGGGCCTGGTGGTGTCCAACGGCCTTGTAGCGCTGTCCGGCGGCCTGCTGGCCCAGTATCAGGGCAGCTCCACGGTGGATATGGGCCGGGGAGCCATCGTTATCGGTCTGGCCGCCGTCATCATCGGCGAGGTGCTGCTGGGCAAGGTGTTCCAGAACTTTGCCCTCAAGCTGCTCTCCGCCATCATCGGGTCCATCATCTATTATATCGTGCTTCAGTTTGTGCTCCGGCTGGGTCTGGAGTCCACGGATCTGAAGCTGCTCACCGCCCTGGTAGTGGCCCTTTTCCTCACCATTCCCTACTGGAAGGGACGCTACTTTACCAAGGCGGTACGGAAGGAGGTGGGCCGGAATGCTTGAGGTACGGGAACTCTACAAGACCTTCAACGCCGGCACCATCAACGAGAAGCGGGCCATGAACGGCGTATCTCTCACCCTGAACGACGGGGACTTCGTCACCGTCATCGGCGGCAACGGGGCGGGCAAGTCCACCCTGCTCAACCTGGTGGCGGGGGTGTTCCCGGCGGACAGCGGCACCATCTCCATTGACGGACAGGACGTGACCCGTCTGCCGGAGCACAGGCGGGCCAAGTTCATCGGCCGGGTGTTCCAGGACCCCATGATGGGGACTGCGGCCACCATGCAGATTGAGGAGAACCTGGCCCTGGCCGCCCGCCGTGGACAGGGCCGTACCCTCCGGGCGGGCATTACCAAGACCGAGCGGGAGGAGTACCGGGAGCTGCTGAAAATTCTGGACTTGGGCCTGGAGGACCGGCTGACCAGCAAGGTGGGTCTGCTCTCCGGCGGTCAGCGGCAGGCCCTGACCCTGCTGATGGCCACGCTGAAAAAGCCCAAGCTGCTGCTGCTGGACGAACACACCGCAGCCCTGGACCCCAAGACGGCGGCCAAGGTGCTGGATACCACGGAAAAAATTGTGCAGCGGGACAAGCTCACCACCCTGATGATCACCCACAACATGCGGGACGCCATTGCCCACGGCAACCGGTTGATTATGATGTATGAGGGCCGGGTGGTGGTGGATGTATCCGGCGAGGCCAAGCAGAAGCTGACGGTGGAGCAGCTGCTGGAGCTGTTCAGCAAAGCCAGCGGTTCTGACGAGGCGGACGACAAGCTGCTGTTAGGCTGAGGCGCTGGCTTTGGAACCCACCGCAGACGGGACAGCGGCCGCGCCGTACAGGAGTTTTACAGAGTAAAAATCATGGCGGGATGCACAGAGGCATCCCGCCATGATTTTTTAGATTCTGGGGAAAATCAGCTTTTGTCCAAGGGGGATACCACGGTGCGGAACGTGTGACGGAGGAAAAGTATGCTCAGGCAGACAGCGGCGGCATCTGAAAGGGGAAAAGCCAGCCAAACCAGATCCAGGTTCCTGCTGAGAGAGAGAAGAAAGGCGGCTGGCAGCAGGACCACCAGTTGGCGGACGATGGAGACAATCATGCTCAGCACGCCGTTGCCCAGGGCCTGGAAGGAGGAGGCGGCAATAACGTTGAAGCCGGCAAACACAAAACACAGGCTGATGATCCGCAGGGCGGGAATGCCGATACGCAGCATATCCGCCGAGGCCTCAAAGATATCCAGAATAGCGGCGGGGAAAAGCTGGATAATGGCCAGACCCACCAGCATGATTCCGATTGCCAGCAATACGCCGAAGCGGATGGCTTCCACCAGGCGCTCTTTTTTCCGGGCGCCGTAGTTGTAGGAGATGATGGGGACCAGTCCATTGTTCAGACCGAACACCGGCATGAATACAAAGCTCTGGAGCTTGAAATAGACATTGTAGACCGCCACCGCCGTGGAAGAGAAGGAGATGAGAATCAGATTCATTCCAAGGGTCATGATGGAGCTGATGGAGTTGAGCACAATGGTGGGGACACCCACGGCGTAAATCTGCCGGATGATCCACCTGCTGGGCCGGAAGCGCTTCAGAGAGAGCTGAATGTCATGATTACAAGCAGCGTTGAAAACGATTGCCAGCAGGGCGGCCACAATCTGGCCCAGTACGGTGGCGGCGGCGGCGCCCGCCACCTCCATCCGGGGGAAGGGACCCAGCCCGAAAATAAGAACCGGGTCCATGATGATATTGATGACCGCCCCCACGCTCTGGGTAATCATGGTATAGAAAGTGCGGCCGGTGGACTGGAGCAGCCGCTCAAACATGACCTCCAGGAAGAGGCCGAAAGACAGGCCTCCGCATATGCGCAGATAGTCCGTACCCTGCTGAATGATCTCCGGCGTGGCCTTCTGAAGCACAAAGAAGGACCGGGAAAACAACAGTGCGGCAGCCATAAACGCAGCTGCGCTGACGACAGCCAGCAGGACACCGTTTTCCGCTGTTTGGTTGGCGACCTCCTGCTCTTTGGCGCCCAGGCTGCGGGAAAGCAGAGCGTTGACGCCCACGCCTGTACCTACAGCAACGGAAATCATCAGGTTTTGGAAGGGAAAGGCCATGCCCACCGCCGTCAGGGCGTCCTCACTGATCTTGGCCACAAAATAGCTGTCCACTACATTGTAGAGGGCCTGCACCAGCATGGAGACCATCATGGGCAGCGACATGGAGAGGACCAGCTGCTTGATGGGCATAACCCCCATTTTGTTCTCGCTTGGTTGTGACATGGTTTGCCTCCTGCCGAAAATAGACCGCAGCGGCAGGCTGCGGTCAAAACCCATCAGATTTGCTTTGATTCTTCATTATATCGGAAATAAAAAAGTTCGTCAACCTCTTTTCAAAAGAAGGGGGAGAATTCTTTTCCCGCACGGCCGGACGGGAACAGCCATAGAATGAGGTGCGGAAACGAAGCCTTCCCATACCTTTGACAAGGAGATGGATTTGATATGAACCATGGTTTTCTCAACACCCTCGGGGTGGGGGAGAGCGGTGTGGTGGCCGGCGTGGAGGCGGAATGCGCCATGCGCCGGCGGCTGTTTGATTTGGGTCTGATCCCCGGTACCACCGTCACCTGCACGGCGGTCAGTCCCGCCGGAGATCCGGCGGCCTACCTGATTCGGGGGGCGGTTATTGCCATCCGGGGCAGGGACGCGGCGGGTGTGCGGCTGGGAGGCGGGCCGTGGGATTAGACCGGACCCGGGTGGTGGCCCTGGCGGGCAACCCCAACGTGGGCAAGTCCACCCTGTTCAACGCGCTTACCGGCCTGCGCCAGCACACCGGAAACTGGCCGGGCAAGACGGTGACCACCGCCCAGGGCCGGTGCCGGCACGGGGCGTGGGACTATGTGCTGGTGGATCTGCCCGGTACTTATTCCCTGATGGCCCGCTCCGCCGAGGAGGCGGCCGCCCGGGACTTCTTCTGCTTCGGCGGCGCTCACGGGGCGGTGGTGGTGTGCGATGCCACCTGCCTGGAGCGCAACCTGAATCTGGTCCTCCAGGTGCTGGAGCTCCAAAATCGCACCGTGGTGTGTGTCAACCTGCTGGACGAGGCGGCGCGCAAGGGCATCCAGGTGGATCTGCCCGCCCTGTCCCGCCGGCTGGGGGTGCCGGTGGTGGGAACCTGCGCCGGACGGGAAGAGGGACTGGAGGAGCTGCTGGACCGGGTGGAGGAGACGCTGGACCGGGAACAGCCGCCCGCGCCCCTGACGGTACGCTATCCCCCGCCGGTGGAATTTGCCGCGGCGGAGCTGGTCCCTCTGCTGGAGCGGAAGCTGAAAGGGCGTTTGCCCGCCCGCTGGACCGCCCTGCGGCTGCTGGAGGGAGACCCCGGCCTGCTGGACGCCCTGTCCGCCGCCCTGGACTGGGACCCCAGGACGGACGGGCCGGTATGGGCGCAGGTGGAGCGCGCCCGGGCGCAGCTGGCCCACGCCGGCCTGGACCCGGCGGAGCTTAACGGCGTGCTGGTGGCCGCCCTGCTGGATGCGGCCCGGGCGGCGGCCCGGGAGGCGGTTACCGTCCGCCGCAGCCCGGCAGAGGACCGGGACCGGCGGCTGGACCGGCTCCTCACCCGGCGGTACACCGCCATACCTCTGATGCTCCTGCTGCTGGCGGGGGTGCTGTGGCTCACCATTCAAGGGGCCAACTACCCCTCCGCGCTGCTGTCCCGGGCTTTGTTTTGGTTCCAGGACCGGCTGAGCCAGCTGTTCTTCTGGCTGGGTGCGCCGGAATGGCTTCACGGCGCCCTGGTGCTGGGAGTCTACCGGGTGCTGGCCTGGGTGGTGAGCGTGATGCTGCCCCCCATGGCCATTTTCTTCCCCCTGTTTACTCTGTTGGAGGACTTCGGATACCTGCCCCGAGTGGCCTTCCTGCTGGATCATGCCTTTCAGAAAGCCAGGGCCTGCGGCAAACAGGCTCTGACCATGTGCATGGGCTTTGGCTGCAACGCCGCCGGGGTGGTGGGCTGCCGGATTATCGACTCCCCCAGAGAGCGGCTTATCGCCATGCTTACCAACAGCTTTGTCCCCTGCAACGGCCGCTTTCCCACCCTCATTGCCGTCATCACCATGTTTTTTGTGGGGGCGGGGGAGGGGATGTGGGCGGGTATGGCCGCTGCCCTGCTGCTCACCGGGGTGATTTTGCTGGGTGTGCTGGCCACCTTCCTGGTCTCCCGGCTGCTCTCCGCCACGGTGCTGAAGGGCGTCCCCTCCTCCTTTACTCTGGAGCTGCCCCCCTACCGCAGGCCCAGAGTGGGGCAGGTACTGGTCCGCTCCATCCTGGACCGCACCATCTTTGTACTGGGCCGGGCGGCGGCGGTGGCCGCGCCAGCGGGGCTGATCATCTGGCTGTGCGCCAATGTCCAGGTGGGTGACGCCACGCTGCTGGTCCGGATTACCGGCCTGCTGGACCCGTTGGGCCGGCTGTTGGGACTGGACGGGGTGATTTTGACTGCCTTTCTTCTGGGCTTTCCCGCCAACGAGATTGTCATCCCCATTGCCCTGATGGCCTATCTCTCCACCGGAACCATTCAGGAGATGGAGGGGCTGGGTGCGCTCCACCAGCTGCTGGTGGAACACGGCTGGACCTGGCTGACGGCGGTGTGTACGCTGCTCTTTTCCCTGTTTCACTGGCCCTGCTCCACCACCTGTCTGTCCATTGCCCGGGAGAGCGGCAGCCCGAAATGGACCCTGCTGGCCGTCGTCCTGCCCACCGGGGTGGGGATGCTCCTGTGTTTCTCCGTGGCCGCTGTGGCCCGGCTGCTGGGCCTGGCGTGAGCCTGAAAAAAACAGACGGAGCCTGCCGCGTGGTGCGCGGCAGGCTCCGCCATGTGAAGGGGAGGACTGGGAAAATCTTAAGTTAAATAAAGA
>NZ_CALXFV010000024.1 GCF_944387675.1 uncultured Flavonifractor sp. | reverse complement strand
AAGATGGCCGGCGGCGTGGCTATCATCCGCGTGGGCGCCGCCACCGAGGTGGAGATGAAGGAGAAGAAGCTCCGCATTGAGGACGCCCTGAACGCCACCCGCGCCGCTGTGGAAGAGGGCATCGTGGCCGGCGGCGGTACCGCCTATGTGAACGCCGTACCCGCCGTGGAGAAGCTGGTGGACGAGACCGAGGGCGACGAGAAGACCGGCGTGCGTATCATTGCCAAGGCCCTCACCGAGCCCATGCGTCAGATTGCCGCCAACGCCGGCATTGACGGCTCCGTGGTGCTGGAGAACGTGAAGAAGGCCGAGAAGATGGGCTACGGCTTCAACGCCTACAGCGAGGAGTACGTGGACATGATCTCCGCCGGTATTGTGGACCCCACCAAGGTGACCCGCTCCGCTCTGGAGAACGCCGCCTCCATCGCCTCTGTGCTGCTCACCACCGAGTCTCTGGTGGCCGACAAGCCCCAGCCCCCCGCACCCGCCGCTCCCGCTCCCGACATGGGCGGCATGTACTAAGCCAAACCTGCCTGGACCCCCGGAACACCGTTCCGGGGGCCTTTTTTTGCCGGGCGCAATCAAACAGGCCCGAGAGTGCGTCTAATGGGCAGAGAGGAGGCGATGGACCTTGACGGAACAGGAGTATCTGGAGCGGGCGGAGGCCGCCCGGGGAAGGCTGTACCGGGCCGCTTTGCTCACTCTGGGCAGCGAGAGCGCCGCCGTTGACGCGGTGGACGAGGCGGTATACAAGGGTTACCTTGGGTACCGGAAGCTGCGGGAGAGCCGGTATCTGGAGAGCTGGCTGGTACGGATTCTCATCAATGTCTGCCGGGATGAACTGCGGCGGCGGAAGCGGGAGTTGGCGGTGGAGGAGCTGCCCGAGAGCGCCGGGGAGGAATTTGATGCCCTGCCGCTGAAGGAGGCCATCCGCCGCCTGCCCGCCCAGCTGCGGGAGGTGATTGTCCTGCGGTATTTTACTGGCCTGACCCTGGAGGAGACCGCCGCCGCCCTGGAGCTGCCCCGTGGGACGGTATCCACCCGGCAGCGGAGAGCGCTGGCGCTGCTGAAGCTGGAGTTGACGGAGGAGGAGGGAGCATCATGAACAGACAGCAGGAGTACTGGACACTGATCGGAGAGCTGGACCAGCCCCCCTCCGCCCTGGACGGGACTGCCCTGCGGGCCAGGGACAGGGCGCGCCGCCGCCGGGCCGGGAGGCGGTGGGGGATTTCCCTGGGGAGCGCCGCGGGAGTGTGCGCCGCCTTCGTGGTGGCGGTGAACGCCATGCCCACCTTTGCCCTGGCCTGCGCTAACGTCCCCGTGCTGCGGGAACTGGCGGCGGCGGTGGCCGTTTCCCCCAGTCTGTCCGCCGCGGTGGAGCATGATTATGTACAGTATATCGGCCAGAGCCAGACCTGTGACGGCGTTACCCTTACCCTGGACTATGTGATTGCCGACGAGCAGCAGATGGTGGTCTTTTACCGCACGGAAGGAGGCGGATACTCCTATTACAGTGCCTCCTGCCATTTGAAGGACGAGGATGGAACCCCTCTCTTCGGCTATTCGGTGGGCAGCACCTTCAGCGGAGAGGAGCTGAAGCGATTTGAAATCCACTTCAAGGAGCTGGAGGAACTGCCCCGGGTGCTGACCATGGATGTGGAGCTGTGGGGTACAGACCTGGAAGGGGAGAGCAGACGGCTGGATCTTAGTTACACCTTCCAGATTGCCCTGGACCCGGACAGAACCGCCCCGGCCGTTGAGATTCCGGTGGACCGGTGGGTGGAGCTGGACGGCCAGCGGCTGCTGGTGGACCGGCTGGAGCTCACCCCCACCAAAACCGCCCTCTATCTGGAGGACGACGGAGACAACACCGCCTGGCTCCAGAGCCTGGAGTTCCACTTCACCGACGGGGACGGAAGGGTTTACGAGGCGGTGGACAGCTCGGTTTCGGCCACCGGCCGGGCAGAGGGGGACGGCTTCTACACCTACTACTTCCAGAGCCTGTACTTTGTGGAGGATGTGGAGGACCTGACTCTGCATCTGGACGGAGCGATATGGCTGGACAAGGAAGCCCGTCCCATCACGGTGAACCTGGCCGACGGTACCCACACCGGTACCCTGCCGGAGGCGATGACCGGCCTCTCGGTCCGGCGGACCAACATCGCGGAGCTGGGGGAGCAGTGGGTGGTCACGGTGAACGCCGCCGCGTACCGTTCCCCCTTTGAGCTGGAGTATCGCGACCCGGAGGGGGGCGTCCACAACACCAGGGGTTACAGCATGATGGACGACGAGGATTCGCCGGGCAGATATCAGTTTGAATATTTCCTGACAGATTATCCCTGGGAGACCGTCACCTTTACCCTGGATTACACCACCGTCTCCAATCTGGACCAGCCCGTCTCCATCCCTCTGGGGTGACAAACACAAAAGCCGGGGCCTCCCGCCGGAAGCGGGAGGCCCCGGCGTCTTGTCGAAAGGGAGAAAATGGGATATAATGATTTATCCTGAATCCGCTGGGGGGAGAGAAAAATGAGAGCGCGGCGATTGATGGGCCTGGTGCTGAGTTTGCTGTTGCTGTGGGGGGCCTGCCCGGTGTGCCTGGCGGCGGGGGAGTATACCAACCTGGGTACCCTGCGGGTGAGCTGCAATGGAGCGCAGTACACCGCCCAATGCTGGCAGGACGAGGAAGGGCACATCTATCTGCCTGGCACCGCAGCGGAACAGCTGCTGGGCCGGGAAATGGAGGGGGTGTCCATTGGCGGCAAAAAGTATGTGGACATGACGGCGGCCGCCGATTCCTGTGTGTACGACCAGACCCTGGAGGCACTCTACATTTGGGACCAGCTGCCCGCGGAACCGGTACTCTCCGCCCAGGCCTACCCGGAGCTGGGGGAGCCCACGGATAAGCCCATCACCTACCAAGAATTTTTCCAGATGTTGGACACAGCGGTAGAGCTGGCCGATGCCGCAAAGCTGGCGGCGTGGCAGGAACAGCTGCCTGAGGCCAGGAATTCCCGGCAGGTGATGACCCGGGTGGAGGGTATGTGCGCCCTGCTGTACGCAGTGGTCACCCTGGGCGGAGCATACAGCGAGTTCAACACCGACTGGGGGCCCCTGAACAGCAGGATAGGGGAGGCGTGCTGGGAGGAGATCGACTCCATCTATACCGACCACGACCCCTTCGCCCTGATTCCAAACCCCTATCCCTACGACCTGGGGGGCTTTGGGGACGCCGACTATGTGTATGACGGCTGGGATATGGTGGGCGTGGCCTACCGCTACTCCTTCGGCCGGTGCTCGGCCGTTACCGGGGAGACCCTCTTTGACTACGACTCGGAGCGCAACTCCATGCGTCTGGCGGATGACTTCACCCGGACGGAGGCGGTGACCGCCCTGACCCGCTTTCTGGATTCCGCACCGGGGATGGAGGAGGCGTACCTGGTACCCTGGGATGACCCCCGGGTGACCCAGTATACCGGCTGCCTGACGCCGGAGCTGTTGGAAGCGACGGCGGACATGCCGGATCCGGCGGCGGGAGAAGAGCTGCCCCTGTGGAACGGCGCGGTGGTGGGGGGCGACTATGAGCAGACGGGAATTGACGTGACCCGGTTCAGTCTGGATGCCCGCAAGCTGTCGGAATACGGCTTCAACTGCGCCCGGTACCTCATCACCTACGACCTGCTGTTCGACCGGAATGTGGAGCAGGCCAATCTGCTGAATCTGCGGAAGCTGGATGCCCTGGTGGCCTGGGCGGCCCGCTGGCGCATCCACCTGAATCTGGTTACCATGACGGTGCCCGGCCGGTGGACGGTGACGGATAATGACAGCTACACCTCCGTAGGGGAGTTTGACCTGTTTACCAACCCGGAGCGGCAGGCGGAGGCCATGCGGATGTGGAGCCTGCTGGCCCGGCGCTATCGGGATGTGTCCAGCTCGGTGCTGTCCTTCCAGCCCCTCTGGGAGTGCTCCAACGGCAATTTGAGCACCGGACTGCCCTTCACACCCTACACCTATGAGGATGTGGCGGCGGTTTACGGGGAGCTGACCCGGTCCATCCGAGAGGAGGACCCGGACCGCTTCCTCCTTTACGAGCCCACCGCTGCCAACGAGTGGGCGGAAACCATTGAGAATGCCGGGCCGGTACAGGAGGTCATGGAGCAGTTTGACAACGTACAGATGCTCACCAACTTCTGTGAAATGCCCTACGTCTACGCGGAGATGACGGCGGTGGCGGGTGAGAACATTGATGATAACAACCATTCTATGTTCAAACCGGGTTACCCGGTGACCTATTACGCTGTGCAGGACACCATCTCCCCGGAAAGCCCGCTGGTGCTCCAGGGAGATTTGCCGGCAGGCACAAAAATAGGCCTCTACCTGTCCGAAACTGGCGGAACGGGAACGCTGACCGTCCAGGGAGATGGGCAGACCCTGTACAGCGAGGAGCTGGCGGAGGCCCGGTACGAGAAAGACCAGCCCCTCTCCCGCTATTATCTCTACGCCAAGAGCGATAAGAGAATCACGGTAGTGCTGGAGGAGGATATGGAGCAGGTGGCCATCCGCTGCGGAGGGGATCTGTGGGTACAGTGGTGCGGCATGGATGTGGAGCTGCCGGAGGAATACGGGATAGAGCGGTGGTGGTATCCCTCCGCCTACGATCAGTTCCTGGAGGGCGGGGAGGGGCCCCTGGAGAAGGAGCTGCGGCTGACCTCCAACGTGATGATCTCCCCCAACAGCGACCTGACGGGGCCGATTACCATTGACGCCGGGACGGTCAGCTATACCACGGCGCATGTCTGGCACCAGTCCAACCGGGAGACGGTGGAGCGATGGGGGGAAGAGATTGCCCGCTTTGCCCCCGGCTCCGCCACCCGGATTGAGCGGGCGGCCTTTAGCCTGGGCACGGAATACGCCTCGGCCCTGGCCTACTACGGTGACGTGCTGGAGATGTGCGGGCAGTATGGTCTGGGGTGGTTTACCAACGACTATTGTTTTTATGAGCTGTTCCAGCCCTATTATGAGCCGGGCAGTGCTCCCCACGGCTATGTGGGGGCGGAATATGCCCCCTGCGCTGACGGGGCGGTGCTGGTGGAGCTGCTCCAGCTCTACCAGACCCACATGAGCCAGCCCGTTCCGCTGCCGGAGGCGGCGGAGGAGGCAGACCTCACGGCGGAGAGAGTTGGGGATGCGGTGATCTGCCAGCTCTCCTATTACAGAAGCGGGGAGGCCCGGCTTGTCTGTGCCTTCTACGGCGACGGCGGCAGGGTGCTGGACATTCAGGTCCAGTCGGCGGCTCAGGGTGAAACGGTCCTTACCTTCCAGGGACCAGCGGACAGCGTCAGCGCCCGGACCTTTCTGCTGGCGGAGGACCTGGCTCCCCTGTGCCGGGCGGCAGGCAGTCCGTAACAGCAAAAAACCGGGACCCGCTCATCAGAGCGGGTCCCGGTTTTTGCTGTTCAGGCTGGGACTGTCACTTACTTGTGGTCCACGGAATACATATGAGCGATGAGGTCCAGCACCTTGTTGGAGTAACCCCACTCGTTGTCATACCAGGAAACCACCTTCACGAAGGTGTCGGTGAGCGCGATGCCGGCGCCGGCGTCAAAGATGGAGGTGCGGGCGTCGCCCAGGAAGTCGGAGGAGACAACGGCGTCCTCGGTGTAGCCCAGGATGCCCTTCAGCTCGCCCTCGGAGGCGGCCTTCATAGCGGCGCAGATCTCGTCGTACTTGGCGGGCTTGGCCAGGTTGACAGTCAGGTCAACCACGGACACGTCCAGAGTGGGTACACGCATGGACATGCCGGTGAGCTTGCCGTTGAGCTCGGGGATGACCTTGCCCACGGCCTTGGCGGCGCCGGTGGAGGAGGGGATAATGTTGCCGGCAGCGGCGCGGCCGCCGCGCCAATCCTTCTTGGAGGGGCCGTCCACGGTCTTCTGGGTGGCGGTGGTGGAGTGGACGGTGGTCATCAGGCCGTCGGTAATGCCCCAGTTGTCATGCAGCACCTTGGCGATGGGGGCCAGGCAGTTGGTGGTGCAGGAGGCGTTGGATACGAACTTCATGTCGGAGGTGTAGGTGTTGTGGTTGACGCCCATCACGAACATGGGAGTGGCATCCTTGGAGGGGGCGGACATAACCACCTTCTTGGCGCCGGCGTCAATGTGAGCCTGGGCCTTCTCCTGGGTCAGGAACACGCCGGTGGACTCCACCACGTACTCGGCGCCCACCTCACCCCAGGGAATGTCCTTGGGATCCATGCAGGCAAAGAACTTCACGGTCTTGCCGTTGACAATGATGGCGTCGTCGGTGTACTCGATGGTGCCGTCAAACTGGCCGTGCATGGTATCATAGCGGAGCATGTAGGCCATGTAGTCGGGGGTCATAAAGGGATCGTTGATACCGACAAACTCGATGTCGGAACGATTGATGCCGGCGCGGAATACCAGACGACCAATGCGACCAAAGCCGTTAATGCCAACTTTAATGCTCATATTGAATCTCTCCTTTGTTCTAATTAGCGTCTTAACTCGATCCTTCCGTACGCGCTTTCATTATAGACTAATCTTTCCAGAATGAAAAGAGAAAAAACAGAAAACTTAGTGGGGAAACTGTATAAAATTACGGGCGCATTATCGGTAAACGTGGCAGTTTCGACATGAATCGACATTTCTTCTTGTCCGGAGGCGGCGTGTTTGATATACTGACTGTAACTTACCAATTTTCCGGCGGGGGAGAATCGCTCCGCCAGGGCAAACTGAACGCGGCGCGTGAGGAGGGGACGGTGCGGATGGAGGAGGAGCGGGGCGATCTCGGCCCGCTGCTGGTGGAGCAGTTCCGGGAGCAGATGAACAATCTGGCCGCGGCCATTCAGCTGCTGACGCCGGTGGTACGGGAGAAGGGCGGGGAGCAGTATGAGCCCTATCTGGCCATTTTGTATCAAAGCTTGTACCGCATGATGCGGATGCTGGGCAATGTGGAGTATCTGGAACTGGACCGGTGCGGCCAGCCGGAGGGAAAGCGGGAGATTTTGGATCTGGCCGGCTTGTGCCGCACGCTGGCCGGCCAGGTGTCCGGCCTGACGGAGCAGGCGGGAGTATCCTTTGCCTATGAAGAGGAGCGGAGCAGTCTGCTGCTTCAGGGGGATGGACGGATGCTGCGGCGGATGCTGCTGGGCCTGATCGCCAACGCCGTGAAGGCGGCGGGGAAAGGCGGCCAGGCGGGGCTGCGCCTGGCGGTGCGTCAGGACCGGGCGGTGCTGACGGTGTGGGACAATGGCCCTGGACTCAGACCGCCGGAGGAGCATGGCCTGCTCACCCGCTCCGGCGGCCCCGGACTGGGCCTGCGGGTGGCCCGGAGCATTGCGGCGGGCCACGGCGGCACCATTGTCCTTCAGCAGCAGGAGGACCGGGGCTGCCGGGCGGTGGTGTCCCTGCCCATCAAGCCGCCTCAGAGCGGGGGAGAGCTGCACACCCCCGGTATGGGATACGACGGCAGCGGCGGCTTCTCCGACCTGTTGATGGAATTGGCGGGGGTGCTGCCTTACCAGGCCTTCCTCCCCGGGGCGCTGGAGTGAGATTTGGAAAAAGAGAAAAAAGCTCTTTACAAATGGGGAAAAGGTTGCTATAATAATTAGGCACGTGAAATGAGACGTGTCCTGCGCGCCCGTAGCGCAATTGGATAGAGCGTCAGATTCCGGTTCTGAAGGCTGGGGGTTCGAGTCCCTTCGGGCGTACCAAAAAATGACCACACCGAGGGTGTGGTCATTTTTTTAAGCGGAAAGAAATTTGATTGATCTGAGCGGGCGGACCGGTCCGCTTTTGGAGCAACAGGAGGAACGAAAACGATATGGACACCCTTCCCTTATCCCTGCCCATACTGATGGACGGGGCCACCGGCACCCAGCTGATGGCCCGGGGCATGCCCGCAGGAGTCTCCACAGAGCAGTGGGTGCTGGACCATCCGGAGGTGCTGCTGGAGATTCAGCGGGCCTATGTGCAGGCGGGCAGTCAGATTCTGCTAACCCCCACCTTCGGGGCCAACCGGGTGGGGCTGAGCCGCTGCGGCGCCTTTACCCGGGTGGCCGAGTACAACCAGCGGCTGGTGGC
The DNA here is from genome assembly GCF_944387675.1 of uncultured Flavonifractor sp. GTDB lineage: Bacteria > Bacillota > Clostridia > Oscillospirales > Oscillospiraceae > Flavonifractor. The sequence goes on along the minus strand of NZ_CALXFV010000024.1, from coordinate 15,489 downwards.
GCTCACCCGGCAGGCGGCGGAGGGCAGGTGCCTGGTGGCGGGGGACCTGGCCCCTCTGGGCCTGTCTCTGCCCCCCTTTGGAGAGAGCAGCTTCGAGGAGCTGGTGGCCATTTACACGGAGCAGGCGGCTGCCCTGGCCCAGGCCGGGGTGGACCTGTTTGTAGTGGAAACCATGATCAGCATGGCGGAGGCCCGGGCGGCGGTGCTGGCCTGCCGGAGTGTGTCGGACAAGCCGGTTTGGGTGAGCTTTACCTGCGATGAGGAGGGGCGCGCCCCCTATGGTACCGACGTGCTGGCGGCCATGATTGTAATGCAGGGCATGGGGGTTTCGGCCTTCGGCCTTAACTGCGCCCGAGGGGCGGACGTGGCGGAGCAGCTCAAGCGCCTGTCCGCCTATGCCACAGTACCCCTAATCGCCAAGCCCAACGCCGGCATGCCCGGCAGCTACTGCGAGGCGGAGGAGCTGGCGGCCCTGGTGCCGGCCTTTGCCGGGGCGGGCGCCCGGATCTTCGGCGGCTGCTGCGGTTCCGGACCGGCCCATATCTCAGCTATCCGGCGGGCCATGGCAAAGGTGGACTTCTCCGCCTTCCGCCCGGCGGAGCGGGACCCGGACGTGATCCCCTGCGCCAGCGAGAAGGAGGCCCGGTTTATTACCCCGGATGTGGATGTGGGGGAGATGATCCAGTGTACCCCCGATCTGATGGAGGACATCCTGGCCGCCGAGGAGGAGGCCCCCCAGGGTGCCTTGAAGATCGCGGTGCTGGAGGAGGACGATCTGGACATCTTTGCCGAGAATCAATATGTGGTGAAGGACGCCCTGTGCCTCTTCTCCGACGTGCCGGAGCTGCTGGAGAAGGCCCTGCGGATCTACCAGGGCCGGGCCTTTTGGGACGGCACCGGAGACCTGGAGGAGGACTTCCTGCAAAAAATGGCGGCGACATACGGCTTGATTCTGCTGTGACCGCCAGTCAAGTACCCGGCCTCGAATTTTGGAAAATCAGCGAAACAGCCAAAAAGCGCGCCCTCTTTTTGGGGCGCGCTTTTTGTTTTGTGCCTTGACGGAGGGTATCAAGATACGGTATCATGAATTTGCCGTGTGGAAATACGGATACAAGATATTGTGTAAAAAAGAGACGGAAACCGAGCCGGCAGCAGCGGCGTGGAAAGGAACGGATGGCAATGACACTCACTAAGATCAGAAAGCGGGACGGGCGTTTGGCGGAATTTAACGAGGATAAGATCGCCCAGGCCATCAACAAGGCCTTTCGCGCCACCTATAAGCCTGACAAGGAGGACGTGGCCCAGCACCTGGCGGACGAGGTGCTCTCCATCCTGGAGGTGGAGGGGGAGCTGCAGCCCGACGTGGAGCACATCCAGGACCTGGTGGAGCGGGTGCTGATGGACAACGGCTATGTGCAGACCGCCAAGGCCTACATCCTCTACCGGGAGGAGCGCAGCCGAGCTCGGGAGATGAATACCCGGCTGATGAAGACCTATGAGGACATCACCTTCTCCGCCGCCAAGGAGTCCGATCTGAAGCGGGAGAACGCCAACATCGACGGGGACACCGCCATGGGTTCCATGCTGAAGTTCGGCTCGGAGGGGGCCAAACAGTTTTACGACATGTTCGTGCTCAATCCCGACCACGCCCGGGCGCACCGGGAGGGAGACATTCACATCCACGATTTGGATTTCCTTACCCTCACCACCACCTGCTGCCAGATTGACATTCAGAAACTGTTCCGGGGCGGCTTTTCCACCGGCCACGGCACCCTGCGGGAGCCCAACGACATCTCCTCCTACGCCGCGCTGTGCTGCATTGCCATCCAGTCCAACCAAAACGACCAGCACGGCGGCCAGAGCGTGGTGAATTTTGACTATGGCATGGCCGACGGGGTGCGCAAAACCTTCCGGCGGCTGTACCGGCAGAATCTGGCCCGGGCGCTGGCGCTGCTGGAGGACCGGGCGGACCCGGAGGGGGAGCTGAAGCGGCTCATGGCGGAGCTTCAGGCGGAGACGGGCCTTACGCCTACCCTGGAGAACTGGGCGGACTATGCCGCCGCCGAGCAGGCGGCTTTGGTCCCCGCCTTTGGAGACGCCGCCACTGTGGAAAAAGCCCAGCGGTTTGCCCACCAGCGGGCGGTGAAAGAGACCGACCGGGCCACCTACCAGGCCATGGAGGCCCTGATCCACAACCTGAACACCATGCACTCCCGGGCCGGCGCCCAGACCCCCTTCTCTTCCATCAACTACGGCATGGACACCTCCCCCGAGGGGCGGATGGTGATGAAAAACGTGCTGCTGGCCACCGAGGCGGGGCTGGGCGGGGGAGAGACCCCCATTTTCCCCATCCAGATCTTTCGGGTGAAGGAGGGGGTCAACTACAACCCCGGGGAGCCTAACTACGACCTGTTCCAGTTGGCCATCCGCTGCTCGGCCAAGCGGCTGTTCCCCAACTTCTCCTTTATTGACGCGCCGTTTAACCTGCAATACTACAAGCCCGGCCATCCGGAGACCGAGATCGCCTACATGGGCTGCCGCACCCGGGTGATCGGCAACGTGTACGATCCCAGCCGGGAGATTTGCAACGGCCGGGGCAACCTGAGCTTCACCACCATCAATCTGCCCCGGCTGGCCATCAAGGCCAGGGGAGATGTGAATGCCTTCTTCGAGTCTCTGGACCGGATGATGGACCTGTGCGTGGACCAGCTGCTGGAGCGGTTCGAAATCCAGTGCCGCAAGCATGTGTACAACTACCCCTTCCTCATGGGACAGGGGGTGTGGCTGGACAGCGACGAGCTGGAGTGGGAGGACGAGGTGCGCCAGGTACTGCGCCACGGCACCCTATCCGTGGGCTTCATCGGCCTGGCGGAGACCCTGAAGGCCCTCATCGGCGTCCACCACGGGGAGAGCGAGAAGGCCCGGGTGCTGGGGCTGGAGATTATCTCCCACATGCGCGCCCGGATGGACAAGGAGAGCGGAAAACGGGGGCTGAACTTCTCCCTGCTGGCCACCCCTGCCGAAGGGCTGTCCGGCCGGTTTGTCCGGCTGGACAAGGCCCGCTACGGGGTGATGGAGGGGATCACCGACCGGGAATACTACACCAATTCCTTCCACGTGCCGGTATATTACCCCATCTCCGCCTACGACAAGATTCAGATTGAGGCGCCCTATCACGCCCTCACCAACGCCGGACATATCAGCTACATCGAGATGGACGGCGACCCCACCGACAATCTGGAGGCCTTTGAGAAGGTGATCCGCTGCATGAAGGAGAGCGGCATCGGCTACGGCAGCGTGAACCATCCGGTGGACCGGGACCCGGTGTGCGGTTTTTCCGGTATCATCGGGGACCGCTGCCCCGGCTGCGGCCGCACCGAGGCCGACGGCGTTCCCTTTGAGCGCATCCGCCGCATCACCGGCTACCTGGTGGGTACCCTGGACCGGTTCAACAACGCCAAGCGGGCCGAAGAACACGACCGGGTGAAGCACAGCGTGTAAGGGGATGACGGAAATGACAGATGGAACCATCCGCCTGAAACGGGGAGAGGGCCGGGCCTTCAAGGCAGGCGGTCCCTGGATCTATGACAACGAGATTGGGGAGATCCTGGGCGATCCCGCCGACGGGGACGTGGTGGCCATCCAGGACTACAACGGCTATCCCCTGGGGGCGGGCTTTCTCAACCGGGCCTCCACCATTGCGGTGCGCCTTCTGTCCCGGCGGCCGGACGCGGTCATTGACGCCGCCTTCCTGGAGCGCCGGGTGCGGGCGGCCTGGCAGTACCGCAAGGATACGGTGGATACCGCCTCCTGCCGCCTCATCTTCGGGGAGGCCGACTTCCTCCCCGGCCTGGTGGTGGACAAGTTTGCCGACGTACTGGTGGTGGAGTCCCTGGCCCTGGGCATTGACCGGCTGAAGGGGACCATCCTGGATCTTCTGGGGAAGGTGCTGGCCGAGGATGGCATCGCCATCCGGGGCATCTATGAGCGCAGCGACGCCAAGGTGCGGCTGAAGGAGGGCATGGAGCGGGTGAAGGGTTTCCTGACGGAACCCTTTGACCCGGTGGTGGAGATCGTGGAGAACGGAATCCGCTATCAGGTGGATGTGGCCGAGGGGCAGAAAACCGGCTTTTTCCTGGATCAGAAGTACAACCGGCTGGCCATCCAGCCCCTGGCCAGGGACGGGCGGGTGCTGGACTGCTTCACCCACACCGGGGCCTTTGCCCTCAACGCCGCCAAGGGCGGGGCAAGGGAGGTGCTGGGTGTGGACGCCTCCCAGCTGGGGGTGGAGCAGGCCGCCCGCAATGCTCAACTCAACGGCATGAGCGACCGGGTGCGGTTTGAGTGCCGGGACGTGTTTGAGCTGCTGCCCCAACTGGAAAAGCAGGGGGAGCAGTTTGATCTGGTCATCCTGGACCCGCCCGCCTTTACCAAGTCCCGGGCCTCGGTGAAGAAGGCGGTCACCGGCTACCGGGAGATCAACCTGCGGGGTATCAGGCTGGTGAAAAACGGCGGGTATCTGGCCACCTGCTCCTGCTCCCACTTTATGACCCCGGACTTGTTTGCCAAGACCGTGGGAGAGGCCGCCCGGGACGCCCGCCGCCGGCTGCGGCAGGTGGAGTACCGCACCCAGTCCCCCGACCATCCGGTGCTGTGGGGAGCCGACCAGTCCCTCTACCTGAAGTTTTACATTTTCCAGGTGGTGGACGAGCAATAAGCAAAACGGGCTGCTGCGGCAGCCCGTTTTTTGAAAGGAGGCAGGCGCTGTGCGCATTGCCAGTACGGTATCCGATTCCATTGTAGACGGTCCCGGCCTGCGGTTCACCGTCTTCACCCAGGGCTGCCCCCACCGCTGCCCCGGCTGCCATAACCCGGAGACCCACGACCCCGCCGGCGGCCGGGAGGTGAGTTTGGAGGAGCTGGCGGAGCAGATGGGGAAGAATCCCCTGACCGACGGTCTCACCCTTTCAGGAGGGGAGCCCTTCTGCCAGGGGGCGGCGTGCGCCGCCCTGGCCAGGTTGGCCCGGGAAAGGGGCTTGAACGTATGGGTGTATACGGGGTATACTTATGAAAGACTGCTGGAGGGGGAGCTGCCCGGCGCCCTGGATTTACTGGAACAGACCGACGTGCTGGTGGACGGCCCCTTCCTGCTGGCCCAGAAGTCCTACCAGACCCTTTTTCGGGGCAGCACCAACCAGCGGCTCATTGACGTGAAGAAGAGCCGGGCCGCCGGCCATACGGTGCTGTGGAGCCGTCCCGACCCTCTGGCCCATTTTGCCCGGCCGGAGTCGTAGTTTGTCTGCCGGCCTGCCGGTGTCAATCCAGCTCCGGTGCGCAGGCCCAGCAGAACGGCGTGGGCGGCGGCGAAGGCTGCCGCCGCCTCCATGCAGGGCCGGATACAGTGCGGATAGAGGAATTCCATGAAATCAGCCATTTACACCATATAAAATATCGGGCCAGGGGGTATTGTGATTATGGATAAGATTATGGAATCCTTTGGAGAAAGACTAAGGGAACTGCGGAAGCGGGAATATCTGCGGCAGGTGGATATGGCCCAGCTTTTGAACTGCACCGATCGCCACTATCAACGGATGGAATATGGGTATATTAATATTCCGTCTCTGACCTTGATTGCCCTGGCTGACTATTTTCACGTGACCACCGATTATCTGCTGGGCCGGGAGGATGAAGATGGCGAGACTTGAGGATTTCCGCGCCCGGTGGGCGGGCCATGTGCCTGAGATTCAGGACATCACCACCCAATATGCGGTGCTGGTGCCGCTGGTGGAGCGGCCGGAGGGGCTGAGTCTGCTGTATGAGGTGCGCTCCGACACCCTGGGCCGCCAGCCGGGGGAGGTATGCTTTCCCGGCGGCAGGATGGAGGCAGGGGAGACCCCCGAGACCTGCGCCCTGCGGGAGACCTGGGAGGAGCTGGGTATCCCGCAGCCGGCGGTGGAGGTGGTGGCCGCTCTGGACCTGGTGACCCATCAGGGGGGCTTTGTCATGCACCCCATTCTGGGAATTGTGGACCCCCAGGCCCCCGTGGTACCCAGCCCAGCGGAGGTGAAGACGTTTTTCACCGTGCCGGTGGACTGGCTGGTGAAGCACCCGCCGGCGGTGTACACCTATGACCTGGTCCCCCAGGTGGGGGAGGACTTTCCTTACGAGCGGGTGGGCTTTCCCCAGGGTTACCGCTGGCGGGGCGGCCGGGCGACGGTCCCGGTGTACGACTGGCCGGAGTACCCCATCTGGGGCCTCACCGGCCGGATTACCCGGCAGCTGCTGGAGGGGATGGGATGAGAGTGCCGGAGCGGCTGGGTCCCTACCTGTACCGGCAGTCGGACACCTGCTTCCCCCTGGGGCAGGACAGCCTGCTGCTGGCCGCTTTTGCCACCCTGCGGCGGCGGGACCGGGTGTGGGACCTGGGGTGTGGCGCCGGCGCCCTGCTTCTGCTGCTGGCCGCCCGGGAGGGTGAGCTTGCCCTGACCGGAGTGGAGCGGAACCAGGCGGACGGGATGCTGGCCAGGGACAACCTGGCGGAAAACGGCCTGAAGGGGACCATTCTCACCGGAGACATCCGTACGCTATCCCTTCCTGCCGGGGCGGCCAGTCTGGTGGTTTGCAACCCGCCCTACTTCCCGGCGGGGAGCGGGGCCTCCGGCGGCCCGGCCCGAATGGAGGAGGCATGCCTGACGGACTGGTGCGCTGCTGCCGGGCGCCTGCTGAACAACGGCGGCCGCTTTGCCCTGGTCCACCGGCCGGAGCGGCTGGCGGAGCTCTTTGCTCAGCTGACCGCCTGCGGCATCCAGCCCAAACGCCTCCAGCTGGTGCAGCACCGGGCGGATATCCCCCCTTCGGCGGCATTGGTGGAGGGGGTGCGGCAGGGTAAGCCGGGGCTGCAAGTGCTGCCCGTCAATATTATTGACCGGAGGAACTGATATGGCCGGAATATTATACCTGGTACCCACTCCCATCGGAAACCTGGGGGATATCTCCCGCCGGGCGGCGGAGACCCTGGGAGAAGTGGACTTTATTGCCGCCGAGGACACCCGGGTGACCCTGAAACTGCTCAATCACCTGGGGCTGAAAAAGCCCCTGCTCTCCTACTACCGCCACAACACTCAGGCGGGGGGGCAGGCGGTGCTGGAGCGGCTGCTGGCGGGGGAGAGCTGCGCCCTGGTCACCGACGCCGGTACTCCGGCGGTATCCGACCCGGGAGAGGAGCTGGTGGCCCTGTGCGCCCAAAATGGGGTGGAGGTGGTGGCCATCCCCGGCCCCTGCGCTCTGATCACCGCCCTGTCGGTGTCCGGCCTGCCCACCGGCCGGTTTACCTTTGAGGGGTTTCTGGCCATGAACAAGAAAAACCGCCGCGCCCACCTGGCGGAGCTGGCAGGGGAGCGGCGGACCATGATCTTCTACGAGGCCCCCCACAAGTTGACTGCCACCCTGGAAGACCTGACGGCGGCCTTCGGGCCGGAGCGGCGGGTTGCCCTGTGCCGGGAGCTGACCAAGCTCCATGAGGAGGTACGCCGCACCACCCTGGGAGAGGCTCTCCGGTGGTACGAGGACAATCCCCCCAGAGGAGAGTTTGTCCTGGTGGTGGAGGGCGCCCCGGAGACCGGGGCGGAGGAGCTCACCCTGGAGCAGGGCCTGGCCCGGGTGGCCCAGCTGCGGGAGGCGGGCCAGTCCCTTCGGGACGCGGTGAAGCAGGCCGCCAAGGAGACCGGCTTGCCCAAAAATGAACTGTACGCCCTGTCCCTGGAGGCGGACTGAACCACCTTTTTCGGCTGAAAATATTACGGAATGTAATATATACGCAGGTTAATTATAGGCGGGCCCCGATGGGAAACGGGAACAGAAAACAGAGAAAACCCCTTGCTTTTCTGGGAAAAGCAAGGGGTTTTCCTGCACATCAGGCGAATTACTTCAGCTGCAACTCCCGGATGCAGTTTGGGCATACATTTTTTCCCTTAAAATTGATCACATCCTTGGCGTCATCACAGAAAATACAGGCGGGCTGGTACTTTTTCAGTACAATGGAGGACCCGTCCACATAGATCTCCAAAGAGTCCTTCTCCGCGATGTCCAGGGTGCGACGCAGTTCAATAGGTAAGACGATTCGCCCCAGCTCGTCCACCTTGCGCACAATGCCGGTTGACTTCATACGATAGTTACTTCCTTTCCCAATTTGTTCCCAAAATTTCCCTTCATTATCTATAAACTGACATGATTATAACATATCGTATTCAAATGTCAATCTCATTCTGGAAATCTTAAGAAAACTTTATGTGAACTGGCAGGCATGTTTTGAACGGACAATCCGTATAAATGGAGGGAGAGACAGGAGGTGGAAATGGATGGCGATGGCGGCAATCTGGACGGGGATGGTAGTGGTGTCCATCCTGTGCGGACTGGCCCAGGGGAGTGGGACTCAGGTGGCTGCGGCCGCCGTGGAGGGTGCGGCGGCGGCGGTGGAACTGAGCCTGTCCATGGCGGGAATACTCTGCCTATGGATGGGGGTAATGGAGGTGATGCGCCGCTCCGGCCTGGCGGAGGGGCTGTCCCGGCTGCTGAGGCCGGTGCTTGGGCGGCTCTATCCCGCCTTTGCCCGGGACCGGGAGGTGATGGACAGCATTTCGGCCAATGTGTCCGCCAATCTGCTGGGGCTGGGCAATGCAGCCACCCCCCTGGGAATTCGGGCGGCCCGGCTGATGAGCCGGCGCACGCCGGGAGTGGCCAGCGACGGGCTGTGTATGTTGGTGGTGTGCAACACGGCCTCCATTCAGCTCATCCCAACCACTGTGGCCGGGGTGCGGGCGGCTGCGGGATGCCGGACCCCCTTCGATATCCTTCCGGCGGTGTGGCTGGCCTCGGCCCTGTCGGTATGCGCCGGGATTTTGGCGGCTTGGGGACTGTCCAAGCTGTGGAGGGACTGAAGTGGAACTGCTGGTTTCCATGCTGGTGCCTCTGATTCTGGCGGGGACGGCCTTGTACGGTATGGCCCGGCGGGTGGATGTGTACGACGCGCTGCTGTCCGGGGCGGGAGAGGGACTGGGGGTACTGCTGCGGATCGTCCCGGCGCTGGCGGCGCTGCTGCCGGCGGTATATATGCTCCGGGCCTCCGGCGCTCTGGAGCTGGCCTCCGGCATCCTGGCGCCGGTCCTGGAGGCGGTGGGAATTCCACCGGAGACGGTGGGGCTGATGCTGGTGCGCCCGGTGAGTGGTTCGGCCGCCCTGGGGGTAGGGGCGGAGCTGATCTCGGCCTACGGCCCGGACTCCCTGGTGGGGCGCACCGCCGCGGTGATGCTGGGCTCTACCGAGACTACCTTTTATACCATCGCGGTTTACTTCGGCGCTGCCGGCATTGTCAAAACCCGCTATGCCGTACCCGCGGCGCTGTGCGCCGACCTGGCCGGCTTTTTGGCCGCCGCTTGGGCGGTGCGGCTGTTCTTTTCTTCCTGAGTCCCGGACCGGCGGTCCGGGACTTTTTCCGTGTGGAACGGAACCGGAGGGGAGCGGTTTGCATAGGATGGAATGTGCGCGGCGGTGGTCCGCCGCCTGACGCACGGGGAGGGAAACGCTGTGATGGATTGGCTGCGAAGCGGCTGGAGGCGGCTGAGACAGGCGGTTTCCGGTATTCCGCTCACCGACCGGTGTCTGATCCTATTTATGGCCATCCTGTTGGGGCAGTCGGCATACAGCCTGTTTGCCGGTGCGCCAGGCAGTCCCCAAAGCGGCGACATCGACGTAATTGTGCGCACCGCCTCGGCGGCAATTTTTGGTTATTTTCTCAGCGCCAGGGGGAGACGGCCGGCGGGAAAAGCGGGAGACGGGCCGGGGGACCATCTGGTGGCGGCGGCTGCCGCCATTGGCCTGTTTTGCCTGGTTATTCTGCTGGCACTGCGCAATCTGCCGCCGGAGGACCCGGCAATGGCAGGGTCTGACTCGGCCACCGCCACGGTGGCTCAGTTCCGGGACTTTGTGTCAGGCTGCGTGGGCCTGCTCATCGGCGTGCCTGCCGGCAGAGCCGGCACGCCTTCCGGTGAATAGACTGCGGCGGTCCCGTGGGAGGGCCGCTGCCGAAGCAATCTTTTTATACGGCTGATATCAAGCAGGACCTGTATGGCCTGGAATACAGCGCCGACTTTGCGGTACAGGGTACCCAGGAGGTGGACGTCAGCCTGAGCCTGATGCCCGCTCCGCCCCCTGCCGCTACCGTATATGGCACCGTCACCGACGGTGTCAATCCCATCCCGGATGCCACCGTAAAGCTGTTTGACAGCTTGGGCGATCCGTTCCAGCACACCTTGACCGATGCCTCCGGCCAGTATACCCTGGCCGATGTGCCGGTGGGAAGCTATACCATCTCTGCCGTGGCGGATGGCTATCTGCTCAGTCAGCCGGTGGGGTAGTGGTCAATTCCGGTGACACCACCCAGGTGAATCTGACCTGTGCCGCCGAGCCCACGCTGGCACTGGGCGCCGTTGCGGCGGTCACCTACACCGCCGCCGATGGGGAATTTGTATTCTATGACGTGGCCGACGGGATATACACTCTGATGGTGTCCGCCGACGGCTATCTCACCGCCGGACCCATCCTGGCCACTGTGGCAAACGGCTCCATTGTCAATCTGAGCGTGTCCATGGTCCAGGACGCCAGAACTTATAACGGCACGATCAGCGGTATGATTCAGGACCAGAACGGGACGGCGGTGGCCGGCTGCTTTGTAGGGCTGTATCAGGTGACCAGTACGGGGGAAACCCATGTGGACACCCTGGCTGCCACCACCAAAACCAACAACCAGGGGATGTACCTGTTCGGCGGCGTCACGGCCGGACAGTATCTGGTCAAGGCAAAAATGGAGCAGTAAGCTGGCTTCAGGCAGGGAAACGCTTCTGCCTGGGCCGGGGAGAAGAAAAGACGCAGAACTTGTGCGCTTTTCCGCCCTATCTGCTGTGCGGATTGACGGCGTGCCTGGCGGGCTGCCGTCCCACGGACTGGGTCTGCCTGCGGCCGAGACGGGGCTGCGACTGCTGGTGCCGGGACTTGCTGTGTACCCGCCAGGCTTGCTTCGGATTTCTGGCGCCGGGGGAGTATGTGCTCACCCTGGCGGGTGGGAGATGCTGTTTGAAGTTGTTGGTCCGGTTGCCGCCGGGGGCCAATGCGGCCCTGTGGTGGGACCCGAATATTGGGGAGTGGGGCTGGCGCCGGGAGCGGTTCCATTCTTTTTACAACCAAGCGTAGCGGGAGGGCCGGGGCGTGATGTCCCGGCCCTCTTCATAGAAGACCGGCGAAGTATAAAATTTGAATAAAAAGTAAACAAATTGGCGAAGACTTGTGGCAGGCGTCACTTCGTGATACCATAGTGCCATTCCTTTGGTTAGCATGGCGCACTCATTTGGAGCGGCGCCTGTTCTGTTCAATGTCTGGAGAGCCTGCAATGAAAATTCCCGGAAAGAAATCATGGCTGCCCTGGCTGCTGCTGTGCCTGTGCATCGCTGCTTGTACACTATTTATCTGGGGCAATTCCTCCCTGCCTGCGTCCCAGTCCGCTATGCGCAGCCGTCAGCTGTTGTCTCACCTCTGGGCGGTGTTTGACTATTTTGAGGTGCCTACCGCCGTCAGACATACTATGCTGCGCAAATTGGCCCATGTGGCGGAGTTTGCCCTGCTGGGGACGGTATGGACGGCTGCCCTGCTCCGCTGCCGCAGATGGCGGCTGCCCGTCCGGCTGGCGGCCGCCTGCGGCGTCTGCCTGCTGACCGCCCTGCTGGATGAGACTATCCAGCGCTTTTCCCCCGGCCGGGGCAGTATGCTGCGGGATGTGTGGATTGACTGCGCCGGCTCCACCGCGGGAATGATGCTGGCGCTGGCCGGTTACGGACTGTGGCGGTGGGGACGCGGCGGACGGCGCTAGCTGCCGAGTCGGACACGGCCGGTTATCAGACATTTTCTACAAATTACCGCAGAGTTTGCCTAATCTGTGCTTGAATATAGGGGAGATGTGTGCTAAAATACTACAGCATGGCTTTGAAAGATGGCTTTCTCCGCCGGAGTTATGCGAACCTGTACAGGGCGGGGGCCATACGGTTTCTGTTTGCTTTGGAGACAAATTGCACCATATTGTGGAAAAGTAGTAGTAAGGAGAAGAGCAAAAGGTATGACGGAAAAAAGGAACGACGGCGTGGAAATAGACCTGGGTAAGCTGCTGCGGCTCTATTTGCACTACTGGTGGGTCATTGTTCTGAGCGTGCTGGTTGTGGGCGGCGGCGCGCTGCTTTTTACGGCGAACTGCATTACGCCTCTGTATAAAGCGGAGGTTACCGTCTACGTCAGCAACAGCAACGTCGGTCAGCAGCAGAGCGACTACCTCACAAGCAGCAACCTGACAGCCTCTCAGCAGCTGGTCAGCACCTACATTAATATCATTCGCAGCAACACCGTGTTGGAAAAAGTAGCGGCCAGCGCTGATTTGGACATCACTGCGGATGAGATCCGGGAGATGATGTCTACCGCTCAGGTGGACGACACGGAGTTTTTCAACATATTTATTACCCATCCGGACCCGGAAATTGCCGCGTATCTTGCCAACACCATTGCCGAGGTGGCCCCTGGGGAGATTACCAGCTTTATTGAGGGCAGCTCCACCAAGATTGTGGATTTCGCCAAAGTTCCCACCAAGCCCTCCTCGCCCAGTGTTTTGAAGAACACCCTGGTAGGTATTCTGTTGGGCGGTTTCCTGTCTGTAGCTTTCCTCACCGTGCGGGACCTGCTGGATGTGCGGGTGAAGAATGAGGAGGATCTGATGGAGATTTCCAGCCTGCCGGTGTTGGGCCGTATTCCGGTCTTTACCCAGGAGAAGAAGCAGAACAGGTACGCTTCCGGCAGAAGTGCGGCAGACGGCGGACGGAAAGGAGGACATGGCGCATGATTATATCCTGGAAGAAGCGGGGCGGCAATAAGTCCTCCAGACGTTCCTGGGAGCGGGAAGGGGACAACCTGTCCATTTTGGAGGAGCGCAGCCATCTGCTTACCATGAAGGATGACTTTTTCATCCAGGAGGCATACAAGACCTTGCGAAGCAACGTGATCTTCTCCCTTACCGGTGAGGAGGAGAGTAAGGTCATTCAGGTGACCTCCGCCATGGCCAGTGAAGGAAAGAGCACCACCACGGTGAATTTGGCCATCTCCTTTGCCATGACCGACCGGAAGGTGCTTCTGATCGACTGCGATATGCGCCGGCCCAAGCTGGCCAGCCTGCTGGAACTGAAGGGCAGTCCCGGGCTGAGTAATGTGTTGGTGGACGCTAAGCTGGTGGAGCAGGCCATCTCTCCCACCAGTGTACCCAAGCTGCATGTAATGACGGCGGGCGATATTCCCCCCAATCCCTCGGAGCTGCTGGGTTCCAAGCGCATGGCCGCGCTGTTGGAGGAGATGCGCAAGCTCTACGACTATATTATTTTGGATACGCCGCCTGTCAACGTGGTTACGGACTCGGTGGTGCTGGCCTCCCGGGTGGGGAGCGACGGGGTTCTGTTTGTGGTGCGCGCAGGCCACTCCGAGCGCTGGAGCGTGCAGCAGGCCACCGAGCAGCTGGAGTATGCCAAGGTGAAGGTCCTGGGCTTTGTACTCAACGGCGTGGATGCCGACTGGGGCAGGTCCGGGAAGTACGGATACCGGAAGTATAAGCGATACGGTTATGGATATGGCTATGAGAGCCACTCTGACGGCCACAAAGAGGAAAGCGAGGGCGAATAACCGTGATTGACCTGCACACCCATATCCTGCCCGGCATAGACGACGGAGCCCGGGACACGGAGACCAGCCTGGAGCTGCTGCGGATGGAAAAGGCCCAGGGGGTAGACCGGGTGGTGCTTACGTCCCATTTCTATCGTGACCGTGAGGATGCCAAAACCTTTTTAGGGCGGCGCCAGCGGGCGCTTGCCCGTCTGGAGGCGGCGGCGGACCGGCTGCCGGCGGAGGAACGGGCCGCACTGCCCAAGTGGGAACTGGGTGCAGAGGTAGCGTGGCTGCCCAATCTGGCCGACCGGGAGGAGCTGGCGGAGCTCTGTTTGGGTGAAAGCCGCTATTTTTTGCTGGAGCTGCCCTGCACGCCGTGGAGCGATCAGATGATCCACCAGATCTATGACCTGCTCAGCCGGGGAGAGTATACCCCGGTCATTGCCCATCTGGACCGGTATTGGAACGACCAGCGGCCGGAGCATATTACCGAGCTGCTGCGGATGGGCGTCCCTATTCAGGTGAGTGCCGGCATTTTGCTTAAGCCCTTTGCCCGCAGAAAGGCGCTGCAAATGATTGGCCGAGGGCAGGTCCATTTGCTGGCCTCGGACTGTCATAGCCTTCAGCACCGCCCCCCCAATCTGGGCGCCGCCATGGAAGTGGTTTCCCGGCGCTTGGGCGAGGAGCAGGTACAGCGCCTCTGCCGTTGGGCGGAGACCCTGTGCCAGCCGGCGGCGAAGGCATGAATCCGTTTAAGAAAAACCCGACTGCCGCCAGAGGGCGCAGCCGGGTTTTTACATGAGCGGGCAGAGAATACCGCCGATGGTCCCGAATTCCGAAACTGTATACCTAGGTTAAGAACTTGAATGAAAAAGGGGAAAGTTCCTGTACTTTTTCCAAAATTTCGTTGGGATTGCGGTGTATCTTCTAAGCCGCATGTCTTGAATATGAAGCAAATAAAGGGTATAATGATGTTCGCTGAGTAAACAGCTTTGTAATTTGCGATTCCGCCTCAAAAGCGTGGAACATAGCAGATCTTAATATGCAGAATCATTTTAAATAGGGAAGGTTTAAAAGTTTAAGAGATATAGTCGGGAATTGAAGGAAGTAGATGGAATGCATGATTTTATGAAGGACCCCAGATTTGTAGGACTCAGACCGTTTGAGCATAAAGTTTGGCTTTCTACGCCTACTATGCATGGGGAAGAGCAGAGATGGGTGGATGAAGCGATTTGTACCAACTGGGTGTCCACAGTGGGAGAGAATATCAACGAAGTTGAGAAACAGATTGCAGAATATGTGGGCTGCAACTATGCTGTGGCACTCTCCGCAGGGACTGCGGCGCTCCATCTTGCCACTAAACTGGCTGGAGAGAAGTTGTACGGACAAGCCCGCCCGAATCAGGGAACCCTCCAGGGACGTCGGGTATTTTGTTCGGATATGACATTTGACGCCAGTATCAATCCGGTTGCTTACGAAGATGGCGAGGCCGTGTTTATTGATACCGAATCCGATACATGGAATATGAGTCCGGAGGCATTGGAAAAGGCTTTCGAGTTGTATCCGGATGTAAAGCTCATTGTTGTGGCACATCTCTATGGTACGCCCGGAAAAATGGAAGAGATCAAAGCCATCGCGGACCGGCACGGGGCGTTGATTGTTGAGGACGCTGCGGAATCCCTTGGCGCCAAATATAAACTGGGGGATACTTGGGTAGAAACAGGCACACTGGGGCAGTATAACTGTATT
>NZ_CALXFV010000023.1 GCF_944387675.1 uncultured Flavonifractor sp. | reverse complement strand
GCGGTGGACACGGCGGAAGAGGCCAAGGCCCTGGCCGACTCCATCGGCTATCCTGTGCTCATCAAGGCCTCCGCCGGTGGCGGCGGCCGGGGCATGCGCCGGGTCTTTGAGCCGGAGCAGCTCATCCCTCTCTTTGAGGAGGCCCGCAGCGAGTCGGTGGCCTGCTTCGGCAGCGGGGAGATGTACCTGGAGAAGCTGATTCTCAACCCCCGGCACATCGAGTTCCAGATTCTGGCCGACAAGGAGGGGCACGTCATCCAGCTGGGTGACCGGGACTGCTCCATCCAGCGGCGCAACCAGAAGCTGCTGGAGGAATCCCCCTCCAAGGCCCTCACCCCCGAGCTGCGGGAACGGATGGGCGCCGCCGCCGTGGCCGCCGCCAGGGCCGCCCGCTATGAAAACGCCGGCACCATCGAGTTCGTGCTGGACCAGGAGGGCAACTTCTACTTTATTGAAATGAACACCCGGGTACAGGTGGAGCACCCGGTCACCGAGCTGGTCACCGGAGTGGACCTGGTGCGGGAACAGATCCGCATCGCCGCCGGCCTGCCTCTGTCCCACACCCAGGAGGACATCACCCTCCGGGGACACGCCATCGAGTGCCGCATCAACGCCGAGGACCCGGCCCACGGCTTCCAGCCCCGGCCGGGAAAGATCGACTTTGTCCATCTCCCCGGCGGCTGCGGGGTGCGGGTGGACACCGGCCTGTACACCGGCTATACCCTGCCTCCCTACTATGACTCTCTGATGGCCAAACTCATCGTCCACGCCCCCACCCGGCTGGAGGCCATCCGCCGGATGCGCCGGGCGCTGGAGGAGCTGATCATTCAGGGTCCTCCCAACAATGTGGATCTACTCCACCAGATCCTGCACCATCCGGACTTTGTCCGGGGCAACTACACCACCGGCTTTTTGGAGGCCAACATGGACACCCTGCTGGCCTGGAGCCGGGCCGGCGGAGAGGAGACTGAGCAGAAATGAGCAACGTCTTTGCCCAACGGCGGCAGAAGCTGCTCTCCTTAAAGGCCCTGCGGGGTACCGCCCCTGCGCCCGCCCAGGCCGAGGCGGTCTGCCCCGCCTGCGGCGGCACGGTACGCCGCAAGGATCTGGCCGCCGGACGGTATGTCTGCCCCCTGTGCGGACACCACTACCCCATCGGGGCCTATTACCGGCTGAGCCTGGTGCTGGACAAAGGCACCTTCCGGGAGCTGGACGCCGCCCTCTCTTCCAACGATCCCCTGTCCTTCCCCGGCTACGCCGCCAAGCTGGACGCCGCCCGCCGGCGCACCGGCATGAATGAGGCGGTGGTCACCGCCACCGGCCGCATGGGAGGCCAGAAGGTGGCGGTGGGTGTGCTGGACAGCCGGTTTTTTATGGGCAGCATGAGTGCCGCCCTGGGTGAGAAGGTGACCCGGCTGGTGGAATACGCCGGGAAAAACAAGCTCCCTCTCATTCTCTTCTCCGCCAGCGGCGGGGCCAGAATGCAGGAGGGCATCCTGTCCCTGATGCAGATGGCCAAAACCTCCGCCGCTCTGGAGCGGTTCTCCCAGAAGGGGGGACTGTACCTCTCGGTGCTCACCCACCCCACCACCGGCGGCGTCACCGCCAGCTTTGCCAGCCTGGGGGACGTCATGCTGGCCGAGCCGGGCGCCCTCATCGGCTTTGCCGGACCCCGGGTCATTGAGCAGACCATCGGGGAAAAACTGCCGGAGGGCTTCCAGAGCGCCGAATATCTGCTGGAGCACGGCTTCCTGGATGCCATTGTACCCCGCGCCCAGCTGCGGGACACCCTGATCCGGCTGCTGCGGCTTCACGGGAAAGGAGGCAGCGACCATGCCCAATGATCTCACTCCCGCCCAGCGGGTGGCCCTGGCACGGCACGCCGACCGGCCCGGCACCGCGGAGTTTATCGACGCCCTGTTCACCGATTTCTTTGAGCAGCGCGGGGACCGGAACTGTGCCGACGACGGCAGCATTCTGGGGGGCGTGGCCCTCTTCCACGGCAAGCCGGTCACCGTTATTGGACACCGGAAGGGCCGCACCCTGGAGGAGCACATGGCCTATCACTTCGGCATGCCCTCCCCCGAGGGCTACCGGAAGGCCCAGCGGCTGATGCTCCAGGCGGAGAAGTTCGGACGGCCCATTTTTACCTTTATCGACACCCCCGGCGCCTACCCCGGCCTGGAGGCCGAGGCCCACGGCCAGGGAGAGGCCATTGCCCGCACCCTGGCCCTGCTCTCCGGCCTCACCGTCCCGGTGATCGCCGTGGTCACCGGGGAGGGGGGCAGCGGCGGCGCCCTGGCTCTGGGCGTGGGCAACAAGGTGCTTATGCTGGAGAACGCGGTGTACTCCGTCCTCTCTCCGGAGGGCTTTGCCGCCATTCTGTGGAAGGACGCCTCCCGCAGCAGCGAGGCCTGCGACGTGATGAAGCTCACCGCCGCCGACCTCTTGGAGCTGGGCGTCATCGACGGCATCATCCCCGAGCCTGCCGCCGGCGCTCATGCTGCGCCCCAGCCCGTCTACCGGGCGCTGGACGCCGCCCTGGTCCGGGAGCTGGCCGCCCTGAGCAAGCTCAGCCCCTCCGCCCTGGCGGCCAACCGCTATAAAAAATTCCGCTTGATGGGCAGCAAGGCCCTGCGAAAGGAGCGCCTATGAACGGAATCAAGCTCATCAGTACCGGCGCCGCCCTGCCGGAGCGGGTAGTCACCAACGGCGACATGGCCAAAATCGTGGATACCAACGACGAGTGGATCGTCTCCCGCACCGGCATTTCCAGCCGCCGGCACTGCTCCGGGGAGGAGTGCCACACCAGCCTGTGTCTGGCGGCCGCCCGGCAGGCCCTGGCGCGTTCCGGCATCCGGCCGGAGCAGATCGGGGTGTGTCTGGTGGCCACCCTGTCCCAGGATTTCCTTACCCCCGCCACGGCCTGCGTCCTCCAGCAGGAGCTGGGTCTGCCGGAGGATACGGTGTGCTTTGACCTGAACGCCGCCTGTTCCGGCTTCGTCTACGCCCTGCACACGGCGGAGTGCCTGTTGGCGGCGGCGCCCCGGAAGTACGCCCTGATCACCGGCTGTGAGGTGCTCAGCCGACTCACCGACTTTACCGACCGGAGCACCTGCGTGCTCTTTGGGGATGCCGCCGGCGCCGCCCTGGTGGAGTGGAACGAGGACTACCCCTCCCTCCACGGGGTGCTGGGCTGCCGGGGCAACCGGGAGGCCCTGGTGGTCCCCGGCGTCCATACCGGCTCCCCCTCCTACATCCATATGGACGGACAGGCCGTGTTTCGCTTCGCGGTGGAGGCGCTCCCCCGCTGCGCCAAGGAGGTGGCGGACAGAGCCGGCATCTCCCTGGATCAGGTGGACCGCTTTGTGTTCCACCAGGCCAACCAGCGGATTATCGACTTTGCGGTGAAAAAGCTGAAGGTTGACCCTGCCAAGTGTACCGGCAACATCGCCCGCACCGGCAACACCTCCGCCGCCAGCGTCCCGGTGCTGCTGGACGAACTGGTTTCCTCCGGCGCCCTCACCTCCGGGCAGAAGGCCCTGTGCGTGGGCTTCGGCGGAGGACTGACCTGGGCGGGCGGCCTGCTGGAGCTGGCTTAAGCCTCCAACAGCCAGCGGAACAGCCGCTGGTTGGAATTGACGCAGCCCACGCGCATGTCGCGGCCGAAAATAGATTAAATTTTTTCGCGTCTGGGACGCGAACTCTGCCAGGCCACTTTTCCAAGGGCCTAAAAGGAGCTTACAATGAAACTAAATGAACTTTTGGGGACGGAATTCCCCATCATCCAGGGCGGCATGGCCAACATCGCCACCGGCGCGTTCGCCGCCGCCGTATCCAATGCCGGGGCGCTGGGCCTGGTGGGCTCCGGCGGTATGGACGCTGAGGCTCTCCGGGCTGAGATCCGCACCGCCAAAGCGGGTACCCACAAGCCCTTCGGCGTCAATCTGATGCTGATGAATCCCCACATCGACGAGCTGGCCCAGGTGGTGGTGGAGGAGGGCGTGCAGGTAGTGACCACCGGCGCGGGCAATCCGGGCAAGTATGTTCCCGCCTGGAAGGCGGCGGGCATCAAGGTATTCCCCGTGGTGGCCGCCCCCATTCTGGCCCACCGGCTGGAGCGCTACGGCATTGACGGAGTCATTGCCGAGGGGACCGAGAGCGGCGGCCACGTGGGCGAGATGACCACCATGGCCCTGGTCCCCCAGGTGGCCGACGCGGTGAGCGTACCCGTCATTGCCGCCGGCGGCATTGCCGACGGCCGGCAGATGGCCGCCGCCTTCGCCCTGGGGGCCTGCGGCGTGCAGGTTGGCACCTGCCTGCTGGCCAGCCAGGAGTGTCCCATTCATGACAACTACAAGCAGGCCGTTATCAAGGCCGGCGCCAACGACACCACCGTTACCGGCCGCACCGGCGGAGCTCCCGTCCGGGTGCTGAAAAACAAGATGGCCCGGGAATACCTGCGCATGGAGAAGCAGAATCTGCCTCTGGAGGAGATGGAAAAGCTCACTCTGGGCTCTCTCCGCCGGGCGGTATTTGACGGCGATGTGGACACCGGCAGCTTTATGGCCGGCCAGGTGGCGGGAATGATCCATGAGATTCGCCCCCTGCGCGCCATCTTTGAGGATTTGATGCGCGGTTATGAGACCGTGGTGAAAGGACTGAATGTATGAGCCTCGCCTTTTTGTACGCCGGGCAGGGCAGCCAGCACCCCGGCATGGGAGCCGACCTGTATGAGGCCTACCCCGTTTTCCAAGAGATTCTGGACAGCGCCGACGTGGACTTTGATTTGAAGGCGGTCTCCTTCACCGACCCCGACGGGGTGCTGAATCAGACCGAATACACCCAGCCCTGCATGGTGGCCTTTGCCGCCGGTGTAACCGCCATTCTGGCCGGGCTGGGCATCCGGCCCGACTACGCCGCCGGGCTGAGCCTGGGAGAGTATTCCGCCCTCCAGTGCGCGGGAGTGTTTACCCCCCGGCAGGCCATCTCCCTGGCCGCCTTCCGGGGAAAGGCCATGGCCTCCGCTGCCGCCGGCATGACCTGCGGCATGACCGCCGTACTTGGCCTGGACCGGGAGAAGCTGCAGCAGGCCTGTGACCAGGCCTCCGACGCCGGCGTGGTGGAGATTGCCAATTACAACTGTCCCGGCCAGCTGGTCATCGGCGGAGAGAAGGCGGCGGTGGACAAGGCCGCCGCCCTGGCCCGCGAGCTGGGCGCCAAGCGCTGCCTGCCCCTGAAGGTCAGCGGCCCCTTCCACACCTCCCTGCTGCGTCCCGCCGGGGACGCCCTGCGGGAGAAGTTCCGGGAGGTTTCCTTCGGCCAGATGGCCTTCCCGGTGCTGTTCAACTGCCTGGGCCGTGAGATGGGAGAGGGCGACACCATTCCCGCCCTGCTGGAGCGCCAGGTCCAGTCCTCCGTCTACATGGAGGACACCATCCGCCGGCTGGAGGAGCTGGGGGTGGACACCATTGTGGAGATCGGGCCGGGCAAGGCCCTCAGCGGCTTTGTGAAAAAGACCGCCCCCTCCATCCAAACCTACGCCGTGGAGACCCCCGCCGACATTGAGGCGCTCTCCGCGGCCCTGAAAGGATAAAGGTATGAGTATGACTGGAAAAACCGCCGTCGTCACCGGCGGCAGCCGGGGCATCGGCCGGGCCATCTGCCTGGAGCTGGCCCGCCGGGGGGCCAACGTGGTGTTCTCCTACGCCGGCAACACCGCCGCCGCGGAGGAGACCCTGACCGCCCTCCAGGCGCTGGGGGTGGAGGCCCGGGCCGTCCAGGGGGACGTGGCCGACCCCGCCGCCGTAAAGGCCCTCATTGACACCGCCGTAAAGGAGCTGGGTGGGCTGCACATCCTGGTAAACAACGCCGGCATCACCCGGGACAACCTGGCCATGATGCTGAAGGAAGAGGATTTTGACGCCGTCATCGCCACCAACCTGAAGGGAGCCTTCCTGTGCATGAAGGCCGCCGCCCGGCCCATGATGAAGGCCCGCTACGGCCGGATCATCAATCTTTCCTCCGTGGTGGCCCTGCGGGGCAATCCCGGCCAGATCAACTACTGCGCCAGCAAGGCCGGGGTTATCGGCATGACCAAATCCCTGGCCAAGGAGCTGGGGGGCCGGGGTATTACCGTCAACGCGGTGGCCCCCGGCTATATCGCCACGGATATGACCGCCGCCCTGCCTGACGCCGCCCGGGAGGCCATGCTGGCCACCATTCCCGCCGGCCGGGCCGGAAAGCCGGAGGACGTGGCCGCCGCCGTGGCTTTCCTGGCCTCCGAGGAAGCGGGCTACATTACCGGACAGGTCCTTTCCGTCGATGGCGGCATGGGCATGTGAGGAGGAACAAACATGGAAAAACGCAGAGTTGTCATTACCGGCATGGGGAGCGTCAATCCCCTGGGCCATAACATCACAGAGACTTGGCAGGCGGTGAAAAACGGGGTGTGCGGCATCGCCCCCATCACCCAGTACGACTCCGCCATGCAGAAGGTCCATCTGGCCGCCGAGGTGAAGGACTGGGATCCCACCTCCGTACTGGATAAGAAGGAAGTGCGCCACATGTCCCGCTACGCCCAGCTGGCCATGGCCTCCGCCAAGGAGGCGGTGGCGGACAGCGGGCTGGATCTGGAGCGCCTGGACCGCACCCGCTGCGGCGTGATCGTCTCCAGCGGCGTGGGCGGCATCTCCGGTACCGAGCAGGAGCAGACCCGCTGCATGGAGAAGGGCTTTGACCGGGCCTCCCCCTTCTACATCCCCTCCACCATCGCCAACATGGGCGCCGGACTTATCGCCATCGCCTTCGGCTTCCAGGGCATGTGCACCTGCCCCGTCACCGCCTGCGCCGGCGGTTCCAACGCGGTGGGCGACGCCTTCCGCCACATCCGGGACGGCTACGCCGAGGTGATGCTGTGCGGCGGCGCCGAGGCGGCCATTACCCCCCTGTCCATCGGCGGGTTTACCTCCATGCGTGCTCTCCACGTGGGAGACGACCCCGACCGGGCCTCCATTCCCTTTGACGCGGAGCGCAGCGGCTTTGTGATGGGCGAGGGTGCCGGCATCCTGCTCCTGGAGGAGTATGAGCATGCCAAGGCCCGGGGCGCCAAGGTGTACGCCGAGGTGCTGGGTTACGGCGCCACCTGCGACGCCTACCACATGACCGCCCCCGCCCCCAATGGGGAAGGCGGCGCCAGGGCCATGGCCCTGGCCCTGGCCGACGGCGGCGTGGCTCCCGAGCAGGTGGGCTACATCAACGCCCACGGCACCTCCACCCCCCTCAACGACTCCGGCGAGACCGCCGCCATCAAGACGGTGTTCGGCGACCACGCCTACAAGCTGGCCGTCAGCTCCACCAAGTCCATGACCGGACATATGCTGGGAGCCGCCGGCGCGGTGGAGGCCATCTTCTCCGCCCTCACCCTCCACGACGGATATCTCCCCGCCACCATCCACTATCAGGTAGCTGATCCGGCCTGTGATCTGGACTATGTCCCCAATCAGGGCCGGGCCGCTCAGGTGGAGTATGTGCTGTCCAACTCCCTGGGCTTCGGCGGCCACAACGCCTGCGTCCTGTTCAAGAAGTGGGAGGGCTGAGAAATGATGCAGTACAATTCCAATGAGATCGCCCAGATCATCCCCCACCGCTATCCCTTCGCCCTGGTGGACCGGATTGTGGACGGCGAGGAGGGCAAGTGGGCCAAGGGCATCAAGTGCGTCACCGTCAATGAGCCTTTCTTCCAGGGTCACTTCCCCCAGTATCATGTGATGCCCGGCGTGCTGATTCTGGAGGCTCTGGCCCAGGTGGGGGCGGTGGCCCTGCTGTCCATGCCGGAGAACCGGGGCAAGATCGCATTCTTCGGCGGCATCAAGAACGCCCGGTTCCGTCGCCAGGTCACCCCCGGCGACGTGCTGGAGCTGGAGTGTACCCTCATCAAGCAGAAGGGGCCGGTGGGCATTGGCGAGGCCAAGGCCACGGTCAACGGCCAGGTAGCTGCCACGGCGGAGCTCACCTTTGCCCTGGGAAGGGATTCCTGATTGTCTTTTCCTCCGCCGTCTGATACAATGAACAAAATGCTTGAGAATGCGGAGGTCCGGCATGCTGGAACAGAGATTTGAAACTGTGTATACGAAATTCAAGCTGCATTTTTATCAGGAGATCTTTGAGCGCTTTCAAAACCGGGAGGCCAGCCTGACCACGGTGGAAACCTTTGCCATGGAGACCATCCAGGCTCTGGGTTCCCCCACGGTGAACGAGTTTGCCTCCTTTATGCGGATCTCTCCCCCCAACGCGGCGTATAAAATCAACAGTCTCATCCGCAAGGGGTATGTGCAGAAAATCCAGTCCGCCCAGGACAAGCGGGAGTACCATCTGCGGGTGACGGAAAAGTACAAGGAGTACTACAACGTCAGCAGCGACTATGTCCGCGTGGTCACCGAGCGGATGCGGGAGCGGTTTACCCCAGAGGAGTGCACCAAGCTGGAGGAAATGCTCTCCATCATCAGCAAGGAGCTGATGCCGGAAATCAGCCTGGGTGCGGCAGAAGAGAACTGATTGGCCGCAAATGAACCCGGCCGGAAGTTTCATTTCAAC
The DNA here is from genome assembly GCF_944387675.1 of uncultured Flavonifractor sp. GTDB lineage: Bacteria > Bacillota > Clostridia > Oscillospirales > Oscillospiraceae > Flavonifractor. Next base: position 15,194 of record NZ_CALXFV010000023.1, on the reverse strand, counting down.
TTCCGGCCGGGCTTTTTTACTCAATATCCAGTTCCGGCGGCACGTCGATCTCATCAGAGACGTACCTGCCGTTTTTCTTCCGCTGCCGGACGCACTCGGTGAGCAGATACTCAATCTGCCCGTTTACCGAGCGGAAATCGTCCTCCGCCCAGGCGGCAATGGCCGCGTACAGCTTGGGCGACAGGCGCAGGGGGACCTGCTTCTTGCCGTCGGCCGCCATGTCAATACAGGCTGCCGGAGTTGACCACCGGCTGAGCGTCCCGGTTGCCGCAGAGCACCACCAGCAGGTTGGACACCATGGCCGCCTTCCGCTCCTCGTCTAGCTCCACCACCTGCTTCTCGCTCAAGCGCTCCAGGGCCATCTCCACCATGCCCACCGCCCCGTCCACAATCATCTTCCGGGCGTCTATGATGGCGCTGGCCTGCTGCCGCTGGAGCATGACGGCGGCAATCTCCGGGGCGTAGGCCAGATAGGTGATGCGGGCCTCGATAATCTCCAGCCCCGCCTGGGCCACCTTGCCCTGGATTTCCTCCTTGATGCGCCCGGCCACCACCTCGCTGGAGCCCCGGAGACTGCCCTCGTCGGCAACGCCGTCTCCGGTGGTGTCCACATTGGGGGCCACGTCGTAGGGGTAGATGCGCACGATGTTCCGCAGGGCGCTGTCACACTGGAGGGACAGGTATTCCTTGTAGTTGTCCACGTCAAATACCGCCTTGGCGGTATCCACCACCCGCCACATGACGGCAATGCCAATCTCCACCGGGTTGCCCAGGCAGTCGTTGATCTTCTGGCGGTTGTTGTTCAGGGTCATAATTTTCAGGGAAATCCGCTTGCCCACCGTCTCGGCGTCCGCCTTCAGGGACACGGCCTTTCCTCCGCCGTCCACATCCCCGCTCTGGTTCAGCCGGGTCTTGGCCGCCGGATTCACGCCGGAGCAGAAGGGGTTGACATAATAAAATCCTTCCCCCTTCAGGGTGCCGATATACTTGCCGAACAGGGTAAGTACCAGGGCTTCCTGGGGCTTGAGCACTTTCAGACCGCACAGAAAAATCCAGCCCAGGGACACCCAGACAATACACACAGCCATCAGGACTGTTGCGGCAGCTCCGCCTCCATCGTCCAGTGCAATGGCGGCCCAAACAATCCCTGCCACGGCTGCCACATATACCAGCAAAATCAGCAGCAGCACGGCCAGACCGTTTTTATGGCCCCTGATGATCTTCTCTTCCATGAGAGCACCTCCGCTCTTTATTTGATATCAAAATAATATCACTTTAATATTCCTTTGTCAAGAAAAAAGGCCTGCCGCAAACCATTCGTTTTGCGGCAGGCCCCGGACTATCAATCATCCCTGTCTTTTTCCCACTTCAGGATGGAACCGGTAAAGGCGTCGATCTCATACTCGTACTCATAACCGCCGGCCTTGAATTCCACTTTATAGTGGGGGTACTCCTCGTCCAGCTCGTCCTCCACCTCCAGTTCATATACCTGGGACAGGCTCACTCCCCCGTGGCTCAGGGCGGTGTCCCGGGCGGCATCCCGCCCGATGACGCCGGACTGACCCCCGCCCGTCTGGGTTCCCGCCTGCCCGCCGGAGGGCGCGGTCCACTCCGCCCCCTCTTTTTCCATCTTGAGAATCTCGCCGGTGGAGGCATCCACATCATATTCGTACTCCACGCCGTTGGCGAAGAACTCCATTTCATACACCATACGGCCGTCCTCGTAGTCATAGCCGGCCTCCTTCCAGGTCACCGAGGCGGCGTCCAGCCCGGCATGGGCGAGGGCCGCGCTCTGGGCGGCCTCCAGTCCGATGTAGCCGCTCTGGCTGGCCGAGCCGGTGGAGGTAATGGCGCTCTGCTCCGCCACCGTCTCCCCTGCTTGGGCGGGCTGGTCCTGCACCGCCGTAGAGTTGACCAGCAGATTGAGTTCATTGATGGACAAACCGGCCAGAGATTCAAAGCTCAGGTGGGTACTGCTGTCCACCAAGGTCTGGATCAGGGCGGCCTTGCCCATGGAAATGCCGTAGGCTTCCGCCTGCTGCCGCAGGGCGTCGTCCCCGCCTGAGAAGCTCTGGGACAGGATCGCCCCGTGAATGGAGGCCGACTCCAACACCTGGGCGATTTCCCCGGTGAGCTTTTCCTCCAGGGCCGCGCCCCGGGCGGCGTCGCTGTCCTCCACAGAGATCAGCACGGAATTGGCCAGCTCGTCCACGTAGCCGTGCTTGAGCAGGGAACCCACAATGGCATTCACCGCCACATTCAAATCGGTGCCGCGCAGGTCCATGCCGTCCAGAATGTTTCCGGCATCATCGTTGATGGGCTGGGCGGACAGGACCTTTTGCGCCTCGCTGACCTCCAAAAGTACGCTGGGGTTTACATCCAGGGAGACCAGCGACGCCACCGCCGACGCCCTCTGGTACCGCACACCCATCACACCGCCGGCAAGAACCAGCACCAGACAGGCCGCCACCAGCCAGGGCGCCGCCCGGCGCATGGGCCGCCGGCGCTTCGGAAGGGGAATCACATCCCCGCTCTGGGCGCCGCAACGGGTAAGCACCCCGTTCAGGTCGTCAGGCGCGGCGTGCTCCAGAGCCGTGCGCAGACGGGCCTCCACTTCCCGCTCGTTCATGTTCTCTCCCCCCCTTCCAGGATTTGTTTCAGTTTTTGCAAGGCCCGGCGGTATTTGGACAGCACCGTGGCCAGAGGCAGCTCCAGCAGGTCCGCGATCTCCCGGTGCTTCCAGCCGGTCACCGCGTGGAGAATCACCACCTGCCGCTCCTCATCGCTCAGGCCGGACAGGGCGGTCTGGAGCACCTGTCGGTCCTCCGCCGTCACCAGCGGACTGTCCACCGCCAGCCGCTCCCACTCCTCCGGCTCCAACGCCTGGGTCTTGCCCCGTTCCCGCAGCTTCATCAGCGCCAGGTTCCGGGCCACCGCCAGGATCCACGCCAAAGGCATGCCCTGGGGCCGGTAGCGGGGCGCGTTCTCCCATATGCGCACAAAGGTATCCTGCGTGACATCCTCGGCGTCGTGGGTGTGCTTCAGGTAGGACAGCGCCAGGCCGTAAACAGAAGTCCTGGCCCGGCGATACAGCTCCTCCAGGGCGCTCTGATCCCCCTGCGCCAGCCGGAGCAGCAGCGGCTCCAGCAGCTCCGGCGCAGTCAGGCCCCGGCTCTCCGCCGCCATGGTTTCCAATAAAATCAGCATACTACCGCTCCCCACTTCTCTCCGCCTGTATAATGCGCGTCAGCGGCATTTTATTGCATGGCGGCCGTTTTTTCTTCCCACTTGCCGCCGCCCGCAATGCGGCCGCTCCCATGGGTTCTATTATATCTCCCCCGGCCGCCGGCGTAAAGCCCCTGCCGTCTTCTTCCAGCGCCGCGGCGTATAAAACCGGCTCCATCCCGCATATCCTAGTGCCGGGTGATTGCGAAAATGAAATCAAACCAGTGGAAACCATATGTTCTCTGGGTCCTGGGAACGGAGGCGGTGGGCGGATTGTCCGGCTGGCTGACCAGAAAGGGTGCGGCGCTCTACACCCGCTCCGTCTCCAAGCCGCCCCTCTCCCCACCCGCCCCGGTCTTCCCGGTGGTGTGGACCGCCCTGTTTGCCCTTATGGGAGTGGGCGCCGCCAGAATCTATCTGTCGCCGCCGTCCGCCGGGCGGAGCAAGTGCCTGACCCTTTTTGCCGCCCAGCTGGCCTTCAATTTTTTCTGGAGCATTCTCTTTTTCAACGCCCAGGCCTTCGGCGCCGCCCTGATCTGGCTGGCCATTTTGTGGGCGCTGATTCTATGGATGATTCTGGAATTCCGAAGGGTGGACAAACTGGCCGCCTGTCTCCAGGTTCCCTATCTGCTGTGGGTGAGCTTTGCCGCTTACCTCAACTTTGGCGTATGGGCGCTGAATTAGGCAAATCCGGGGCAATGCGGATGGAACCCACCTGCCCGTCCCGCCGCTTTTCTGCGCAAAAAAACTGGCCGCTGGTGCGGCCAGTTTTTTTGCGCAGGCAGATCGATGCAGACAGCCGTCCCTCACTCCATGGGGAGCACCTGGTCGGCGGAAAAAACCGGGTTTGGGTTGGTGATGACGATTCCCATGTGATTGCAGATCACGCCGTTGGCGCTGTCATGCCAGCGAGTGAGAAATTCCTCCCGCTCAATGTAGGTATAGTTGCCCAGGGTGGAGGGGTCCATAAAGTAGATATTCTCCTCGTCATACCCAATGGCAATGACATAGTGGCCGCACTCCCACTCGTCGGTATAGTCGTATCCGCTCTCCCCATACCAGGCCTGGATGCAGCAGATCACCGGTTTCCCCTCGTCAATGGCGGCACAGAGTTCCTCCAGCGTCATATCCTCCCGCTTTTCCGCTCCAATGCCGTCGGAAAATTCCGTACCCAGGCCAAGCCACCAGCCGTCCTCCGGGGTGACCTCGTTCAAAAACGAAATGATCCGGTCTATATTCGTCCCGTCCTCCGGCGTGCTGCCCAGCTCCTGGGCCAGATTATCCTCCCGGAAATCAATACCGTTGTAGTATAAAATCGACTGGGCGCAGGCCACGCCGCAGGTGTAACCCGTCCCCTGGCGCACCACCGGCAGCGCAATCAGATTGTCGGGGAGCTGGGACGCCTCCCCGCTGCTTTGGGAGCCGCAGGCGGAGAGCAGCATTACTCCTGTCACAGCTAAAAAAAGCAGCTTTTCCACCGTTTTTCTCATTTTCCGTTCACCCTCCTTCGGACAAAATACCATTGCCGCCCGGCAAGCGGTTCGGGCGTTGCTTGACGAGGTAAGCATACCACAAACAGGCGCCGGACGGCAAGCATTATCCCCGCGGCTCAGGCGGAAAACATCAGTACCATGGTGAGAATCAGCAATACCGGCACCAGAAGCACAACCAGCAGGATTTTCCACAGAGTCTTGTCCTGGCGCCGCACCGGGGGGATAAAGTCCGCCCCCGTTTCCGGCAGAGGGCTGCCGCAGTGGGGACACACCCGCCAGCCGTACTCCACCGGCGCGCCGCAGCCGGGGCAGGACGCCTTCAGCCGGGCGCCGCACCGGGGACAGGAGAGATACTCCTCCCGGACGGGGGCGGCGCAGCCGGGACAGAGCAGGTCGGCATAGCTCCCCCGCACCAGCAGGTAGATGATAAGGCCCACAAACATGGGGGCCAACACCGCCACCAGGGTCCACAGCACGGCGTTCATCCCCCTCCGGCTGGCGTCCCGGTAGACGTAGACCCCGATGAGCACGGGAATTCCAATCAGAACCGCCAGGTAGATCATGAGAAACACCGCCACATTCAGCGAGAGCAGCATGTAAACTCCCTCCTTTTCTGTACAAATACAATGGTAAGCACGCAAGCCCCTGTCACGGCGGCGCAGAGGTGGAACAGGCAGGCCAGGGCCAGGAGCGGATACAGGGGATACAGCGCCGCCCCGGTCAGCAGCAGGCAGAGCAGGCCCAGCATCCCCGCCAGCGCCAGCAGAGCGGTCTGCCGCCGGAGACGGCGGCGCTCCAACTCCGCGGCCAGGGTTTCCTCTCGGAGGACGGGAGGGGACTCTCTGTCAAAATGGTAGATTTGCTTCATGTTCCAGCGCCTCCTTCAGCCGTTTTCGCGCGTGGTTCAGCCGGGACTTCAGGGTGCCGGGGGGAATCCCCAGGGCCTGGGCCGCCGAGGCCACGTCCATATCCCGAAAATAGAAGAGAATAACCGCCGTTCGCAGCTTGTCCGGCAGCCGGTCAATAGCCTGGTGGAGATCTGCGTACTCCTCCGGCCCCGCCTCCCCCTCCGCCGGCACGGCGGCCAGGAAGGCGTCCTTCTCCTCGCCGGTGGAGAAGCGGTTCCAGATGGGGCTGCGGGCCAGCCGCCGCAGAGTGCTGCGGTAGGTGTTGACGCAGATGCGGGTGAGCCAGGGCTCAAACTCCTGGGCCGGGTCATACTGCTCCAGATGGGCCAGGACCTTCAGCCAGGTCTCCTGATACAAATCCTCGGCGTCCTGGGGACTGGTGCACAGGGTGCGGCACAGGCCGTACAGCCGCCTTCCGTGCCGCCGGATATATATCTCTATCACGCGCTCCCGCCTCCTTTCACCCATTCATACGCCTGAGGCGGGCGCCCGGTTCACCTGATTTGAAAAAAAGCGGACCCCGCGGGGTCCGCTTTTTTCTCACTTGCCCAGCTGCTTGTTTTTCTCAAAGGCGGCCAGCACCGCCTGGATGGCGGCGGAACGGAAGGCGTTCCGCTCCAGGGCGGCCACCCCCACGATGGTGGAGCCACCGGGAGAGCAAACCTCATCCTTCAGCTGGCCGGGATGCTTCCCGGTCTCCAGCACCATGGCCGCCGCCCCCAGCACCGTCTGGGCGGCGTAGGTCAGGGCCTGGCTCCGGGACAAGCCGGCCATCACCCCGCCGTCGGCCAGGGCCTCAATAAAGGGATACACATAGGCCGGACCGCAGCCCGCCACAGCGGTAAACTGGTCCATCAGCCCCTCGCTGATGCGCTCCACCCGGCCGGCGTCAGCCAAAACGGCCTCTACCGCCGCCAGGTCGGTCTCGTTTCCCACCCCGCCGTCGGTGAGGGCCAACATTCCTTTTCCAATGGCGGCACAGGTATTGGGCATCACCCGCAGGATGGGGATGTCCCAGGAAATACCCTGTAAAAAGCCCCGGAGGGCGGCAATCTCCACCCCGGCGGCAATGGACACCAGGGTTTTCTTCTCCCCCCGCTGGTGACAGGCATTCAGAGCCGGCACCAGAGCCGCCGCCACCCCGGGCAGCACCTGGGGCTTGACACAGAGGAAGAGATATTCCCCCTCCTCCGCCGCTCCGTCGTTGTCCGCCGCTGCGGCGCAGCCCAGCTCCGCCGCCAGAGCCGCCGCCTTCGCCCGGTCGTAATCGGCGATCACCACCTGCTCCGGACCCACGGCCCGGCAGGCCGCCCGAATCAGGGCGCCCCCCATGTTCCCGCTGCCTAAAAACGCCGCACGCTTCATCATTCTCATCCTTTCTTATCTCACCAATCCGGCACCAGGTCCTCCAGCAGCTCCAGCTCCCGGAACACCGCCGCCGCCCGGGCCTCGTATTCTTCAGGATTCTTGGCCTTGCGGATGGCCTTTCCATGCCTCTCTCCGTCCCGGAAGAGGCAGATAAGGTAGCACCACAGCTCCTTCATCCGCAGCATGGCGCTGTGCCGGCTGCCGAATCCCCGGGTATACCCCTCGTACACCTCCGTCAAAAAGCCCTCCAACTCCTCCCGGGAGGCGGGCGGCCCTCCCGCCAGCTTCCGGGCCAGGGCCGGGTCCCCGACAAGTCCACGGCCCAGCATCACCCGGTCCACGCCGGGATAACTCCCCCAAAACTTCTCTACCGCCGCCGTGGTATACAAATCGCCGTTGTAGCACACTGGCGCCCGGCTTCGGGCCGCCGCCGCAGCAAACACCTCCCGCCGGGGGCGGTTTTTGTACTGGTCCCGCTGGACCCGGGGGTGGATAATCAGCTCCTTCACGGGAAAGCGGTTGTACAGTTCCAGAATGGGCCAGAACTCCTCCGGCTCGGCAATACCCAGCCGGGTCTTGATGGAGACGGCGATGGGGCATCGGGCAAAAATCTCCTCCAAAAACGCCTCCAGCTCCACGGGATGGGCCAGAAATCCCGCTCCCTTCCCCTTGGCCGTCACCGTTCCCGAGGGGCAGCCCAGATTCAGGTTGACCTCCTCATAGCCCATGTCCGCCAGGGCGTTGGCCGCCCACAGGAAGTCCGACCCCCGCCGGGTGAGCAGCTGGGGTACCAGCGGCACCCCCTCGTTGCCCGCCGGGGCAATCTCCCGCAGCTCCCGCTTGGGAAAGACATGGTCCTGAGTGGGGGAGAGAAAGGGCGTATAATACCGCGCCACACCCCCAAACCAGCGCCGGTGGACCCTCCGGTACCACAGACTGGTGACCCCCTCCATAGGGGCAAACTCCACTTGCAACGGCCTCTTCCCTTCTTTCCCGCGCTGCTGCTGAAAATTGTAGTCCATCCGCCGCTTTTCTGTCAAGCATCCGTTCGTCCCCGCATGTTCAAAGGGCGCCGGCCATAAAAAAAGGACGCATGCGCATCCTTTTATGCCTGAAGTCCGCCCAGGGCGTGCTCCTTGATCTTTTGAAAGGTCTCTTCGCTCAGGTCGTGCTCAATCTTGCAGGCGTCCGCCGCCGCCACCTGGGGGCTGACCCCCAGACGGATAAAAAACTGGGTGAGCAGCTTGTGCCGCTCATAGATCCGGCGGGCGATCTCCTCCCCGGCGGGGAGAAGAGAGATAAAGCCCTCCTTATCCATCTCAATATATCCGCTCTCCCGCAGCTTCTTCATGGCCACGCTGACGCTGGGCTTGGAAAAGTGCAGGTGATTGGCAATGTCGATGGACCGCACCAGCCCCCGGGTCTCATGGAGGCTGAGGATGGTCTCCAGATAATTTTCAGCGGATTCATAGATATTCATGGCGCATATCCTTTCCTACGGGGGCTTTTTTACAGTTTAGCACAACTTACCGTCCTTGACAAGGCGGTTCCAGCCGCCGCCATGCGGGAACCTGCCGCCACAGCAGGCAGGCCAGCCACCCGCACAGCAGACCCACCGCCAGGCCGGCCAGCACATCGCTGGGGAAGTGGACCCCCACATACAGCCGGGAGGCGCCCATCAGCGCCGCCAGCACCACCGCCAGCACCCTCACCCACCGCCAAGGCAGGGTACGCCACCAGGCGGAAGCGGCGGCAAAGGCGGCGCAGGTGTGGCCGGAGGGGAAGGAGTTGGGGTCGTGTTCCGCCACCAGGGGGACCAGCCCCTCCACCGTCAGCCAGGGCCGGATGCGGCCCACCAGGTGCTTGAGGGTCACATTGGTACACAGCAATCCCAGCAGCATGGCCAGCAGACCGGCCAGCCCCGCCTTGCGGGTTTTGGGGAAGCAGAGCATCAGCAGGGACAGGACAATCCACAGCATGCCCGCATTGCCCAGCCGGGTGTAGTAGCCCAGCAGGCCGTTGAGCGGCGTGCAGCGCAGAGTCTCCTGTATCCACAGCAGGATTCCGCCGTCTATCTCCAGCAGCCATTCCAGCATCGTCGTTCCTCCTAAAAAATCAGGGGCGGTGGATAGACCGCCGCCCCTTTTCCTCCGCTGGTTTCCTATGCCTGCGCCCCATCGTCCCACTGGCAGTTGATAATGGTGCCGGTGGCCATCTCAAACCGGTCGGTCTTGACGATATGGCTCTTGCCGATACGCACCTCCTGGGTGCCGATCTCCGTGGTGATGGGATTGACCACGTTGCACTCAATGGTAAACGTCAGATCCAGCAGCTCCTTGTCGGTGGACACCAGCAGCATGTCGCCGCTGGCACTGACGGTGGCGCTGGTGGTATGGGGCTGGGACTCCACCGCCACCACCTGGCCGTCCAGCATCTCCCCGGAGGCCATCAGCGTGGCGTCGCCCGCGTCCACAAAGGCCTTGACACTCTCATAGACCTCCGGCTGAACGCTCTCCACCAGCACCTGGTAGGTTACATGAACGGTCTTGGGATTGACCGCTACCGAGCTGTTGGGACCCAAAAACTTGAACCCCAGCACGGCCCCGGCAATCACAATGACCAGAAGCACCAGCAGGTCCACAATGTTGATCTTTCCAAAGAGTCTGCCCTTTTCATCTATCATCTTTTATAGCCTCCGAGGTTGTAAATTCGACCTATCGTTGGTACAATGGTACTCAGGTATTGTATCATATCTCCCCACAGCCCGACAAGTCTTTTCTTCGGAGGTTTCCGCTTCATGAAGGTCATCCATTTGATCTCCGGCGGCGACAGCGGCGGGGCCAAGACCCACGTCCACTCGCTGCTTCAAAATTTATCCCACACCATTGATGTGACCATGGTGTGCTTTATGGAAGGTCCCTTCGCCCAGGAGGCCCGGGAGCTGGGCATTCCCACGGTGGTGTTTCCCGGCCACAATCTGCTGCGCACCTACCACACGCTGAAAAAAATGGTTCTGGAGGAGGGCTACCAGATCATCCACTGCCATGGCGCCCGGGGCAACATGATGGGCGCCCTGCTCCACCGGGCCACCGGCCTGCCGGTGGTGACCACCGTCCACTCCGACTACCGGCTGGACTACCTGGGCCGGCCCTTCTCCCGGCTCACCTACGGCACCATCAACACCATCGCCCTGCGGCTGCTGGACTACCGCATCGGCGTGTCCGACGCCATGACCGACCTGCTTATCTCCCGGGGCTTCGACCCGGACAAGCTGTTCACCATCTATAACGGCCTGGATTTCACCCCCCGCACCCCCGCCATGAGCCGGGAGGCCTACTGGAAGAGCGTGGGTCTGAAGGCCGACGAAACCAGTGTGGTGGTGGGCATCGCCGCCCGGCTCAACCCGGTAAAGGACATCGCCACCCTGGTGCGGGGCTTTGCCCTGGCCCACCAAAGCTGCCCCAACCTGCGGCTGCTCATCGCCGGGGACGGGGAACAGATGGATATGCTGAAGGGCCTGGTCCGGGAACTGGGGGTGGCGGAGCAGGTGTGCTTTGCAGGCTGGGTCAGCGATACCGACAGCTTTTATCACGCCCTGGATATCAACACCCTCACCTCCCTGTCCGAAACCTTCCCTTACTCCCTCACCGAGGGCGCCCGGGCCGGACTGCCCACGGTGGCCAGCCGGGTGGGAGGGGTCCCCTACCTCATTGAGCACGGAGTCCACGGTTTTCTCTTTGAGGCGGGGGATGCCCAGGCCCTGGCCCACCATCTCACCACCCTGGCCCGGGATGAAGAGCTGCGCCGCCACATGGGCCAGCGGCTCTATCAGCGGGCCAGGCAGGACTACTCCCTGGAGAGTACCCTTCAGCGGCAGCTGTCCATCTACGAGACCATTCTCCGCCGGCAGGCCCGGCGTACCGGACGGCGGGACGGCGCCCTGGTGTGCGGCGCCTATGGCCGGGGCAACGCCGGGGACGATGCCATTTTGGAGGCCATTGTCACCGAGCTGCGGCAGGTGGACCCCGATTTGCCGGTGTGGGTCCTCTCCCGCAATCCGGAGGACACCCGGCTTACCTATCGGGTCAACTCCATCTATACCTTTGCCTTCCCCAAGTTCCTGTGGCGGATGCGCAAAACCCGGCTGTATATCAACGGCGGCGGCTCCCTGATGCAGGATGTCACCAGCCACCGCTCTCTGTGGTTCTACCTGTTCACCATTTCTTGGGCCAAGCGTCTTGGCAATCAGGTGATGATGTACGGCTGCGGCATCGGCCCCATCCACTCCCCCGCCAACCGCCGCCGGGCTGCCCGGGTGCTCCAGAAAAGCGTGGACGCCATCACCCTCCGGGACACCCTCTCCAAGGACGAGCTGGAGGATATGGGGGTCACCGCGCCGGAGATTCTCCTCTCCGCCGACCCCACCGTGATTCTGCCCGCCGCCCCGGAGCAGGCCATTGACGGCATTCTGGAGAGCCAGGGCATTGACCCGGCGGGAAAGTATATCGGCTTTGCCCTGCGGCCCTGGCCGGGTTTTGAGCGCAAGGCCCAAGTCTTTGCCGCCGCCGCAGACTACGCCTATGAGACATACGGGCTTACCCCCGTTTTCCTGCCCATCGAGCGGCGGTTGGACGTGGCCGCCGCCCGCACTGCCGCCCAGTATATGAAGGCGCCCCACTATATCCTCAGCGAGACAGGCAGTTCCAGCCACACCATTGGCCTGTTTGCCCGGATGCAGGCGGTGGTCTCCATGCGCCTGCACGCCCTGGTCTTCTCCGCCGGCCAGGGGGTACCTCTGGTTGGGGTGGTGTACGACCAGAAAATCAGCTCCTTTTTGTCCTATATCGGCCAGGATCTGTATACCGAGCTGGAGCAGGTGACGGTGGAGGGACTGTGCGGGTATATTGACGCCGCCTGCAGGCGCATTGGGGACACGGACTTTCTGTCCGGCGGGGTGGAGCGGCTGCGCCGGGTGGAGCGGCGCAACAGTGAGACCGCCCGCAAACTGTTGGAGAGGTGAGCTGCCCTTGAATCAGATTCTCTGCCTCTCCCCCGCTCCCTGGCGGAACATCCCCACCCGCACCCAGCAATTGATGACCCGGCTGAAGGACGCCCAGGTGCTCTATTTCGAGCCGCCGGGCAAACAGTGGAAGCGGCCCGGCCGGAACATGCGCCCCGGTCTGACGGTATATACCCTTCCCCCTGTGCTGGAAGCGGAGGAGCGCCATCAGCTTCTTTTCCGCCGCCATTACCGGAAGCTGGCCGCCTTCATCCTGCGGCAGATGGACCGCCACCGGTTCCGGGAGCCCCTGCTGTGGTGTACCGATCCGGAACAGGTCCATCTGCTGGACTATCTGCCCCACCGGGGCCTGGTCTATGACTGCCACCGGGACTGGCCCGACCTGCCGCCGGAGTGGGAGAGTGAGCTGACCCTGGCCGCCGACGTGGTGTTCGCCGCCTCCCCAGGCCTTATGGACCACCTTGCTCCCTGCAACGACAACATCGCTTTGCTGCCCAACGGGGTCAATCACCTGATGTTTACCCGGCCGGAGGGGGAGTGTCCGCCGGAGCTTACGGGCCTTTCCGGACCGATACTGGGCTACTGCGGGGTGGTGTGGGCCGATCTGGACCTCTCCCCGGTGGCCGAGGCCGCCAGGGCGCTTCCCGGCTGCACCTTTCTCTTCCTGGGCAGGGTGGAGGATAGCCCCATGCTCCGGTATTTGGAGCAGCTTCCAAACGTACGCCTGCTGGGCCGCCGGCCACCGGTGGAGGTACCCGATTACCTGGCCCGGTTCGACGTATGTCTCAACCTTCGCCGCAGGTCGGAGCGGTTTGACGATGTGATTCCCACACGGGTGTTTGAGTACCTCTCCTCCGGCAAGCCCATTGTATCCATGTTCTATCCCGACCAGGTGGAGCACTTTCCTGACGTGGTCTATGGCGCCCACTCCCCGGAGGAGTTTGCCCGGCTGTGCCGCCGGGCGCTGGCCGAAACCGGAGACTGGGCGCGCCTGCGCCGGCAGGAGCACGGCGCAGGCGCCGCCTGGACGGTGCGCTCGGAGCAGGTACGGCACATCCTCACCGCCATCGGTCTGTACCGGTAAGGCATATCCCAGCCCCCTGCCCAGTAAACTGGGCGGGGGGTGTTCTTATGCTGGCGTCGATTTCAATCCATCCGGTGACCGCCCTGACCTGCGCTCTGGCCCTGGCGGTAATGGCGGTCAACGGCTGGACCGACGCACCCAACGCCATCGCCACGGCGGTATGTACCGGGGCCTTGCCTTTCCGCCGGGCGGCGGCACTGGCCGCCCTGTGCAACCTGCTGGGGCTGCTGTGGGCCACCGCGGTCAACACCACGGTGGCGGAGACCTTGTTTGACATCGCCGGATTCGGGGCAGACCGGGCCGCCGCTTCCTCCGCCCTGTGCGCCGGCCTGTGCGCTGTGGTGCTGTGGTCTGCCGCCGCCTGGCGCTTCGGCATCCCCACCAGTGAAAGCCACGGCTTGGCTGCCGCCGTCACAGGGGCCGCTCTGGCCCTCCCCGGCGGCGCCGTACGGTCCGGACCTTGGCTCAGGGTCCTGCTGGGGCTGGGGCTGTCGGTGACTCTGGGCTGGCTGGGCGGGCGGCTGGGCCGCGCCGCCCTGGATCTGACCCGCCCCGGCCCCGGCCTGTGCCGCCGGGGACAGGTGGGGGGCGCGGCGGCCATGGCCTTCCTCCACGGCGCCCAGGACGGGCAGAAATGTCTGGGAATTCTGCTGCTGGGACTCTCTCTCCCCCAGGGGGAGCCCGCCCGAGCCTCCTTTTCCGTCCCGCCGGAGCTGGCTCTGCTGTGCGCCGGAGTGATGGCGGCGGGTACCACCCTGGGAGGCGACCGAATCATCAACCGGGTGGGCCGGGAGATGGTGTGCCTCTCCCCCCGGCAGGGGCTGGCCGCCGATTTGGGGGGCGGCGCCTGCCTGCTGGTCTGCACCCTGCTGGGTCTGCCGGTGAGCACCACCCACGCCAAAACCGCCGCCATTCTGGGAGCCGGCTCCCGCTCCGACCGCCGGGTAGCGGGGGAAATCGCCCTCACCTGGCTATGTACCTTTCCCGGCTGCGGCCTTTTGGGCTTTTTCCTGGCAAGACTCTTCCGCTTTGGCCCGTGATGTGGTATACTGCCTTCTGTCCGAATTCCCCGCTATGGCACAGGAGGCGACCCTTTTATGTATCACACCGCTATTTTCGATCTGGACGGCACCCTGCTGGACACGCTGCAGGACCTGGCAGACAGTGTCAACTACGCCCTGGCTCTCCACCAGCTGCCCCCCCGCACGGTGGAGGAGGTGCGCCGGTTCGTGGGAAACGGGGTGGGTCTGCTCATCCGCCGCTCGGTGCCGGAGGGTACGGCGGCGGAGCTGGAGGCCCGGGTGCTTCAGGACTTCCGGGCGCACTATCTCATCAACATGGAGCACAAAACCGCCCCCTACCCCGGGGTGCCGGAGCTGCTGGACCGGCTCCGGGCGGCAGGTGTCCGCACGGCGGTGGTCTCCAACAAGTTTGACGGGGCGGTAAAGGGCCTGTGCCAGGCCTACTTCGGAGACCGGGTGGAGGTGGCCATCGGGGAGTCCCAGGGAGTGGCCCGCAAGCCCGCCCCCGATACCGTGTTCCGAGCGCTGGACGAACTGGGGGTTCCTTCGGAGGGAGCGGTATACATCGGCGACTCCGACGTGGACATTCAGACCGCCCAAAACGCCGACCTGCCCTGCATCTCGGTAAGCTGGGGGTTCCGAGACGGGGCCTTCCTCACGGAGCACGGGGCCGCTGTCATCGCCGCCACCCGGGAGCAGCTGGCGGAGCTGCTGCTGTCATAAGGATACAAAACCGGGCTGGCATTGCCGGCCCGGTCTGAGCCTGTCGAAAAAGGCCGTTGGCCTTTTCCGACAAAAGGCTGCATGACGGATCGGCCTCGATTTCTTGCGAAATAGTCACCCGATCCGTCATGTGAAGTGTCATTTCCGAGGCACATGTCCCCGGAAATGACGAATTTCAGTTTGATTCTGTCGCCTGCGGGCGACAGAACTCTGCGAGGCTCTCTACGGGGGAGGTTTTTCGACAAGCTGAACCAGGCCGGCATTGCCGGCCTGGTTTCAGTCTGTCGAAAAACCCGTTTCATGCTTGATGCATGACCGGGTTTTTCGCATATATCGGCCAGAATAGGAGGA
>NZ_CALXFV010000022.1 GCF_944387675.1 uncultured Flavonifractor sp. | reverse complement strand
GGGTTGTCGTATACCCGGACAGGGAGGCGCAGCTGCTCTCCGGGCAGGGCGCCACAGGAGCCAACCTCCAATATGCCGGAAAATAACTCGTTGACCGTGATGGTACAGGTACGGTACAGCCCGTTGGAGGTCTCCACCCGGATGACCGCACTGCCCGGCGCCACGGCGGTGACCAGGCCGGTGTCATCCACCGTGGCCACCTCCTCCTGGCTGCTGCTCCAGCGGAGCGAAGGGTCAGTGGCGGTGGCGGGGGACACAACAGCGGTGAGTTGGTACTGCTGGCCGGCCGTCAGGGTCTTGGCGCGGGCGCTGATACTCAGATTTGTAACGGGAATATCGCTGACCTCCTCAGACTCTTTCAGCGCGTTCCAGCAGGGGTCAGGGGAGAAGAGATAGTAGGTGCCATCCCGGGTGAGCTCCAGAATGTTGAACCGGTTGCTGCTGCCGGAGAACGTGATGACCTGTCGGTCTCCTGTGCCGTTGAGTACCGTGGTGTGGTTGCCGGAGGGGGCAAAGGAGCCGGAGATGTGGGTAAAGTTCCCCCGGATACCCAGGGTGCCGCCTTTCAGGGTGTTGGAGGAGCCCTGGATGTACATATCCCCGTCTACCTGGAGAGAATCCTCCTCATATTGCATGACCAGGCTGCCGTAGCCTGAGACATAGATCGTCTCCTGCGCGCTGTTGGTAGAAATGCCCTGCATACGGTAGTCCCCAGACACCGTCATGGCGCCTTTGTTCAGGGTAATTGTACCTTGGCTGTGGAGCAGGTTTCCGTCTATTCCTAGCTTGCCGTTTAGGCAGTCTACATGTCCGCCAATGGTGACGTCTCCTGTGATGTCCAGGGTGTGTCCGTCCAGGCTCAGGCCGGTAATAATGGCTTCATCGCTGGTGATGGCGCAGTTCTGGGTCAGCCGGTCGGCGTCAAGATAGCCGGACCAGGTTACGTCTGTTCCCTCTCCCACCTCCAGGTTGGCGATGACATTGTTGGAACTGTCCAGGGAAATCCGCTGAGGACCGGTTCCCACCAGGGCCAAAGTATTGGTGCCTGAGCAGGAGGGACCGTCGTAGCTCATGTTTTTCCAGTTACCCAGCAGTTCAATCCTGCCGGCGGTGTATCTGGGCGGGGACGAGGAGGGGAAATCGCAGTCGCATATCCAATCCCCCTCGATTCTCAGAAAATCACCCTCGTACTTCATGGAGATATTACCGGAACTGGTGGTATATACAGTTTCCTGCGCACTGTTGGTAGAAATGCCCTGCATACGGTAGTCCCCGGACACCGTCATGGCGCCTTTGTTCAGGGCAATTGTACCATTACTGTGGAGCAGGTTCCCGTCTATCTCCAGAGTGCCGTTAAGACAGTCTACATTTCCGTGAATGGTGACATCGCCTGTGATGTCCAAGGCGTGTCCGTCTAAGCTCAAGCCGGTGATCACGGCGCCGTCACTGCTGAAGGCGGCATCCTGGGTCAACCGGTCGGCGTCAAGATAGCCGGACCAGGTTACGTCTGTTCCCTCTCCCACCTCCAGGTTGGCGATGACATTGTTGGAACTGTCCAGGGAAATCCGTTGAGGACTGGTTCCCACCAGGGCCAAAGTATTGGTGCCTGAGCAGGAAGGACCGTCGTGGCTCATGTTTTTCCAGTCACCCAGCAACTCAATTCTGCCGGCGGTGCATGTGGGCGGGAATGAGGAGGGGAAATCGCAGTCGCATATCCAATCCCCCTCGATTCTCAGGAGATCTTCCGCATACTGCAAGTAAATTCTGCCGGGGCTAGAAGTGTATACAGTTTCCTGTGCACTGTTTGTATAGATGCCCTGCATACGGTAGTCCCCGGACACCGTCATGGAGCCCTTGTTCAGGGTAATATACCCGTAACTGTGGAGCACGTCGCCTGCCACAGTGAGTTTACCGCCCAAAAGGTCAACTGCATAATTGTATCCATCAATATACAGGTTGCCATCTATGATGAGTTGGCCGCCGGAGAGAACCAGTTTACCATCCAAAGCCAAATAGAAATCATTTTTCACATGCAGGGTGTGGCCGTTCAAATCCAGGGTGCCCTTTGAAACCGTCATCTCGCCGTAGGTCTCCAGGTCGGTTGTGAGCGTTGTATCTTCCGTAATGGTAGTGGATTTGAGGGTAAAGACATCCGCGCGGATTTCGTCCGTGACCGCGGGCAAGTCCAGCTCCACCACCGGCAGGGGGGCGGCTTGGAGCTCTTCCGTGGCGGGCGGCTGAGCGGTACCGCTTTCCGCCAAGTACTCCAACTCGTAGAGGTAAGCGTTATAGGAGTTGGTATCCATGTAGTCGTAGGATTCCTGGAGATACCGCTTGATATCAGAAATATTGCTGCGGATGGAATCCAGCTCGTCACTGTTGAACCAGTAGCTGACCTTGGCTGCCAGCCCCTCTTTCATGGCGGCATCGAAAAAGCTGAGGGAGCAGTCCAGACCTTCCAGCAGAGTCTTGCAAAACAGCTTGTAGGATGCGATGAATTTTTTGGCCGTTGCGGCGGAGGGACTGTTTTCAAAGCTCCACTGGCAGGAGATGGTCTCCGCCCGGATCAAGTCCTCCAGACGGTACATGGCCTCCAGCTTATAGTATTCAGCGATGGTGGAGCTGGTATTGAACATCATATTTGCAGTAAATTTTCCGACGGATTGCCCGGCTTGGATAATCAGGCCGTAGCTCCCTGCCAGAGAGAGGACCTCTTTCCACAGCATGGAGGTCATTTCCTTACACACTTCATCCGCCGCCGCGTCTCCCACCAGGATGGCTTTAATCATATCAGGCGAAAGCAGGCCGGAGAGCATGGTGCAAAAGTCGTCCAGGACCAGGTACATGGGAGAGCCAAAGTCTGCCCGATTCCGCAGATCCTCTACGATTTCAGCGGTCTCATCAGAGCACATCAGCAGAGCTTCTACCTTGGAAATCTTCTCAACCGCATCAATGGCAGTGGTGCAGTAAGACAGCCAATCTCCGATTTGATTCACAGACTTTAGTGCGCGGCTGATCCCCTCAATGTTATTCAGACTGGCAGTTAGCTGTTCCAGCTGCTCAGGATCGCTCTCTGCCAGAACGGTATCCTTGGTAAGTCCTTTACAGGCTTCGCTTACCTTGCTCCAGGTGGATACGCCAATGGACTTCCAGCTGGATTCCAGGTCGCCAGCGCCGTCGGACAATGCCTGGATAAAGGAGGACTCCAGGCTGCTGGTGGTGCTGTCATACAGAATATTAAACATGAAAGTGGTATAATATCCCAGTTCCTTTGAGACGTACTCATACTCGCTCGTGATATCAAAGGTTGCAAAGCGCCATCCCAGAAGAAGCTGATTCCAACTGTCCTCCTCCTGCAGCTCGTCCACCCACAAACGGTACGGGTTGGTAAACTCATTTACATAATAGTCGTAGCTGTCATACTGGATCAGATGCCAGGCGCTGTACACTTCCGGTCCCTTTTGGGCGGCATCGGAGGCGGAGAGGGCAGCGACCTGAAGTCGGAAGAAGGGAATGGAGAAAAGCACGGCGATTAAGCATACGCTAACCCATCTGATTGGTTTTTTCATGGCGGCAGCCTCCTGTTCTGGAATAAACGGCTTATTTCCACCCGAAAGTGGAAATAAAAGTGTTTTTCTCATTATAATGGTAAACACTGGAGATTACATTAACGGGGGATAAGAAAATAAAAAAACAGCGCCTGCCCCACTTGCCGGCAGGCGCTGCTGTACCTGGCTTGATAATTTACGGAGTCTGCGTCAGGAAAATGACCCAGTTCAGGTCCTCATACTTCTGCTGCCACTGGCCGGAGCGGTCCCCGAACAGGATGCCGCTGATTTCCACCGCCGTGATGGGCTCCTCCACCGGATATCTGGGGTAGTACTCCACATGCTCAAAGTCCTCCAGATAGGTGTTGTGGAACCCGGCGGGATAGCGCTTGCCCGAGGCGCCGATGAACTGGAGCTCCAGGCTGTGAATGGCGGGGTCCCCCGCCGGAGAGGAGGACCACTCCACAAAATTGGTGACGCCGGAGCCGTCCTCACTCACCAGAACGGTGACGGTCCCCTCCGGGAAGGCGCGGCTGTCCGAGACGGCGGGCCTGGCCTCCTCCGGAATGAGGCGGAGCTCCTGTTCATAGGCGGAGGCGTGCGCGCCCCCCGCTGCCGAGTCATGGGTGAAGCGCAGCCTGAGCCGGTAGCTGTCCCCGGCAAAGGCGCCCACCTGGAACAGGATGGAGTGGGAGCCGTAGGTGCGGTAGCCCGCCTCCCGCAGGGCGGCCCCCTCCGGGGAGCCCCAGGTGTTCAGGTCCTCATAGCTGGCCGAAACGCGGTCCACCGCCTGCTCCCGGGGCAGCCAGTCCCCCTCCTGGTCCCCGGGGGGGAGCAGCTCAGCTTCCACGTCATAATCGGGTATGCTGCTGTCAATGTCCGCCCCCGGCTCCAGCTGGGTGGACAGGTACTCCATCCGGACAAAGAGCTGCCCGCCGGCCTGATAGGCGTCCAGACGGTAGCTCCAGGCGCCGTCGGTCCAGGTCAGCGGCTCCTCCAGCACCAGCACCGGGGTCCCCTGGTCCACCGCGCCCACGCCGGAGAAGTAGTCCACCAGGCGCTTTACCCCCGCCGCCAGGGCGGGATAGTTGGCCAGGCACAGCACGAGAGCCAGGCAGGCCGCCGCCGCGCCCAGCCGCCGCCAGGAGACGCGCCCCGCCCGCCGGGTGGCCAGGGCCTCCTCCGTCAGGGCCACAAGGTCCTCCTCCTCCAGCAGCTGCTCCCAAGCATAGGTTTTCATCCGCCGTCCTCCTTTCCATCCCAGCCCAGTCCCTGCCGGGCCAGCAGTCCTTTCAGCTTCTTCCGCAGGCGGGCCGTCCGGGCGTCCACTCCGTTGGGCGACAGACCCAGAATCCGTCCAATCTCCGCCGACGGCCACTGATAGAGAAAACGCAGGGTGAACAGCCGCCGTTCCGCCGGATTCAGCTCCGCCAGCGCCCGGCGCAGTCCGTCCCGCAGGGCGGCCTGCTCGGCGTGGTCCTCCGCCCGGAGAACTCCCGCATGATCCTCCAGCGGCTCCTCCCGGCGGGCCGCCAGCCTGCGCCGGCGATCCATGGCCCGGCTGCGCACCAGCACGCACAGGTAGGTCTTTTCACTGCCCTTGGCCGAATCCCACTTCTGGGGCTGGTCCACATAGGCCCACACCGCGTCCTGAACGCACTCCTCGGCCTCCTCCGGATGTCCGGGCAGCAGGGCATTGGCCACGGTACCAAGCAGTCTGCCGTACTGGGTCAGCACCCGCTGGGCTTCCTGATTTTGCTCCATGATCGTCTCCACGCCCGCTCCCCCCTTCACTCAATAGTACGATTTGGAAAGCAATTACCTGACGTCGGGCTGCCGGTTTTGACTGCAAAAAGCCCCCGGGCGGATTCGGGACCGGAAAAACCGGTTCCGAATCCGCCCGGGGGCGGAAGGAAACAGGATCAGGCCTGGTCCACCACTTCGCCGGTGAGGACGGTTTTGGCTTCCACGGTCAGTCCGCCGTTCACACAGTCCACGGTGAGGGTATCGCCGCTCTGAACCTCGTCGCCGATGATCTTCCGGCTGATGAGGGTCTCCACAGAGTGCTGCACGAAGCGGCGCAGGGGCCGGGCGCCGAAGGCGGGGTCGTAGGCGCTGTCGATGATGAAGCGCTTGGCGGCCTCGGTGAGTACCACCTTCAGCTGTTTCTCGCTGAGACGGCGGTTGAGCTCGGCCACCAGCAGGTCGATGATGTGGGTGATGTTGTCGCGGGTCAAAGGCTTGTAGAACACAATCTCGTCCAGCCGGTTGAGGAATTCTGGCCGGAAGGAGCGCCGCAGCAGCTCCTCCACCTGGCTTCTGGCCTGCTCGGTGATTTCCCCACTCTGGTCAATGCCGTCCAGCAGGTACTGGGAGCCCAGGTTGGAGGTGAGGATGATGATGGTGTTCTTGAAGTCCACGGTGCGGCCCTGGCTGTCAGTGATCCGGCCGTCGTCCAGCACCTGGAGCAGGATGTTGAATACGTCGGGGTGGGCCTTCTCCACCTCGTCGAAGAGGACCACGGAGTAGGGATGACGGCGGACGGCCTCGGTGAGCTGGCCGCCCTCCTCATAGCCCACGTATCCCGGAGGAGCGCCGATCAGGCGGGAGACGGAGAATTTCTCCATATACTCGCTCATGTCGATGCGCACCATATTCTTCTCGCTGTCAAACAGGGCCTCGGCCAGAGTCTTGGCCAGCTCGGTCTTGCCCACGCCGGTGGGCCCCAGGAAGAGGAAGGAGCCGATGGGCCGGTCCGGGTCGGCAATGCCCGCCCGGCTTCTCAGGATGGCCTCGCTGACCAGGCGCACCGCCTCGTCCTGACCCACCACCCGCTGGTGGAGGATGTCCTCCAGGTGGAGCAGCTTCTCCCGCTCCCCCTCCATCAGCTTGGCCACGGGTATGCCCGTCCAGCGCTCAATGATGCGGGCGATCTCCTCCTCGGTGACCTTGTCCCGCAGCAGGCTTCTGGCCCTGCCCTCGTTGGCGATGGCCTCCTCGGCCTCCAGCTGGCGCTTCAGCTCGGGGATGCGGCCGTACTGCAGCTCGGCGGCCTTATTCAGGTCGTACTGCCGCTGGGCCTTCTCCAGCTCGGCGTTGGCCGCCTCCAGATCCTCCCGCAGCTTCTGCACCTTGCCGATGGCGTTCTTCTCGTTCTCCCACTGGGCCTTCTTGGCGTTGAACTCGTCCCGCATCTCGGCCAGCTCCTTCTGGATGTCGGCCAGGTGCTCCTGAGACAGGGCGTCGTCCTCCTTTTTCAGGGCGGCCTCCTCGATCTCATGCTGGATAATCTTCCGCTGGATGATGTCCAGTTCGGTTGGCATGGAGTCAATTTCGGTGCGGATCATGGCGCAGGCCTCGTCCACCAGGTCGATGGCCTTGTCGGGAAGGAAGCGGTCGGTGATATACCGGTCGGACAGAGTGGCGGCGGCGATGATGGCGCCGTCCTGAATCTTCACCCCGTGGAATACCTCGTAGCGCTCCTTCAGGCCCCGGAGGATGGCGATGGTGTCCTCCACGGAGGGCTCGTTCACCATCACCGGCTGGAAGCGCCGCTCCAGGGCGGCGTCCTTTTCAATATACTGCCGGTACTCGTTGAGGGTGGTGGCGCCGATGCAGTGGAGCTCCCCCCGGGCCAGCATGGGCTTGAGCAGGTTGCCCGCGTCCATGGCACCCTCGGTTTTGCCGGCGCCCACGATGGTGTGCAGTTCGTCAATGAAGAGGATGATGCGGCCCTCCGACTTCTTCACCTCGTTGAGGACGGCCTTCAGCCGCTCCTCAAATTCACCCCGGTACTTGGCCCCCGCGATGAGGGAACCCATATCCAGGGCGAAGATGGTCTTGTCCTTCAGGCTGGCGGGTACGTCCCCCTTCACAATCCGCTGGGCCAGCCCCTCGGCGATGGCGGTCTTGCCCACGCCGGGCTCGCCGATGAGCACCGGGTTGTTTTTGCTCTTGCGGCTCAGAATGCGGATCACGTTGCGGATTTCATCATCCCGGCCGATGACTGGGTCCAGTTTGTTGGCCCTGGCCCGCTCCACCAAATCGGAGCCGTACTTTTTCAGGGCGTTGTAGGTCTCCTCCGGGTTGTCGGAGGTGACCCGCTGATTGCCCCGGACGGCGGTCAGGGCCTGGAGCACCCCCTCCTTGGTTATCTGGTAGGTGCGGAAGAGCTCCTTCAGGGCGCTGTTGGCCGTGTCCAACAGGGCCAGCAGCAGGTGCTCCACCGACACGTACTCGTCCTTCATGGAGGCAGCGATGGATTCGGCGGTATTCAGGCACTTGTCCACGTCCTGTGCCACATAAATTTTGCCCTGCTCCCGGCCGGAGCCGGATACCCGGGGCAGCTTCTCCACCTCCGCCTTGACGGCGGCGGCAAAGGAGGGAACGGTGAGGCCCATGTTCCCCAAAAGCTGGGGGATAAGCCCCGCCTCATCGGCCAGCAGGGCCAGCAGCAGGTGGGGCTGCTCAATCTGCTGGTTGCCGTACTCGGTGGCCAGGCTCTGGGCGGCCTGTACCGCCTCCAGGGATTTCTGGGTGTATTTCTGCGCGTTCATGTCGCGTCACATCCTTTCTGGCGGGCGGATGCCACATCCGCCCCGGGAATCAGCTCTTTTCCCGTCCCAATAGGTAATCTGTTGATACCTTATAATAGTCAGCCAATGCGACCAGGTGGGGCAGGGGAATATCCCGTTTGCCGGTTTCATAAATACTGTAAACTCTTTGATCGATTCCAAGAATCGCGGCGACCTGTGCCTGGGTCATATCGTGATCTTCACGCAGATCGCGCAGCCGGGGAAGATACATATTGTTCACCTCGGCGCTATTGTAGCTTACTATCGGATAATAGTATTGACTCTACTATCAAACAATAGTAATATAACAGCGTGAGGTGATTTTATGTCATTGCCCCGGAAGTATATGGTGGAGAAGCAGGTCTGCGGGACCTGCATCCACTACCGCCAGCACTATGTCCGCAGCGAACGGGGAGAATACTATCCCCTCTGGTACGGCCACTGTATCCACCCCTGGCGGCGGCACCCGGAGCCGGACTTCGGCTGTCCCCGCTGGGAGGGGGCGGAAAACGGGAAGGAGCCGGTCAGCCAAGGCTGACCGGCTCCCGCTTCTCCAGGTCAATCAATGGCAATCCGGCGGGTCTCGGGGACCACGGGGACGGCCTTGGGCAGGTTCAGCTCCAGGATGCCGTTCTGATAGGCGGCGGTGATGCCGCTCTCGTCAATGCCGGTGATATCGAAGGAGCGGGTGAAGGAACCATACTTCCGCTCCCGGCGGATGTAGGAACCCTTCTCGTCCTTCTGCTCATGCTGCTCCTTGTGCTCGGCGGTGATGGTCAGAATGCCGTCCTTCACGTCCAGCTTGATGTCCTCCTTCTGGAAACCGGGCAGCTCCGCTTCTAAAACGAACTTGTCCCCGGCGTCCCGGATGTCGGTGCGGAAGGCGGGCAGGCTGGCGTTGCTGCCCTGGAAGAAATTGCGGGTGAAGTTATCAAAGGTATCAAACACGTTGTCGTTGTTGCGCTCAAAAGGAAGCATACCAAACATAAAGAATCTCTCCTTTAATTTTTGAATTTCAGGTTAGCAGTCTGAAAATCTAATTGCTAATTTGTCGGATATTGCATGGCGCTCATCCTCTTTCCGCCCCGATTGCCCGGGGCTGATCTCGTTTTCTGATTGAGATTATAGGGCGAAGCTGTGAACAAATATACAATAAAATATGTCCAAATTGTAAACATTAGCACTCTTTGATTGAGAGTGCTAATGTGCGGCGGGGGGTTTACGCCGCGGAAAAAAAGCGGTATAATGCCCAGGACGCCGCAAAGGAGGGTGTAAGATGCGACGGAACAACGACCTGGGCCGTGACCCGGTGTTTCCCTTGGTGTGCCGCCTGGCCATTCCCACCATGCTGGCCCAGATGGTCAGCGTGCTTTACAGCATTGTGGACCGGATGTACATCGGCAACATTCCGGAGATTGGGGATTTGGCCCTGGCGGGGGTAGGGGTGTGCGGCCCCATTGTCACCCTGTTGGGTTCCTTTGCCACTCTGGTGGGCCTGGGGGGCGCCCCCATTCTGGCCATGCGGATGGGGGAGGGCAACCAGAGGGAGGCCCGCCGGGCGCTGTCCAACAGCTTTCTCATGCTGCTGGTGCTTTCGGGGGTGCTGACCGCCCTGTTTCTGCTGCTGAAAGGACGGCTGCTCATGTGGTTTGGGGCCAGCCCGGCCACCTTTGGCTATGCCAACACCTATCTCACCATCTACACCGCCGGCACCTTTTTCGCCCTGATGGCCACGGGAATGAACAGCTTTCTCATCGCCCAGGGCTTTTCCGGCCTGGGTATGGCCACGGTGATGCTGGGCGCGGTGCTCAACATCGTCCTGGACCCGGTGTTTATCTTTGTCCTGGAGCTGGGGGTGGCGGGGGCCGCCATTGCCACGGTGCTCTCCCAGCTGGCCTCCTGCGTTTTTGTCCTGTGCGCACTGCTGCGGAAATCCATGCCGGTACCGCTGGGCTGGGGGGGCTTTGAGCGGCGGATCATGCTCCGGGTGGTGACTTTCGGCCTGTCTCCCTTCCTCATCATCGCCACCGACAGTGTGCTGCTCATCGTGCTCAACACCGTGCTCCAGCGGTATGGCGGCCCTGAACTGGGGGATACCCTGGTGACCTGCGCCACCATTGTGCAGAGCTATCTGTTGCTCATCACCATGCCCATGGGCGGCCTCACCCTGGGAACCCAGCCCGTCATCAGCTTCAACTACGGCGCCGGGGACGCCGGGCGGATCAAAACCGCCCTGAAATCCATTGTGGGGCTGTGCCTGGCCTTCTGCGCCATCATGATGGTGGTGACCCACACCCTCTCCCCCCTGTTTGTCCGGCTGTTTACCCAAAATCCCCAGGTGCTGGAGCGCTCGGTGGGCTACATCAAGGTCTTTACCGCCATGATCCTTCCCCTGGCGGTGCAGTATCCCCTGGTGGACGAGACCACCGCTCTGGGCCATGTGCGGCTGGCCCTGTTCTGCTCCCTGTTCCGTAAGACGGTATTTCTATCCTGTCTGCTGCTGCTGCCCGCCCTGGTGTCGGCGGAGGCCACCTTCCTGTCCGAGCCCATTGCCGACGCCGTGGCCGCCACGGTGACGACCTGCCTCTTCCTCCACTTTTTCCCCAAAATTCTCCGGGAGCGGGCGGGCGGACCGGCGGTGTAGAGGCCGGCGCTCAGGCAGGTTTGTGCAAACCAGAAAAAATGTCCCGGAGCACAGCTCCGGGACATTTTTGGTTCGATATGGACTTAATGCTCCTTCCGCTGGCACTTCTTGGGGGTGACGCAGGTGCCTTCCGCGATGGCCACCACAATGGGCTCATCCAGGAAATCAGCGGCGGAGTCGCTGATGTCGGGGCGGGGGACCGCCACCTTGCGGGCCTCAAACTTCATCTTGCGGGAGGTATTGCCGATGTGGGTAATCTCACCGTATGCCTCAATGAAATCACCGGCGTAGACGGGCGCCTTGAACTCAATATTGTTGTAGGCACAGAACAGACCCTCGTCGCCGTCACACTGAATCAGCAGCTCGGTGGCCACGTCGCCGAACAGGTGGACCATGTGGGCGCCATCCACCAGATTGCCTCCGTAGTGGGCGTCCTTGGCGGACATGCGCAGGCGGATCATCGAGGTATACTTTTTCTCGTCCATGTCAATTCCACTCCTCATTCTATGTTGTAAATACGCACAAAAATGGAAACAGATTGGCTGTCTTCATTGTACGTCTCTTTGAGGGGCTTGTCAACAACGGATATTTATGCTATAATTCCACCTTTCTGCTTTACCGAAAGAAAGGACGGTTAACGATTCACCAGCGCCTCGCCCACGGTGTAAATGTCGCCGGCGCCCACCGTGAGGATCAAATCCCCCGGCCGGGCCAGTTCCTCCAGACGGGCGGTCACCTCCGGCAAAGTGGGGTAATATTCACTGCCGGGGATCTGCTGGGCCAAATCCCGAGAGGAGATGCCGATGGTGTTGACCTCCCGGGCGGCAAAAATCTCCGCCAGAATGGTCAGGTCCGGCTGGCGCAGCACCTGCACAAAGTCGTCAAACAGCGCCTTGGTGCGGGTATAGGTGTGGGGCTGGAAGGCGCAGATGATCCGCTCATACCCCAGGGTACGGACGGCAGCCAGCAGGGCCTGGAGCTCTCCGGGGTGATGGGCGTAATCATCATAAATTTCCGCGCCGTGGAAGCTGCCCTTGTGCTCAAACCGGCGGCCGGCGCCCCGAAAGGCGTGGAGTCCCTCGCTTACCGCCTGGGGGGACACCGCCAGGGCGATGGAGGCTGCGGCGGCAGCCAGAGCGTTTTTCACGTTGTGCTCCCCCGGCACCTGAAGCTCCACGTGGGTAAAGACCTCATCCCGGTAAATGACGTCAAAGGCGGGCAGGCCGTCATGCCACACCAGGTTGGCGGCGTGAACGTCTCCCGCCTCCAGGCCGAAGGTGAGGATGGGGCGGCGCTCCCCCTCCAGGGTGTGCATGGTGTTGGCGTCGTCGGCGTTGGCCACGATCAAGCCGTTTTCCGGCACCCGGTCGGCAAAGGCCCGGAAGGAGTGCTCCACATCCTCCAGATCCTTGAAGAAGTCCAGGTGGTCGGCCTCGATGTTGAGAATCACCGCCACCGTGGGGAAGAAGGACAGGAAGGAGTTGCAGTACTCGCAGCTCTCCAGAATGATGGTGTCCCCATGGCCCACCCGGTAGCCAGAACCCAGCAGAGGCAGGGTGCCGCCGATCATCACCGTGGGGTCCAGCTGGGCGGCCATGATGATGTGGGTACACATGGAGGTGGTGGTGGTCTTGCCGTGGGTACCGGAGATGCACAGGGCGTTTTTGTATCCCCGCATGATGGAACCCCAGGCCTGGGCCCGTTCAAACACCGGGATACCCTTGGCTCGGGCGGCAGCAATCTCCGGATTTTCGTCGTGGATGGCGGCGGTGCGGATCACCAGCTCCGCCTCCCCCAGATTTTCCGCCCGGTGGCCGATGGCCACCGGGATGCCCAGGGAGCGCAGATGCTCCACCGTGGGACTTTCATGCATGTCGGAGCCGGTGATGACCATGCCCATCTTGTGGAGCACCTCCGCCAGGGGGGACATGGAGACCCCGCCGATGCCCGCCAGATGCGCCCGGCGGCCGGGGGCGATGTAGTCATGTATGTTGGCGTTTGCCATGGGGTTTACACACCCTTTACTGTGAATTATAATGAAGAAAGTTCCGAACACTATATTATAAACTATGATAGGCAAATAGCAAGGAAAAAATACCATCGGAGGTGTAGAAAATGAGGCGCTGGATGCTGCCGGCAGGGGTGAGCCGCTGCCTGGATACCCTGCGGGCGGCGGGCCACGCCGCCCACCCGGTGGGAGGCTGCGTCCGGGACCTGCTGCTGGAGCGGACGCCGGGGGACTTTGACGTTTGTACCTCCGCCCGGCCGGAGCAGACCATGGCCCTGTTTCCCCGCACCATCCCCACCGGCCTGCGCCACGGCACCGTCACCGTACTGACGGAGGATGGAGCGGTGGAGGTGACCACCTTCCGCCGGGAGGAAGGCTATGCCGACGGCCGTCACCCGGATGGGGTGTCCTTCGACGTGGGGCTGCGGGAAGATCTGGCCCGGCGGGATTTTACCGTCAACGCCATGGCCCTGGGGGCGGATGGAGCGGTCATCGACCCCTTTGGCGGACGGGCCGATTTGGAAGCAGGCGTCATCCGCTGCGTGGGGGAGCCGGAGCGGCGGTTTTCCGAGGATGCGCTGCGGATGCTCCGGGCGCTCCGCTTTGCCGCCCAGCTGGACTTCGCTGTGGCGCCGGATACCTTGGCCGCCATCCGAAGCCATGCCCCCCGGACTGCCCTGGTATCGGGAGAGCGGATCAAGGCCGAGCTGGAGAAAATCCTCCTCTCCCCCCGGCCGGAGTGGGCGGGAAAGGCGGTGGAGCTGGGTCTGCTGGCCCACCTGTGGCCGGAGCGGGCGTGTCCCGATTTGCGGGAGCTGAACCGGCTGCCTCCGGAGCCTGTCCCCCGTTGGCGGGAATTTTGTGAAAAAACCGGCTTCCCCCTGGTATGCCTGCCGGTGGAGCGGACCTTGAAGCAAGGGGTGCTTCACCCCCAGCGGGCGGCCGTCCGCATGCTGGCCCTGTCGGGAGGGGAGCTGGCCGCCCTGGGGCTGGAGGGCGCGGAAATCGGACGGGCGCAGAGAACCCTGGCGGAGCATATCCTGGCCCATCCGGAGGACAACCGCCGGGAAAAACTGCTGGAGCTGCTCCGGGAGAACGGGGCGGGCTGATGCCCGGGTCGGCCCGCTTTCCGCCTGGGACAGGCAAACTGAGGCCCTCTCCTGCATAAGCATGGGAGACAAGGGGGGCGAGACCATGGAGGAAAAACCGAGAGGGCTGCTGGAGAAGACGGCGGAGGCCCTGGATCTGCCGGGGGAGATCGTGGCCGGACTGCCCCACCTGGAGCTCACCGGCAGCCGCCAGCTGCGGATGGAAAACCACAAGGGCATTTTGTCCTATGGAAATGAGGAGATCCACATCTCCGGGGGGCGGATGATCATCAAGGTGCGGGGGAAGGGACTGGAGCTGCGGGCCATGAACGCCGGCCAGCTGCTGATCACCGGCGCCATTCAGGGCGTGGAGCTGAGCTGAGGAGGGCGGGATGCTGAGCTGGCTGACAAACGCCCTGCGGGGCAAGGTGTGCCTGGAGGTGGAGGGGGCCTTCCCCGAGCGCTTCCTCAACCTGTGCGCCCAGCGGGGCGTCTTATTTTGGAATGTGGAGTGGCTGGAGGCCACCCGGCTGCGCCTCACCGTTACTCGCCAGGGGGCGGGAGCGGCCGCGGCGCTGGGGGAGCGGGTGATGTGTACCGTCACCCGGACGGGTCAGGCGGGGGCGCTGGCTTTTCTGGAGCGGTTCCGCCGGCGGTACGCCCTGCTCATCGGCCTGGCCCTGTCCCTGACGGCGGTGTGCGTGCTGTCCCAGTTCGTCCTCACCATTGAGGTGGAGGGCAACCAGCGGGTACCCACCGCCGTCATCCTCACCGAGCTGCGGCGGCAGGGGCTGCGGCCGGGAGTGTACGGACCGGGGCTGGACGAGGAGAGTCTGCGCACCAAGGCCCTGCTCCAGCTGCCGGAGCTGTCCTGGATGAGCGTCAATCTCTATGGCACCCGGGCGCAAGTGCTGGTGCGGGAGGCCACCCCGGAGCCGGAGATGGTGGATCTGAGCCAGACGGGGCGCGTGGTGGCCCGGGCCTCCGGCATTGTCACCCGCATCGAACCCCTCTCCGGCGAGGCCCTGGTGGAGCCGGGGGACACGGTGCTGGCCGGAGAGACCCTGATTTCCGGCACCGTCCACCTGGACGCCCCCAAGTACAGCGAACTGCCCGATTTGGGTACCCTCCAGGTCCGGGCGGAAGGGCGGATCTATGCCCGTACCTGGCGCACCCTGGAGGCGGAGATCCCCCTTACCGGTCAGGTGAAAGTCTACACTGGGGAGGAGCGGAGCCAGTGGTCGGTGACGGTTTTGGGCCAGCGGCTTGTTTTTTTCGGAAACAGTGGAATTCCCTTCGACCAGTATGATAAAATAAAAAAAGTCTGGGAGCTGACCCTCCCTGGCGGTCAGGAGATGCCCCTGACCGTCCAGCGGGAGACCTGCCGGGCCTATACCGCCGCCGCTGCGGAGCTGGATGCCCAAGCCGCCCAGGCTCTGCTGGAGAGCCGGCTGCTGGAGAAGCTGGAGGAGACGGTAGGGGAGGGGGAGATCGTCAGCACCGGCTTTACCGCCCGGCAGGAGGAGGGAATGCTCCGCCTCACCCTCCAGGCGGAATGTACCGAAGAGATCGGGCGGTTTGTACCCGATGAGATCACACAAGAAAACGAGGCCGATCCATGATAGAACAGACCATCAACATCGAGCGGATGGAGGACGTCATCGACGTCTTCGGTTCCTTTGACGAAAATATCAAGCTCATTGAGAACGAGCTGGGCGTTACGGTGGTAAGCCGGGAAGACCACCTGAAAGTATCCGGCGAAGCCGAGCAGGTCATGTACGCCGTCAAGGCCATTCAGGGTCTGCTGGGCCTGGCGGGGCGGAAGGAGAGCATCACCGAGCAGAACGTCCGCTACATCATCAATCTGGTGCGGGCGGGCAATGAGTCCCACATCAACGACATCGCCCGGGATGTGCTGTGCGTCACCGCCAAGGGCAAGCCCATCAAGGCCAAGACCCTGGGCCAGAAGCGGTATGTGGACGCCATCAAGAAGAACACCATCACTCTGGGCATCGGCCCGGCGGGGACCGGCAAGACCTATCTTGCGGTGGCCGCCGCCGTGGCCGCCTTCCGGGACAAGCAGGTAAACCGCATCATCCTCACCCGGCCCGCTGTGGAGGCGGGGGAGCGGCTGGGCTTTTTGCCCGGCGATCTCCAGAGCAAGGTGGACCCCTATCTGCGGCCCCTGTACGATGCCCTCTTCGAGATGCTGGGGCCAGAGACCTACCAGAAGTATGTGGAGCGGGGCAACATCGAGGTGGCTCCCCTGGCCTATATGAGAGGCCGCACCCTGGACGACAGCTTCATTATCCTGGACGAGGCCCAGAACACCTCCCGGGAGCAGATGAAGATGTTCCTCACCCGGCTGGGCTTCGGCTCCAAAATCGTGATCACCGGAGATATCACCCAGATCGACCTGCCCCGGGACACCGTGTCCGGTCTGAAGGAGGCCATGCGGGTGCTGGACGGGGTGGAGGACATCGCCATCTGCAAGCTGAACGAGGCCGACGTGGTGCGCCACGTCATCGTCCAGCGGATCATCAAGGCCTACGAGGCCGACGAGAACAGAAGGAATAAGAAATGAGACACGAAATCCTCATTGAGACCGAGGTGGACGGGGCGGAGGAGTACGCCGGGCTGCTGCGGCAGGTGATTCCCGCCGCCCTGGCCGCCCAGGGGGTGGACGTACCCTGCGAGGTGGACGTGCTGTTTACCGGTGACGAGGGGATCCACGCCATCAACCTGGAGCAGCGGGGGGTGGACCGGCCCACCGACGTGCTCAGCTTCCCCATGTTTGATTTGCGGCCTGGAGAGAACCCCACTGAGGAGGACGCGGACCCGGGTACCGGACTGGTACCCCTGGGGGACATGGTGATCTCCCTGGAGCGGGCAAAGGCTCAGGGGGAGGAATTCGGCCACGGCACCCGCCGGGAGGTGGCCTATCTGGCCGTCCACTCGGTGCTCCACCTGCTGGGCTACGACCACATGGACGAGGGAGCCATGAAGGCGCAGATGCGTCAGCGGGAGGAGGCCATCCTGGGAGTGCTGGGTATCGGCCGGGATTAAAAAATGAAACGCTCAAGAAAGTTGAGGATTACCTGATGGAAATTAAGAAATCCGGGATGATCAGCATTGTGGGACGGCCCAACGTGGGCAAGTCCACCCTCACCAACGCCCTGGTGGGGGAGAAGATTGCCATCGTCTCCAACAAACCCCAGACCACCCGCAACCGCATCTGCGCGGTGGTCAACAGAGGGGAGTGTCAGTACGTCTTTTTGGATACCCCCGGCCTCCACAAGGCCCGCACCAAGCTGGGGGACTATATGGTGAGCGTGGTGCGCCAGAGCGTGGCCGACGTGGACGCCGTGCTGCTGTTGGTGGAACCCATCCCCCACATCGGCGGGCCGGAGGCCGAACTCATTGCCCGCGTGAAGCAGCTGGGCATCCCCTCCGTGCTGGTCATCAACAAGATTGACACGGTGGAGAAGGAGCAGCTGCTGGCGGTGATGCAGGTTTATGGCCAGGCCCACGACTTTTCCGCCATTCTCCCCATCTCCGCCAGAACCGGCGAGGGGGTGGAGGAGCTGCTGGATTTGCTGGGGGAATTTTTGCCGGAGGGCCCCCAGCTCTTCCCCGAGGATATGGTCACCGACCAGCCCGAGCGGCAGGTGTGCGCCGAGATTATCCGGGAAAAGCTGCTGCTCTGTCTGGACAAGGAGATCCCCCACGGCACCGCCGTGGAGGTCACCCGCTTCTCCGAGCGGGACAATGAGATCATTGATCTGGACGCCACCATTTACTGTGAGAAGGCCAGCCACAAGGGTATCATCATCGGCAAGGGAGGCGCCATGCTGAAAAAGATTTCCACCCTGGCCCGCACCGATATCGAGGACTTCATGGGTACCAAGGTCTTTCTCCAAACCTGGGTGAAGGTGAAGGAAAACTGGCGGGACAACCTCAATTTGATCCACAATTTCGGATATAAGGACGAATAAACACATTTTACCGCTGATAAACCGCCGCCCGGCGGCCAAGCTAACACCGGAAGGAGTGGCTGGACGTGGAGCGGACGGAGCTTCTTTGGCGGCTGTTTGTGCGCACCGGCCTGCCGGAGGCGTACACCCTGTACCGGCGTGCCTCCCTGGAGAAGGGGGAGAAAAAGCCGGCGCGGTCCGCGGGCGGCTGACCGCCCGCCTACATAACGGGAGGAGAGAGCATGCACATTACCACCCAGGGCCTGGTGCTGCGGGAGGTCAACTACAAGGAAGCGGACAAAATCCTCACCGTCCTCACCGCCGAGGGGGGCAAGCGTACGGTAAAGGCCCGGGGCTGCCGGAGGAAAAGCAGCCCCCTGGCGGCCTCCGCCCAGCTGCTGGTGTACGCCGACATGACCCTCTTTGAATACCAGGAGCGCTTCACCCTCAACGAGGCCGAGTCCATCCGCCAATTTTGGCATGTGAAGTCGGACGTGGAGCTGCTGGCCCTGGGCTCCTATTTCGCCGAGGTGATGGAAGCTGTGGCGGTGGAGGGCAGGCCCGACCCGGCCGCCCTGTCCCTCATCCTCAATTCCCTCCACGCCCTGGACAAGCTGAACAAGCCCCAGGACCTGGTCAAGGCCGCCTTCGAGCTGAAGCTCATGTGCCTGGAGGGGTACGAGCCCCTGCTGGACGCCTGCGCCGCCTGCGGCCTGCCCCAGCCGGAGGAACCCCGGCTGGATTTGCTCCAGGGTGTGCTCCACTGCGCCGCCTGCAAGGAGGAGGTGGGGGAGGAGGGGGTTTCTCTCCCCCTGGAGCGGAGCGCCCTGTCCGCCATGCGGCACATTGTCTACGGAGACCCCAAGCGGCTGTTTTCCTTTCAGCTGGACCCGAAGGGATTGGACTGCCTGGGCCGGGTGTGCGAGGACTTCCTCCTCACTCAGCTGGACCGGGGATTCCGCACCCTGGACTTTTACAAACGACTGAAAGCGGGGATGTAAGATGAAGCTGTACATAGCCGACGCCTTTACCGCCACACGCTTTTCCGGCAACCAGGCGGGGGTAGCCCTGCTGGGGACGGAGGACTTTCCGGCGGAGGAGCTGATGCGGGCCTTGGCGGGTGAGCTGAAACACTCTGAGACCGCCTTTGTGCGGCAGACCGGGGCGCGCGCTTTTCACATCCGGTACTTCACCCCCGCCGAGGAGGTGGATTTGTGCGGTCACGCCACCATCGCCGCCTTCACCGTCCTCCGGGATACCGGGGCTGTCTCCCCGGGAGACTACGCCCTCCACACCCGCTCCGGAGATCTGGAGATCGGCGTGGACCCAGGCGCGGTGTGGATGGATATGGCCGCTCCCAAGGACGGGCAGAGCTTTTCCCCGACCGAGCAGGCGGACCTGTACGCCGCCTACGGCCTGAGTCTGGCCGACCGGCCGGAGGGGCTGGAGCCCCAGGCGGTGAGCACCGGCCTGATGGACATTCTGCTGCCGGTGAAGGATCTGGACGCCCTGAACCGGGCGGAGCAGGACGAGGGGGCAGTCACCCGGCTGTCCAAGCGCTATGACGTGGTGGGGGTCCACATGTTCTGCCCCAATACCCCGGACGCCGCCGCCCACTGCCGCAATTTCGCCCCCCTGTACGCCATCCCGGAGGAGGCGGCCACCGGCACCTCCAACGGAGCCCTGACGTATTATCTGTACCGCCGGGGTCTGGTCCGGGCGGGAGGGGAAAATCGGTTTGTCCAGGGCGAGAAGATGGGCAAGCCGTCGGAGATTTTAAGCCGCATCACCGAAGGGACGGACGGGGTAAAGGTCCGGGTGGGGGGCAGAGCCCTGCCAACCCTGAAATGTGAGCTGCTGGAGGGGTAGCCGGCTACTCAAACAAGCGGTCCCGGGAGAATGGGCCAATCTCCCGGGACCGCTGTCTGTTCAGTTGAAATTGTAGGCGGTGAGGATCCGTTCCCGGTCGGTTACCTGGTCGTTGAAGAACTCATAGTAAGACAGACCCAGGAAGGAGCCGGAAATGTTGTACAGGTTGTCCCAGCCCATGCCCTGAAGGGCCATGATGGCATTGTAGCTGCGTTGGCTGGTGCGGCAGTGGAGATAAACCGGTCGGTCCCTGGGAAGTTCGGCGGTTCGCGCCCGGAGCTGACTCAGAGGGATGTTGACTGCCCCCACAATGTGACCGGCCTCGTACTCCGCCGCCTCCCGCACATCCACAATGCAGGCCTTTTGGGCCACCAGCCCCCGCACTGCGGTGACAGGAACCTGGCGGAACACCCCCTGTTTGACGTTGAGGGCCACCAGCGCCGCGTAGTTTACCACATCCTTGGCGGTGCCGTACATGGGAGCGTAGCACAGCTCCAGATTTTTCAGATCCTCCAGGGTGCCGCCCATGGCGATGAGGGTGGCGACCACGTCGATCCGCTTGTCCGCCGCCCCCCGGCTGATTGCCTGTGCGCCCAGGACCTTTCCGGTGTCGGGCTGGTAGAGCAGCTTGAACTGCACCGGCTGCGCCCCGGGCATGAGGCCCACCCGGTCGCCGGGCAGCACGTAGACAAAGTCATATGCCACCCCCGCCGCCCGGGCGGTCTTCTCATTCAAGCCGGTGCAGGCGGCGGTCCAGTCGAACAGCTTGATCACCGAGGAGCCCAGGAAGGGCCGCACCAGATCCGGCCGGCCGCAGATGCTGTCCGCCGCCGCCCGGGCCTCCTTCTGGGCGGGGCCGGCCTGGGTCAGCCGCATAGGCCGGCCGGTGAGCATGCTGCGCACCTCAATGGCGTCTCCCACTGCAAAAATGCTGGGGTCGCTGGTGCGGCAGCACTGGTCCACCAGAATGCCGCCGGTCTCGCCCAGCTCCAGCCCGCACTGCTTGGCCAGGGTCACCTCAGGCCGCACGCCCAGGGCCATGACCACCCCAGGCGCGGACACCTTCCGACCGGAGGTGAGTTCCAGCCCGTCGGGCATCAGGCGCTTCACCCCGTCCCCCAGGATCAGCTCCACCCCGTGGTCGTAGAGCACCTTGTGCAGGGTCTGGGCCATGTCGTAGTCCAGAGGGGCCATGACCTGATCCTGCGCCTCCACCAGAGTCACCCGGACCCCGGCCAGACAAAGGTTTTCCGCCACCTCCAGGCCGATAAAACCGCCGCCCACCACGGCCAGCTCCTTGATCTTGCCCTGGCGCAAAAACGCGTCCAGCTCCCGGATGTCCTTTACATCCTTGACGGTGAAGACCCGGGCGGTATCCAGCCCCTGGATGGGGGGCAGCAGAGGATTGGCCCCCGGAGCGAGGATCAGCTGGTCATACCCGTCCCAGAAATCCCGGCCGGAGGAAAGGTCCTTGACCCGCACCCGTTTTCCGGCCCGGTCGATTTCCACCACCTCGTGGCGGGTGCACACGTCCAGGTTGTATTGGTTTTTAAACTTTTCCGGGGTAATCATAATCAGATCGCCGGCGCCGGGTACCACGCCGCTGAGCAGAAAGGGAAGGGAGCAGTTGGAGAAGGAGGCGTCGGGTCCCCGCTCGTAGACGGTGATCTGAGCGTCCTCCTCCAGCCGCCTCAGCCGGGCCGCCGCCGACGCGCCGCCTGCGACTCCGCCGACCACAATTACTTTTCTTGACATGGCGATCACTCCTTTCAGGTGGGTGCTGAAATAGGGTATCATCAGATGGGACCAGTATAACATAAAACGCCCTGTAAGTCTAGAGGTTTATAGGCTATTTTTGCGGCAAAGCACACTTGTCAAGGGGCGGGTTTTGTGCGACAATAATAAAAGCAATTTTTGTGGGGAGCCTATGTGATATGACCGACTTATTTGAAAAATCCATCCAGACTCTGGAACTGCCCCGGGTGCTGGAGCGCCTGGCGGAGCAGGCGGTGACGGAGGAGGGGAAGGACCGCTGCCTGGCCCTGCGTCCCCTCACCGATGCCGACGACGTGCAGCGGGTGCTGGACGAGACCACCGCTGCGGTGAACATGACCGCCCTGCGGGGGTCCCCCTCCTTTTCCGGGGTGCGGCCAGTCCGCGCCTCCCTCCAGCGGGCGGATATGGGGGGCGCGCTGAACACCAGGGAGCTGCTGGACATTGCCGCCGTCCTCCGCGCCGCCCGCTCCGCCAGGGAGTATGGTGAGGGAGAGGGAGACCGGACGAAAACCTGCATCGACCACCTGTTTCGTTCCCTGACGGCCAACCGGTTTCTGGAGGAAAAGATCACCGGAGCCATTGTGGGGGAGGACGAGATTGCCGACGCCGCCAGTCCCGAGCTGGCCGCCATCCGCCGGCACATCCGAGCCACCGCCTCCAAGGTGCGGGACATTCTCAACAAGCTCCTCTCCTCCAACCAGGCCAAGTACCTCCAGGACGCCATCATCACCCAGCGCAATGACCGCTTTGTGGTGCCGGTGAAGTCGGAGCACAAAAACGATATCCCCGGTCTGGTTCACGACGTGTCCTCTTCCGGCTCCACCTTCTTCATCGAACCCATGGGAGTGGTGAAGGCCAACAATGAGCTCAGGGAACTCCAGTCCCGGGAGGAGAAGGAGATCGAGCGGATTTTGGCGGAGCTGTCCGCCGAGTGCGCCCAATTTAAGGAGGATATCAGTCAGGACTACGACCTGCTGATTTTGCTGGATGTGATTTTTGCCAAGGCCAGACTGGCCTACCGGATGCGGGGAAGCGCGCCCCGGATCTCCCGGCGGGGGCTGTGCCTGCGGAAGGCCCGCCATCCCCTGTTGGACCCGGGCAAGGCGGTGGCCAACGATTTGATGCTGGGAGAGGAATTTGACACCCTGGTGATCACCGGCCCCAACACCGGCGGCAAGACGGTGACCTTGAAAACCATGGGCCTGCTGACCCTGATGGCCCAGTGCGGCCTCCACATCCCCGTGGCAGACGACAGTCAGATCCGGGTATTTACCCGGGTGCTGTCCGACATTGGAGATGAGCAGTCCATCGCCCAGAATCTGTCCACCTTCTCCTCCCATATGGTAAATATTGTGGGCATTTTGAAGGAGGCGGACCCGGATACCCTGATCCTTTTTGACGAGCTGGGTGCCGGCACCGACCCTGTGGAGGGGGCGGCCCTGGCCGCCGCCATCATCGACAGCGCCAGGGAGATGGGCGCTCTGGTGGCCGCCACCACCCACTATGCCGAGCTGAAGGTGTATGCCATGACCACCCGGGGGGTGGAAAACGCCTCCTGTGAGTTTGACGTGGACTCCCTGGCCCCCACCTACCGGCTGCTCATCGGCATTCCCGGCAAGTCCAACGCTTTTGCCATCTCTCAGCGGCTGGGCCTGCCAAAGGAGATTATCCAAAAGGCTGCCGGGCGCATTGACGCGGAGAACATTCGCTTTGAGGACGTGCTCACCCAGTTGGATGAGCAGCGCCAGGAGATGGAGCGGGAAAAGCAGGCCGCCGCCCTGCTCCGCCGGGAGATGGAGGAGACCGCCAAGGCCTCCCGGGCGTACAAGGACCAGATGGAAGCCCAGCGGCTGCGCGCGGTGGAGAAGGCCCAGGCGGAGGCCCGGGCCATTCTGGACGAGGCCAGGAACACCGCCGACCAGGTCTTCCAGGAACTCAACGACATGCGCCGCCGCCAGCGAAAGGAGGAGGACTGGCAGGCCGTCAACGATGAGCGGGCCGCCCTGCGACACCGGCTCAACGAGGCGGAGAGCAAGCTGGGAGCCAGACCGGAGGAGCCGGCGCCGCCTCCCACCCGGCCCGCCAGAGCGGGGGACACGGTGGAGCTTGTTAAAATGGGGACCCAGGCCACCGTGCTCAGCGTGAACAAAGACGGCTCCCTCCAGCTCCAGGCGGGAATTCTGAAAATCACCGCCAAGCAGGAGGAGGTCCGGGTGGTAGAGGGCGAGAGCATCAAATCCGCCAAAAAGGTGGTCCAGCGGGCCGAACACAAGCTGCGCACCCTGGGCGCCTCCCCGGAGGTGGATTTGCGGGGTATGATGACCGACGAGGCCATTGCCGCCCTGGACCTGTTTCTGGACAGCGCGGTGCTGGGCAAGCTCAATGAAGTGCGCATCATCCACGGCAAGGGGACCGGTGCGGTGCGGAAAGCGGTGCGGGAGCACCTGAAGCGCAGCCGGTATATCAAGTCCTTCCGCCCCGGCCGCTACGGTGAGGGGGAGGACGGGGTGACCATTGCGGAGCTGAAGTAAAACTGGTTGGTCAATCAAACCAGTTTCTTGTTTGGAATTTGTGCATTTTGTCATTGACGGTTTGGGATAAATTTGCTATTCTATTATACGAAGTATGCGAATGCATCTTGGGGGGAAACGCTTATGTATATGAAAGAGGCAGTCGTGAATAACCAGGTCGGGCTGCATGCCAGGCCAGCCACATTCTTCATCCAGAAGGCCAATGAATTCAAAAGTTCGATTTGGGTGGAGAAGGACGAGCGGAGAGTGAATGCCAAGAGTTTGCTGGGCGTCCTCTCTCTGGGGATCGTCAAGGGGACTTCCATCAACCTCATTGCAGACGGCCCCGATGAGAAGGAAGCGGTGGAGGCTCTCATTGAGCTCATCTCCTCCAATTTCTCTGAGTAAGTCAACAGCGAAAGAAAAAAGCGCCGCAATGCGGCGCTTTTTTTGACCTTAGCCTCTCTCAGAGAGGCGGCGCGCAGCGCCGGAGGGAAATGCCGCCCTCAGTCGGATTCGCTGACAGCTCCCTCGGAGAGGGAGGCAAGGGCAGAGAGGAGGGTATGTTATTACTTTCGACGAGTTAAAAGAAAAAGCTCATGCCCTGCCGCTGAAGCCGGGCGTGTATATCATGCAGGACAAGAAGAACACGGTCATCTATGTGGGCAAGGCCAA
>NZ_CALXFV010000021.1 GCF_944387675.1 uncultured Flavonifractor sp. | reverse complement strand
TTCATAGTTTAACCAATTTATTATATCCTACCTGGCGGTAAAATTCAATCAGAAGCAGCTTTGGATTTGACAAGCGCAGCGGAATACGATACAATACCCTACGCAAGCAAGCTGGACAGCCGCGCCTGCGGGGCGAAAGGCCCGTAGGTGAGGAAAGTCCGGGCTCCACAGGGCAAGGATAACGGGTAACACCCGCCGGGGGCGACCCCAGGAAAAGTGCAACAGAAATAGTCTGCCGGCCTCCGGCCGGTCAAGGTGGAAAGGCGAGGTAAGAGCTCACCCGATGGCGTGCCAAGCGTCCATCGCTGTAAACTCTATCCGGAGCAACGCCGTGGAGGGACATAAGGCTGGCCCGGCCGTCCCGAGGAGGCGGCTTGAGCGTACCGGCGACGGTGCGTCGAGATAGATGGCTGTCTTAAATGACAGAACCCGGCTTACAGGCTTACTTGCAGATACGGCGGCCCGGAGCACAGCGCTCCGGGCCATCTTTTCGCCTCTTGCGTAAAACGGACTTGACACTTTCCTTACGTCAGATGGTACACTTTTTTTAGGAAAGGAGCGGTCGGAATGAAGATGAAGCAGGTCTGCGAGGCCACCGGGCTTACAGAGCGGGCGGTGCGGTTTTATGTACAGGAGCAGTTGGTGATCCCCCAGGCCCAGCGCCGGGGCGGACGAATCTGGCTGGATTTTTCAGAGCAGGATGTGGCGCGGCTCCAGGCCATCGCGGTCTTGCGGAAGGCGGGCTTCACGCTGGAAGAGATCCGCTCCATGGAGGCTGATTTCCAGCGTAATGCGCCGGACGCCGCGTTTGCCCTACGGCGGCGGCTTCGGGAGGCCATAGATTCCTATGAGCGCCTAAGCCGTACCGACACCGCTCATGCCCACGGGCTGGAGGATTATGCCGCCCTGCTGGAACAGGAGGTGCGGGATACCCCTCTGCCCACAGGGGATCAGCGTCTGGCTTCCCAGCTGGACTGGGCCTCCATCATAGAAACCGTGTGCATGATCCTATTCTCCTGCATAGTGTGGTGGCTGTATGCCTACTTGGTCAATTGCGGATCAGATGCTTCTGCCCTCTTCGCGGTCGCCGCCAGGAACCCGGTGGCGGTGATTCTGGTCTTTGTCGTCCTCATCCTCCCCATCGGCTTGGTGTTGGGCAGCAGGGCAGGCAAATGGCTCTGCCGGCACTTTGAATATATCCCATAAAAAGCCCGGCTGCGCCGATCGGCGCAGCCGGGCTCAGGCTGTCGAAAACGTGGCGGAGCTGCTTTTTTGAGCGGGGTGCAGTCCGCTCTGCGTGCGAGTGCGAACGCTGCGGGACTTTTTCGACAAACTGAAGGGCGCCCTGACGGGCGCCCTTTTGTGTGTGGCTTAGTGCTGCTCGCCCCGCATCCGGGCAAAGCAGTCGCTGCAATACACGGGCCGGTCGGACTTGGGCTCGAAGGGAACCTTGGCCTCGCCGCCGCAGGCAGCGCAGGTAGCGGTGAAGTACTCGCGGGGGCCGCGGGAGGCAGCCTTGCGGGCGTCACGGCAGGCCTTGCAGCGCTGAGGCTCGTTCTGGAAGCCGCGCTCGGCATAGAACTCCTGCTCACCGGCGGTGAACACGAACTCCTGGCCACATTCCTTACATACCAGAGTCTTGTCTTCGTACATGATGATACCCTCTCTTTGCTTCTTTGCCCAGGTCCGGAAGATCCGATTGTGCTGGGTCAGTTGTAATATGCGTTCAGCTTGCGCTGATATCGCCAGATGAAGAGTGCTGTGCCAGCTTCCGACGAATCCGCTGCACAGCGTTGTCCACCGACTTGGGGGACTTGTTTACCTCAGCCGCAATCTCAGAGTAGGACAGACCGTTCAGATACAGCCTGAGTACGTTCGCCTCAAAATCAGACAGTTGGCCGTGAAGCGCCCTCATGCGCTCACGGAGCGCCTCCCTGCTCAGGAAGATCTCCTCCGGGTCCTCCCCCTGCCGGCCTGGGGTACCGCAGGCAAATCGCTCACCGGTCCCGCCAAAAAGAGGGGTTTCAAAGGAAACGGAATGATTCAGCGGTGTGTGCTTATCTCTAGCTGCTGCTTTTACGGCGGAGAACAGCCGGTTCTTGACACAGATTTCAGCGTACGTCCGAAAGGAGGCCGCCTTGCCCGGATCATACTCCCGGATGGCACCCAGCAGGCCCACCATACCCTCCTGAATCAGATCCTCGCTGTCACCGCCCGCCAAGAAGTAGGGCCGGGCGCACATGCGCACCAGACGGTTATAGCGTACAACGAGACTCTCTTCCGCCCTGCGGTCACCCGCCGCAGCCTGCGCACACAGCGCCTCGTCACTATGCTGAGGGTAACTTTCTCCTGCTGTCATGCCGTTTCTCCTTGCACATTATAAGCGTCAAGCCCTTGATTTGTCAAGCATTTATGCAAAATATTTCGATTTGCTCAGTAATTTTTTATGACATTTGCCAAGTGCTCTGCAATTTTCCGTGCATCCGCCTGGCTGCCCGCCTCCACCATAACCCGGATCAGAGCCTCCGTGCCGGAGGGGCGTACCAGCACCCGGCCGGAGCCGGCCAGCAGCGCCTCCTGCTCCGCCACCGCGTCCCAGACCGCCTTGGCGGCCAGAATGGCCTCCTTCTTCGCCTTGTCCGCCACCGGCACGTTGACGAGCACCTGCGGATACCGCTTGCAGTCCGCCACCAGCTGGGATGCCTTTTTCCCGGAGCGGCGGAGCAGAGACAGGAATTGCAGGGCGGTGAGCTGGCCGTCTCCGGTGGTGGCGTATCTGCGGAAAATGGTGTGGCCGGATTGTTCGCCTCCCAGGACGTATCCGCTCTCCTCCATCTTCTCCAGCACATTCCTGTCCCCCACGGCGGTACAGAACAGCTCCATGCCGTGCTCCCGGCAGAAGATGTGCAGGCCCAGATTGCTCATAACAGTACCCACAATGGAGCCGCCGGGCAGCTGGCCCTTCTCCAGCAGCTCCAGACCGCAGGCGGCAATCACCTGGTCCCCGTCGATCTCCTCCCCCGTCTCATCCACCATCAGGCAGCGGTCGGCGTCCCCGTCAAAGGCGATGCCCAGGTTGTACTTCCCAGCCGTCACCATGGATTTCAGGCTATCCAGATGGGTGGAGCCGCAGCCGTTGTTGATGTTCACACCGTCGGGATCGGCGTTGATGATGTCGGCGTGGAGGTCCTCAAACCGGTCAAACAGCCGGCCGGCGGTGGCGGAAGCGGCGCCGTTGGCACAGTCCACCAGAATCTTCAGGCCGGACAGGTCGGAATCAATGGTGGACACCAGATGGTCGATGTAGTCCTGGCTTTCCTTCTGATCGGCGTACACCACC
Source organism: uncultured Flavonifractor sp. (assembly GCF_944387675.1). GTDB lineage: Bacteria > Bacillota > Clostridia > Oscillospirales > Oscillospiraceae > Flavonifractor. The sequence goes on along the minus strand of NZ_CALXFV010000021.1, from coordinate 22,357 downwards.
CGGCCGATGTCCCCGGCAGTCTTAAGCGGTACCGGCACCTTGTTGAGAATGATTTCCTCGATCCTTCCCTCCAGCTCGTCGGAGAGCTTGAAGCCCTGCGCGTTAAAAATTTTGATGCCGTTGTGCTCAAAGGGATTGTGGGAAGCGGAGATGACAATACCGGCGTCGCAGCCGCTGTCCACCGTTACCCAGGCCACGCCGGGGGTGGGGATTACGCCCAGATGGAGCACATCCGCCCCGGCGGAGCACAGCCCGGCGATCAGGGCGCCTTCCAGCAGGTCGGAGGAGATGCGGGTGTCCTTGCCGATGGCAAACCGGGGCTGTCCCTCCCCTTTTTCCTGCGCCATCACATAGGCCGCCGCCAGTCCCACCTGAAAAGCCAGCTCCGCGTCCAGGCCGTTGTTGACCACACCGCGGATGCCGTCGGTTCCAAATAATTTGCCCATAGTTCATTCCCTCTTTCTTCCGAAGTTGTCAAATATCTGTTTTGATCCCCGCCGGCACATGCTACAGGCTGAGCTGCTCCATGCCGGCGCCGCCGGAGATGGGCAGGCCCAGGTGCTCATAGGCCAGCCGGGTGACGCACCGACCCCGGGGGGTACGGGTGAGAAAGCCCATCTGCATCAGGTAGGGCTCGTATACATCTTCCAGGGTGACGGCCTCCTCATTGATGGTGGCCGCCAGGGTCTCCAGTCCCACCGGACCGCCGCCGTAGTGCTGAATGATACTGGTCAGCATCCGCCGGTCAATGGCGTCCAGACCCAGGTGGTCCACCTCCAGGGCGGTGAGGGCGGCATCCGCCACCGAGCGTGTAATAACGCCGCCCGCCTTTACCTGGGCAAAATCCCGTACCCGGCGGAGCATCCGGTTGGCAATCCGGGGTGTACCCCGGCTGCGGCGGGCAATCTCCATGGCGCCCTCCTCTTCAATGGGTACGTCCAGGATACCTGCCGACCGGGTGACAATGAGGGAGAGCTCTTCCGGCGTGTAAAGCTCCAGCCGCAGGGTCACACCGAACCGGTCCCGCAGCGGCGCCGACAGCTGGCCCGCCCGGGTGGTGGCACCAATGAGGGTAAATTTGGGCAGGTCCAGGCGGATGGAATTGGCCGAGGGACCTTTGCCGATGATGATGTCGATGGCAAAGTCCTCCATGGCGGGATACAGGATCTCCTCCACCGAGCGGTTAAGCCGGTGGATTTCATCCACAAACAGGATGTCGTTCTCACTGAGGTTGGTGAGCAGCGCCGCCAGGTCGCCCGGCTTCTCAATGGCGGGTCCGGAGGTAATCCGGATGTTCACCCCCATCTCGTTGGCGATGATATTGCTCAGGGTGGTCTTGCCCAAGCCCGGGGGACCGTGGAGCAGGACATGGTCCAGGGGCTCATTGCGCATCTTGGCCGCCTGGATGAACACCTCCAAATTACTCTTGGCCTTCTGCTGGCCGATGTATTCACGCAAGGTCTTGGGCCGCAGGGAGCCCTCATTTTCATCGTCTCTTGTCAGGGAGGTGGTTACCAGAGGTTCCTCGGTCTCAAAGCCCTCCTCAGAAAACGCAATGCTCAAAGTCTCACATCCTTTTTCCCAGAAGTTGAAGCCAAGCCGCTCAGCCCTTCACCATCTTTTTCAGGGCCTGCTTGATGATCTCCTCCAGGCTCAGGGCATCCAGATCAATCCCCTTCAGCGCCACGCCGATTTCGGCCTGAGAGTAACCCAGCACCGCCAGAGCGGCGGCGGCCTCGGAGGATTTGTTCTCCGGAATGACGGTGACGCCGGTGCCGCCGTAGGCCTCCCCTCCGGGGCTGAGCTGACCCTTGGCCAGCTTGTCCTTCAGCTCCAGGATGATGCGCTGGGCAATCTTCTTGCCGATACCCTGGGCCACCGTAAGGGCCTTTTCATCCCCGGTGATGATGCTCATGGCCAGAGACTCCGGAGTTGCAGCGGACAAAATGGACAAAGCCGCCTTGGGTCCCACACCGGACACTGAAATCAGCATCTGAAAGCAGTTCAGCTCATTCTCGGTGGCAAAGCCGTACAGCTCCATGGCGTCCTCCCGGACATTCAGGTAAGTGAACAGCTTGGTCCGCTCCCCCATTTTTAGCCGGGAGAGGGTCTGATTGGTGGTGCGGCAGGCATAGCCCACCCCGCCGCAGTCGATCACCGCCAGATAAGGGGCGGTATGGACCACCGTTCCATTTACATAATAAAACATTCCGTAAACTCCTAATCCTGGTGTACCGCATACCGCCCGCTCCCCGGCCGAGCGGCGTCGGGACTTTGCAGCCGGGAGGTAATGGAGCGGGCATGGCACAGGGCAATCGCCACCGCGTCGGCGGCGTCATCCGGCCTGGGGACGGCCTTCAGGTTCAGCAGACGGCGGGTCATATCCATCACCTGCCGCTTTTCCGCCTTACCGTAGCCCACCACGGCCTGCTTCACCTGGCTGGGCGAGTACTCGTAGATGGGGATTCCCCGCCGCTCCGCCGCCAGAAGCAGCACCCCTCTGGCCTGGGCCACACCGATGCCGGTGGTGATATTGTTGTTGAAAAACAGTTCCTCAATGGCCATGGCCTCCGGCATGAACTGTTCCAGCAGCAGATCCATGTCGTCGGCGATCTGCTTGAGCCGGGCGGGCAGAGGCTCCCCGGCGGGGGTGGTGATGGCGCCGCACTGGATCAGCCGCTGCCGGCCGGGGACGGCCTCCACCAGGCCGAATCCCACAATGGCAAAGCCGGGATCTATCCCCAAAATCAGCATCCTGTCGACTCCCTTCTCAACGCCCATACAAAGTTTATTTTACCACGTGAGGCAGCCCGGCGCAAGTGACAAAAAGGGGGCGGCCGCCCTTTGTGGCGGCCGCCCCCGGCGGCGTTTCTGCTCACTCCTGTCTCCGCGCGTGGTCCAGAATCAGGTCCAGCAGTGCCTGCCGCCCCTCTCCCTTCTCAGCTGAAAAGGGAATTAGCCTTACAGTTTCATCCAGCTCCAGCGTCTCCCGGATACGGGCCAGGTTGGGCGCGATCTCACTTTTGCGCAGCTTGTCCAGCTTGTTGGCCACCACTGCAAAGGGCTTGCCGCTGTCTCGAAACCACCGGGCCATGGTGCAGTCGTCCGCCGTAGGCTTGTGACGGGCGTCCACAATCATCAGCCCCAGGGTCATCAGCTCCGGGTCGGCAAACCACTCCTCCATCAGTCTGGCCCACCGCTGCTTCTCCGCAAGGGAGACCTTGGCATAGCCGTAGCCCGGCAGATCCACCAGGTAAAACGCCCCGTCAATGAGAAAATAGTTCACATGGGTGGTTTTGCCGGGCGCCGCGCCTACCCGGGCAAAGTTTTTCCGGTTCAGCAGGCGGTTGATTACCGAGGACTTGCCCACATTGGACCGCCCGGCAAAGGCCACCTGGGGCAGGCGGTCCCGGGGAAAGTCCCCCGCCTTGGCGGCGGAGCGGACAAACTCCGCTTTTTGCAGATTGACCGGCATAGTGACCTCCTGTCTCCTTGAAACCGGCAGCGGCCTCCGCCGCGCCTTACTGCTTGAGGCAGGGACGCTCCCCGTGTCTGGGCGCGCCCACCACCAGCTGCTTCTGCTCACTCTCGCCCCCGGCCAGCTCCAGAGCCAGCGCCTCGGCCAGCACTCCGTCCACCTGCTCCACAGGGACAAAGCGCAGGCCGGCACGCACCCTGGGGTCGATCTCCTCCAGGTCCTTCTCGTTGTCCGCCGGCAGAATCACCGTGGCAATTCCGTTGCGGTAGGCCGCCATGGTCTTTTCCTTCAGTCCGCCGATGGGCAGCACCCTGCCCCGCAGGGTGACCTCCCCCGTCATGGCCAGATCCCTGCGCACCGGCACGCCGGTAAGGGCGGATACCATAGCCGTGGTAATGGCGATCCCGGCAGAGGGGCCGTCCTTGGGTACCGCCCCCTCCGGGAAGTGGATATGGATATCCTTGCTCTTGTAAAAGTCCGCCTCAACCCCCAGCTGGGCGGCCCGGCTGCGGATATAGGTCAGGGCGGCGTGGGCGGACTCCTTCATCACGTCGCCCAGGTTACCGGTGAGCTCCAGCTTTCCGCTGCCGGGTACCACACCCACCTCCACCTCCAGGATCTCGCCGCCCACACTGGTCCAGGCCAACCCGTTCACCACCCCAACCTGCTCCGTGCGGGGCAGGCGATCGGGGTGATAACGAGGAACACCCAGATAGGTCTCCAGGTCTTTTTCTGTTATGGAAACAGACTTTACACCATCTGATACCACACGCATCGCGGTCTTCCGGCACAGGGCGCCCAGCTCACGCTCCAGGATGCGCACTCCGGCTTCCCGGGTGTAGCCACGGATCAGGGCGCGGATGGCGTCGTCGGTGAGCTTCAGCTGACTTCTGGTCAATCCGTGGCGCTTAAGCTCCTTGGGCAGCAGGTGGCGCCTGGCAATCTGCACCTTCTCCTCGTCGGTGTAGCTGGTCAGCTCAATGACCTCCATCCGGTCCAGCAGAGGCTTGGGGATGGTGTCCAGGGTGTTGGCGGTGGTGATGAACAGCACGTCGGACAAGTCGAAGGGGACCTCTAGAAAATGGTCCCGGAAGGTGCCGTTCTGTTCCCCGTCCAGCACCTCCAGCAGGGCGGAAGCTGGATCGCCCCGCTGGTCGTTGCCCAGCTTGTCGATCTCGTCCAGCAGCAGCAGCGGATTGCAGCTGCCCGCCTGCTTCACCGCCGCGATGACGCGGCCGGGCATGGCTCCCACATAGGTCTTCCGGTGGCCCCGGATCTCCGCCTCGTCATGGACGCCGCCCAGGGAGATGCGGGCCATATTCCGGTGGATGGCCCGGGCCACGCTGGAAGCAATGGAGGTCTTGCCCACGCCGGGCGGCCCCACCAGACAGAGGATCTGACCCCTTAGCTGAGGGGCCAGCTGCTTGACCGCCAGAAACTCCAGAATCCGTTCCTTCACCTTGTCCAGCCCACAGTGGTCGGCGTCCAGTACCTTCCGGGCCGCCGCCACATTCACCCGCTCTTTGGTTTTCTTTCCCCAGGGCAGCTCCAGCACTGTGTCCAGATAGTTGCGGATCACGGTGGCCTCTGCCGAGCCAAAGGGCTGCTTCTCCAGCCGGACCACCTCTTTCTCCAGCTTGGCCCGCACCTCCTGGGGCAGCTTGGCCTTGGCGATCTGCCGGCGGTAGTCGCTGAACTCCTGATCGCCGCCCTGCTGATCCTCCCCCAGCTCCTGCTGGAGTACCTTCATCTGTTCCCGAAGAACGTAATCCCGCTGGCTGCGGGTGAGCTGCTCCCGCACCTTGTTTTGCATCTCCTGCTCCAGCTCCAGAATCTCCACCTCCCGGCGCAGGCTCTGGCACAGCTTCTCCAGACGGTGTACCGGGCGCAGCTCCTCCAGGATGGTCTGCTTGTCCCCCGTCCGCATGGGCAGATTCTGGGCAATGTAGTCGGCAATGTAACCCGGGTCCTCGCTGGAGAGCACCGAGAGGAGAATATCCGGCGTCATCTTGGGCGCCAGCTCGATATAGGTCTCAAACAGCTCGTAGGTCTGCCGGATCAGCGCCTCTGTACGGGCAGAACGCTTTACAGTCTGCTCCGTGGGGATCTCCTCCACCTGAACGGTCAGGTAGGGCGTGGACTCCACCACCTGACACAGCCGGCCGCGGCTGATGCCCTCCACCATCACCCGGACATTGTCGCCGGGCAGGCGAAGGATCTGCCGCACGTTGCTGATGGTGCCGATGGTGTACAGATCCCCTTCCTGGGGATTCTCCACCGCCAGGTCCCGTTGGGCCACCAGGAAGATGGTCTGGCCGCTGGTCATGGCCTCGTCCAGCGCCTTGATGGAGCTCTCCCGCCCTACGTCGAAGTGGAGCAGCATATTGGGAAAAATGGTCAGGCCACGCAGCGCCAGGGCCGGCATGGTGGCCGGAGTATTTGCTTGCATATGGGTACCTCCCTCATACAAAGACAGAAGCCGGAAACTGGAGGCCGCGGCTGGCTCAGCAAGACCCGTTGCTCCGAATTCCCGACTTCTGTACTCCGCGTTCAGGTTTCAATCCTTCAGGACACGTTCCCCTTGGGGGAGGAACCGCCCTTCTCCGCCCGCAGAGCGGCACCGCCCAGGCGGGGCCGCTGTGTGCGGTCGGGATCGTACTCGATGGCGGGAGACTGGTGGTTCCGGACGCTCTCCGCCGTAACGGTCACTTTGGCGATGGTGGGATCGGAGGGGACGTCGTACATGATCTGGGTCATGACCTCCTCCAGCACCGCCCGCAGGCCACGGGCGCCGATGCCCCGTTCAATGGCCTTCTCCGCTGCCTCCTCCAGAGCCTGGGGTTCAAACTCCAGCTCCACCATGTCGTACTCCAGCAGCTTTTGGTACTGCTTCACCAGGGCGTTCTTGGGCTCGGTGAGGATGCGCACCAGCTGCTCCTTGTCCAGGGCGTTCAGGGTGGTGATCACCGGCAGACGGCCCACCAGTTCGGGAATGATGCCGAACTTCAGCAGGTCATGGGGCTGAATCTCCTTGAAAATGGCGGTGTCCTTCTCTTTCCTGCTCTGAATTTCGGCGCCGAAGCCGATGGTCTTCTTATCCAGCCGCTGCTCGATGATCTTCTCCATTCCATCAAAGGCGCCGCCGCAGATGAACAGAATGTTCTTGGTATCAATCTGAATGAACTCCTGGTGGGGGTGCTTCCGCCCGCCCTGGGGCGGCACATTGGCCACGGTACCCTCCAGAATCTTCAGCAGAGCCTGCTGTACGCCCTCACCGGACACGTCCCGGGTGATGGAGGTGTTTTCGCTCTTGCGGGCGATTTTGTCAATCTCGTCCACGTAGATGATACCCCGCTCGGCCAGCTCAATATCATAGTCGGCGGCCTGCACCAGACGCAGCAGGATGTTCTCCACGTCGTCGCCCACATAGCCCGCCTCGGTAAGGGTGGTGGCGTCGGCAATGGCAAAGGGAACCTTCAGAATGCGGGCCAGGGTCTGGGCAAACAGTGTCTTGCCACAGCCGGTGGGACCCATCAGCAGAATGTTGCTCTTTTGAAGCTCCACATCCTCCCCGCCCCCGAAGTAGATCCGCTTGTAGTGGTTGTACACCGCCACGGACAGGGCCACCTTGGCGTCCTCCTGCCCGATGATATACTGATCCAGCACGTCCCGGATCTCCCGGGGCGTGGGAATCACGTCGGGAATGTCGGAGGGGATGGACTCCTCCGGATCATAATTGTCGTCCAAAATGCTCATGCACAGATGGACACACTCGTTGCAGATATAGGCGCCTGGTCCGGCGATGATGCGGGCCACCTGCTCCTGGTGCTTGCCGCAGAAGGAGCATCTTACGCTCTTGCGTTCCTCATTTTTTGGCATGTCACATACCTCAATGCTTGAAATTCAGGGGTCCTGGCCGGACGCCCGGATACGACAGAGAGGGAGCAGGGTGTCTCCCCGCTCCCCCTGTTGGATTTTACCGCGAATAGATCACCTTGTCAATCAGGCCGTACTCCTTGGCCTCCTCGGCGGACATGAAGTTGTCCCGCTCACAGGCGGCAGTGATTTCCTCCACGCTTCTGCCGGTGTTATCCGCCAGAATCTGGTTCATCCGCTTCTTGATGATCTCCAGCCGCTTCAGGTGGATCGCCATATCGGTGATCTGGCCCTGGGTGCCGGCGGAGGGCTGGTGAATCATAATCTCCGCGTTGGGCAGCGCCAGGCGCTTGCCCTTGGCGCCGGAGGACAGCAGAAAGGCACCCATGCTGGCGGCCATGCCGATGCAGATGGTGGATACATCGCACTTGATGTACTGCATGGTGTCGTAGATGGCCATGCCGTCGGTCACGGAGCCGCCGGGGCTGTTGATATAAAATTGAATGTCCTTGTCCGGGTCCTGGGCCTCCAGGTACAGCAGCTGGGCCACCACCAGGCTGGCGGTGGTGGCATTGACCTCCTCGCCCAGAAACACAATGCGGTCATTGAGCAGCCGGGAGAAAATGTCGTAGGACCGCTCCCCTCGGTTGGTCTGCTCCACAACATAGGGAACTAAGCTCATGGTTCAGGATCTCCTTTATTTTGATGTCAGGGCGCTTTCACACCCGGCCATCCCCCGATGGCGGGCAGTTACACACAAGAGTATGCCCGCTTACCGGCTCCTTATTCCTCGGTCTTCTCCTCGGCCTCGGCAGTCTCCTCCGCCTTCTTCTTGGCAGTGCGGCGGCGCTTGGGCTTCTCCTCGCCCTCGGCCTCGTCAGCCTCGGCCTCCTCCGCCTTCTTCTTGGCGGCCTTCTTCTTGGCGGGCGCCTTGCCCTCCTTGGCGGAGTCATAGATCACCCGCTCGGCCTTCTTCAGGGACAGTTCCTTGCGGACATCGTCCGCCCCAGCGGCCTGCTTCACCTGCTCCAGCTCCATGTGGTACTGCTCGGACAGGCGCTTGTACTCCTCCTCCAGCTCCTCGTCGGAGATCTGGATTCCCTCGGCGGCCACCACGGCGTTCAGGGCCAGGTCCCGGCGCACCCGCTCCAGAGCGGCGGCCTTGGCCTGCTCCCGCATGAGGTCCATGGTCATCCCGGTCATGGACAGATACTGGTCAAAGGGAATGCCCTGGGCCTGAACCCGCTGGGCCATATCATTCACCATGTTGTCCGCCTCAAACTCCACCATGGCGTCGGGGATCTCCACCTCCATGTTGCTGACAACCTGCTCCAGCACGGCGGCCTCAAATTCCCGCTTGGCCTGCTCCTCCCGGCGCTGCGTCAGCTTGGCGGCCAGATCCTTCTTGAAGTCCTCCAAGGTGTCAAACTCGGACACATCCTTGGCAAATTCGTCGTCCACCTGGGGCAGCTGCTTCTCCTTCACCTCGTGGACCTTTACCTTGAACACCACAGCCTTGCCGGCCAGGTCGGCGTGATAGTCCTCGGGGAAGGTGATATCCAGCTCTTTCTCATCGCCGGCCTTGGCGCCCACCAGCTGCTCTTCGAATCCGGGGACAAAAGACCCGGAGCCCAGCTCCAGGCTGTGGTCCTCGCCCTTGCCGCCCTCAAAGGGCTTGCCGTCCAGGAAGCCCTCGAAGTCGATCACCACAGTGTCTCCGTTCTGGGCCTCCCGCTCCACGGTGACCATGCGGGTGGCACGGCTGATGTAGGGCTTGAGCTCGTTGTCCATGTCCTCGTCGGTGACAGTGACCTGGGACTTCTCGGCGGTCAGGCCCTTGTACTCGCCCAGCTTCACCTCGGGCCGGACGGTAACCACCGCCTTGAAGGTGAGGCCCTCCTTGCCCACACTGACCACTTCCACCTTGGGCCAGGCCACTGCGTCCAGCTTCTCCTGCTCCACCGCATCGGCGTAGGCCTGGGGATAAACCTCATTGATGGCGTCTTCATAGAACACACCGGAGCCGTACATCCCCTCGATCACCTTCCGGGGCGCTTTGCCCTTGCGGAAGCCGGGGACCATGATCTTCCCGCGCTGCTTCAGATAGACCTTCTGGACGGCGGCCTCAAACTCCTCCGCCCCGATCTCAATGACCAGCTCGACGGTGCTCTTCTCCTGTTTCTCGACGCTCTTGACATTCATGTTGTTTACTTCCTCCTGTCAGCCCCCGCCGCCCGTTGGGGGCGCCGAAAGCCATCTTTCGCGTTATCCGCTATATAGTATCAGATACGGCGGAAAATTTCCACACTTTTTTTCAATTATTCACAGATTTTTTGCGGCCGGAATCCGGTGTAGTCTGCGGAAACCAGGTGGTACGCCACCCTGCCCTGAAGTCCCTCCACCGCTAGGCGGTGGCTGCCCCCGTGAAGGTGGCCGTAATAGCAGCGCTCCACGCCGTACGCCTCCAGCAGGGCGATGATCTCCGGACAGCGGTAGCCATGATAGAGGGGCGGATAGTGGAGAAAGCACAGCTTCTTCCCCGCTCCCGCCGCCTTCAGGGAGGCCTCCAGACGGATCAGCTCCCGCTTGAATACCTTCTGATCCCCCTTCTCCTCATAAAACCACCCTCGGGTACCGCACAGGGCGTAGTCCCCGTACTGATAGCAGTTGTTGTGGAGAATGTGCAGGGTGCTCCAGCTGTGCTCGGCAAAAAAACGGTTCATCTTGGCCGCCGTGTTCCACCAGTAGTCGTGATTGCCCTTGAGCAGCAGTTTCCGCCCGCCGGGCAGGGCATCCAGGAATGCCAGATCGGCCTCCGCCTCTTCCAGGTCCATGCCCCAGGAGAGGTCGCCGCACAGCACCACCGTGTCCTCCGGCCCCACCTGGGCAAACCCGGAGCGCAGCTTGTCCACATACCCCTCCCAGCCGCCGCCGAACACATCCATAGGCTTGTCCGCGCCCAGGGAGAGATGGGTGTCTCCAATCGCATACAGTGCCATTCAGCCCAGCATCTCCAGCACCTGGTCCACCATGTGCTCCCTGGTGACGCTCTGAGTGAAGCGCACCTGCTTTTCCTTCAGCGCGGCCAGGGGCGCGGGGGCGGGAATGCCCGTGAGCTGGGAGAGCTGATCCAGTACGTCGGTCCCCTCCGCAATCTGGGAGGCGCCCAAAGCACCCAGCACGTTGTCGCAGAACTTGAAGGGGCTGGCGGTGGACACCACGATGGCCGGCGTCTGGTCCCCGCTCTCCCTCCGGTACTGCTCCAGCACGTGGAAGGCCACGGCGGTGTGGGTGTCGATGAGATAGTGGTGCTCTTTCCACATGGCCCCGATGGCCGCCTGGGTCTGGACATCGTCGCAGCAGCCGGCGGAAAACACCTTGTCCATCCGGGCCTTGATGGCTCCGTTCACCTCATACCGGCCGGTCTGGCCCAGCTCCTCCATATATGCCCGTACCTGGGCGTCGTCATGCCCGGACAGATCAAACAGCAGCCGCTCCAGGTTGGAAGAGATGAGGATGTCCATGGAGGGAGACATAGTATTATAAAAGGTGCGGTTACGGTCATAGACTCCGGTGCTCAAAAAGTCGGTAAGCACGTTGTTGGCATTGGAAGCGCAGATCAGCCTGCGGATGGGAACCCCCATCTCTCTGGCGTAATAGGCCGCCAGAATGTTGCCAAAATTGCCGGTGGGGACGCAGACGTTGACGGGGTCCCCCTTCTGAATTCTGTCCTCCCGCATCAGATCGCAGTAGGCGGAAATGTAGTAGACGATCTGGGGCAGCACCCGGCCCCAGTTGATGGAGTTGGCAGAGGACAGGAAGAACCCCCGCTCCGCCAGCTGCTCCCGCAGCGTCTCGTCGGAGAACAGGCGCTTTACTCCGGTCTGGGCGTCGTCAAAGTTGCCCACCACCGAGCAGACCCCGACGTTCTCCCCCTCCTGGGTGCTCATTTGCAGCTCCTGGATGGCGGAGACCCCGTCCTTGGGGTAGAACACCAGAATACGGGTCTTATCCACATCCCGGAAGCCCTCCAGGGCCGCCTTGCCGGTGTCGCCGGAGGTGGCCACCAGGATACACACCGTCTTGCTCTCCTGATTCTTCTTCAGGGAGGCGGTGAGCAGATGGGGCAGCATTTGCAGGGCCATATCCTTAAACGCGCAGGTAGGTCCGTGCCACAGCTCCAGACAGTAGGTGTTCTCGTCCACCGGGCGGACGGGAGCCACCGCCTTCACATCAAACTTGCCCCCGCCGTAGGCCCTGGCGGCAAAGCTGGTCAGCTCGGAGGAGGTAAAGTCGTCCAGATAGGCGTTCATCACATAGACCGCCCGCTGCTGATAGGACATATCCTTCATGGTGTCCAGCGCGTTGTGGGACAGCTTGGGCAGCACCTCCGGCGTCATCAGTCCGCCGTCGGCGGCAAGGCCCTTCTCAATCGCCGCCGCAGCCGTGCGCCGGTCCTCCTTGTTTCTCGTGCTCACATAATACATACTTCGCTCACAACCCTCATCAGATTATTAAAAAACAAATCGTCCACCAGCGCCTGGGGATAGTTGCGCTCCAGCAGCCGCTCATACAGTCCGGCCCAGCTCTCCACACCGGTAAAGCCTGCCGGCAGGCGGCTGCATCCGTCCAGATCGCCCCCCAGAGACACATTCCGCGCCCCGCCCAGCTCCAGCCAGTGCTCCAGATGGGCGATTACAGTGTCCAAATCAGGCGTCCGGCCCAGAAATTCCCCGTAGAGGTTCAGTCCCGCCACTCCATTATGGTCTATTATGGCAGTAAATTGGCTGTCGGTCAAGTTCCGGGGGTGAGAAAATACCCCGCGGGCATTGGAGTGGCTGGCCCAGAAAGGCCCGGAGAGCAGCTCCGCCACGTCCCAGAAGCCGGGGTCGGACAGGTGGGATACATCCACCAGCAGGCCCAGCTTCTCCGCCTTCCCCACGAAGGCCCGCCCCTGGGCCGTCAGCCCCCGGTCCGGGTCCTCCGCATTGGTGCCGGAGAGGGCGTTGACATGGTTCCAGGTCAGAGTAACGGCCCGGACTCCCAGGGCGTGGGCCTCCTCCAGCCGCTCCGTGGAGCAGTCCAGCAGCTCCGCCCCCTCCACCGACAGAAAGGCCGCCATTTTCCCAGCGGCAAAGGCGGCCTCCGCCTCTGCCGCCGTACGGCAGTGGGCGATCACTCCGGCGTTGGCCTCCATCTCCCGGCAAAACAGCCCGTACTCCCGCTGAAAAATCTCCCGAAAGGGCAGGCCCCGCCGGTCTTTCCCCGGGAAATCCTCCGGCTGGCCGAAGAGAGCGAAAAACTGGGCGTACCGCCGGTAGCGTCCCGCCCGCTCCAAATCCACATGATAGCGGTTTCGGGCAAAGCCTCCGCCAAACTGGTGGCATATCAACACCGTGTCGCAGTGGCCGTCAAACACATCCACCAGCTCATCCCCCTCTTATTGAAACGCGTTCTCCCAATAGCGAAACTCAGGCGCAGCGGTATCCATACCCTGGGGCGCATAAATCTCCGCCACGTCAAACCGTGGCTGGAGGATCTGCTCCGGGTGCTCCGCCAAGTACCACTGGGCGGTGGTACGCAGCCGCTCCTGCTTCCTCCGGTCCACCGCCGCCCAGCCCGGAGCAAAACTGGCATTCTTCCGCAGTTTCACCTCTATAAAGCAAATATACTTGTCAGTTGTTGCAATCAAATCAATTTCGCCAAAGCGGCAGCGATAGCCCGCGGCGATCACGGCATATCCCATGCCCCGCAGCCGCTCCGCAGCCAGCGCCTCCCCCCACCGGCCCAGCAGCCGGCGCTCTCCCCCGCTCACAGCCTGCCCAGAAAGCTGCGGCGGTGGATGGGACAGGGGCCGTACTGCCGCAGCCGCTCATAGTGGAGTTTGGTCGGATAGCCCTTGTGCCGCTCAAAGGCATACTGGGGATATTGCGCCGCCATCTCCTCCATATATCGGTCCCGGCTCACCTTGGCCAGGATGGAGGCCGCGGCAATAGATGCCGACAGGGAATCTCCCTTTACAAGCAGGAGATGGGGAGCAACAATGGCCCCCGCCTTTCCATGGTCCCGGTTGCCGTCTACCAAGGCCAGGTCCGGAACGGGTGACAGCCCGTCGATGGCCATCTGCATGGCGTTCATCCGGGCGCTGAGGATGTCGGTGGCGTCAATCTCCCCCGCCTCCACCCGGGCCACGGACCAGGACACCGCCTGGGCGGTAATCTGCTCATACAGGGCGGCCCGCTTTTTGGGTGTGAGCTTTTTGGAGTCGTCCAGGCCGGGCAGCCTCAGCTCCCGGGGCAGAATCACCGCCGCCGCGTATACCGCCCCCGCCAGGGGACCCGCCCCAGCCTCGTCGCAGCCGCACACCGTTCCGTATCCCCCGGCCCAACAGGCCCGCTCCTGTTCCCAGAGGTCCCGCGCTCCGCTCATGGCTTTAAATCCTCCGGCGCCTCAAGTGTAAAGTTCCCCAGCTTGCCGCTTCTGTACTCCTCCAACAGCACCCGAGCCATGCGCTCGGTATCCACTTCGCCACCGGAGATCAGAAAGCCCCGCCTTCGGCCGCAGGCCTCCAGCAGCTCCCACCCGGGCTGTCCGGACTGGGGCTCCACCTTGTAGCGGGCCGCCAGCGCCTGTGGATAGCGCCGGCCCAAAATCTCCATCAGGCGGCAAGCCAAGGTCTCCAGATCCATGATCTCGTCCTTCACCGCACCTGTAAAGGCTAAATGCATGCCCGTCGTTTCATCCTCAAACTTGGGCCACAGGATGCCCGGAGTGTCCAGCAGGTCCAGTCCGGCGTCCACGTTCACCCACTGCTTGCCCCTGGTGACCCCGGGCCGGTTGCCCGCCTTGGCGGATTTCCTCTTCGCCACCTGGTTGATCAGCGTGGACTTACCCACGTTGGGTATGCCCACCACCATGGCCCGCACCGGGCGGCCCACCAGGCCCTTGGCCCTCCACTGCTCAATCTGCTCCTTCAGGGCGGAGCGAACGGCGGCGGAAAACTGGCCCACGCCCTTGCCGTCCCTGGCATTGGTCTCCAGCACCCACCAGCCCCGGTCCCGGAACCAGGCGCTCCACGCCTTGTTCATGGTGGGGTCGGCCTGATCCGCCCGGTTGAGCACAATCAGCCGGGGCTTCTCACCCACCAGCTCATCCAGGTCCGGATTGCGGCTGGAGATGGGAATGCGGGCGTCAATCACCTCGGCCACCAGATCCACCAGCTTCAGGTCCGCCTGAATCTGCCGGCGGGTCTTGGTCATGTGGCCGGGATACCACTGGATATCCATCTCTTCCCCTCCTTTCGCATACGGTGCTTCAATGAACTCCATTATACTCAATATCTTGTGGTTTGAAAAGAGAATACCACAAATTTTTAAACAAAAAAGGAGAGGCATCGCCTCTCCTTTTTGTCGCTGGCAGGATTAGATGCGCTCCTTGATCTTGGCGCTCTTGCCCACGCGGTCGCGCAGGTAATAGAGCTTGGCCCGGCGAACCTTACCCTTGCGGACCACCTCGATCTTATCCACCGCGGGAGCATGGATGGGGAATACCTTCTCCACACCGACACCGTAGGATACCCGGCGCACGGTGATGGTCTCCTCGATGCCGCCGTGCTTCTTGGCAATGACGGTACCCTCAAAGACCTGGATACGCTCCCGGTTGCCTTCCTTGATGTGCACATGCACACGGACGGTGTCGCCCACCTCGGCCTTGGGGGGCTCGGGCTTCTGATACTTGGCGCTGAAAGCCTGCATGAGATCCATGTTTTCTTCCTCCTGTTTATAGGCGTTCATGCCGGCCTGTATATGCCGCCCGCCTGTGGAGCGGCGGCCGCAGAGGACCACCCTTTATTGAGTCCATGGTATTTTACCACGCCGCGCCCGGAATTGCAAGTCTTTTTTTCCGCTCAAACTGCCCGCCAGCAGCCAGGCGCCCAGCAGGGGCAGGGTCAGGTTAAACCTGCCCCGCCCCGCCAGGAGCAGGGTGCCGGCCAGCAAACCGGCGGCCAGGGCGCAGGCCAGCACAGCGCGGAAGCGGACCGCGCCCTCCTCCCCCAACAGAGGGGACAACAGCCAGCCCAACGCCCGCCCCCCGTCCAGGCACCCGGCTGGGAGCAGGTTGAAGGCGCCCAGGGCCAGGTTGATGCCGGCAAAGCACCAGCCCCGCTCCCCCCACACTCTGACAGCAGCCAGCCCCAGGGCCAGATTGGCCAGTGGACCGGCCAGCGCCGCCAGAACCTGCCCCGGCCATCCCATGGCGTTCCGGCCGGACAGGCACATGTCGGCCCCCACGCAGGTGATCCGCAGGGCGGATACCCGCCCGCCCAGGGCCAGAATAGCCAGGTAATGCCCCAGCTCATGGACGGCACAGGCCAGCAGTGAGAGGAGCAGCAGGCCCTGGTCGTCCCAATAAAAAAGCAGCGCGCCCAGCAGCAGTGCGCCGCCGCTCACCTCCACCCGTCCCCAGCGCAGCATGGTTACTGGGTCTCGATGTAGTATACCGGATTGAGCCGTACGCCGTTGAGCTTCATTTCAAAATGCAGATGCGGCCCGGTGACGTTTCCGGTGTCTCCCGACTCCGCCACCTTCTCCCCCGCCGCCACGCTCTGCCCCTGCTGGACACACAGCCGGCTGCAATGGCAGTAAAACGTCTTCAAGCCCCCGGCGTGGCTGAGCTGGAGATACAGGCCGTACTCCGGGCTGTCCCCGATATAGTCCACCGTCCCGGCGGCAAAGGCACGCACTTCCGTGCCGTTGTTCACCGCCAGGTCCACCCCGTTGTGGAATTTCTCCTCTCCGTCCACCGGGTGCTCCCGCCAGCCGAAGCCGGAGGAAACCCATCCCAGAACGGGGGTCACCGTCTCTTCCACCCCCACGGCGCTGAGATTATACTTATCCATGGTGGTATTGTCCGGCAGAGTGGGACCATCATACTCCACGTGCTCCACCGCCGGCTCCGGCGTCGGGACAGGGGTGGGTTCCGGCTCCGGCGGAACAGAGGGTTCCGCCGGCAGGCGCACCCCGGCCACCAGCGCCATGGCATCCGTCCACAGGCCCTCCGGCCACTCCGGTGCCTGACGCAGGCCGCACAGCACAGCGGCCTGCGCCGCGTAAAGGGCCGGTTCCGACGCCGCGCCGGTGTCCTCCCCCAGCAGTCCGTCCCACAGCACGCCCAGAGCCTCCGACACCGGTTCTCCCTCCGACACCGCCTGTCCCAGGGCGGAAAAGGCGGCCTGAAAGTCCGTATCCCGGCGGATGACGGACAGCAGCTGGGTCCGTACCCCCTCCATACGGGCCGGTACGATCCCCTTTCCAATAAAAACCGCCAGAAACAGCGCCAGGCAGGTAACCAGCTGAAGCAGCCTGCGCCGCTCCGCCGGACCCAGGGACGCTTTTCCCCCATGGCGCCGCCCCGGCGCGGTTCTGCGCCCCGGGCTTCTGCTCTGCCGTATCCGCTCCTGCTCCTGTGTCCGTCTGACCGTCCCCATAGCGGTGTCCTTCCCTTCGTAAGGCGTTTCGGACTATCTATATGCGGACGGGCTTTGTGCTATTCCTCTCCTTCCGTGGGGCGGTCAGTCCTCCCTGCCCTTGATCTCCTCCCAGTAGCGCCTGGCCGCCTGTTCCGTCTTGTTGTCCCCATACCGGTAATAGCGGGTACCCATAAGAGCATCCGGCAGGTATTGCTGGCGGACCCAGTGGTTCGGAAAGTCATGGGGGTAGAGATATCCCTGCTCCCGCTCCATGCCGGCGGAGTCGGCGTGGACATTTTGCAGGTGCCGGGGATAGTCCCCCGTCTTCCCTGCCCGCACGTCGGCCTGAGCGGCGGCAATGGCTTTGTACACCGAGTTGGACTTGGGGGCAGTGGCCAGCAGCACCGCCGCCTGGGCCAGAGGCAGCCTGGCCTCCGGCAGGCCCAGCTGGAGGGCGTTGTCCACGCAGGCCTTCACAATCAGGGCGGCCTGGGGATAGGCCATGCCCACATCCTCGCTGGCCGAGCACAGCAGCCGGCGGATGGCGGTAATCAGATCCCCCGCCTCCAGCAGCCGGGCCAGGTAGTGGAGGGCGGCGTCCGGATCGGACCCCCGGAGGGATTTCATCAGCGCCGAGGCGATGTCAAAGTGGTCATCCCCCTCCCGGTCATACCGCATGGCGGAGCGCTGTGCCACCGTCTGGGCGTCGGCAAGGGTGACCAGCAGTTTCCCTTGCTCCCTCCTGGCGGAATTGAGCAGCAGCTCAACAGCGTTCATGGCCTTGCGCACGTCGCCCCCGCAGGAGGAGGCTATATGCTCCTTCACGCCTTCCTCACAGCAGACCTCCGCCTCCAGCCGCTGCCCCATCAGCCGGATGCCCCGTTCCACCGCCGGCAGCACGTCGGCAGCGGTCAGGGGTTTGAACTCAAAAACGGTGGAGCGGCTGAGCACCGCGTTATATACGTAGAAATAGGGGTTCTCCGTGGTGGAGGCGATAAGGGTGATCTTCCCGTTCTCCATGAATTCCAGCAGGGACTGCTGCTGCTTCTTGTTGAAATACTGGATCTCATCCAGGTAGAGCAGCACCCCGTCGGGGGCCAGCATGGTGCCGATCTCCCCCATGATCTCCTTGATGTCGGAGATGGAGGCGGTGGTGGCGTTGAGCCGGTGGAGAGGACGGTTGGTGCGCTTGGCAATCAGGTTGGCCACGGTGGTTTTGCCGGTACCGGAGGGACCGTAGAACACCAGATTGGGGATGCTGCCCCCCTCGATAATCCGGCGGAGCAGGCCGTTCTCTCCCAGGATATGCTGCTGCCCCACCACCTCGTCCAGGGTCTGGGGCCGGATTTCGTCTGCCAGCGGCCGGTATGTCATGGGAAAAACCTCTCTTATCAAGCAGAATGGAGCGGATTTGCTCCGCTCCATTCTAACACATGTTCGATTATTCGTACAGGGGGTATTTTCCGGTGAGCTGAGCCACCTGCGCCCGCAGCTGCTCCTGCTTGCCCTCAAAATCAGTGGCGGTCTGCCACATGATGCGGGCAATGGCGGCCATATCCTCCTCCTGGAAGCCCCGTGTAGTGGCGGCAGGGGTACCCACCCGGATGCCGGAGGTGACAAAGGGCTTCTCCGGGTCGTTGGGAATGGCGTTTTTGTTGACGGTGATGTTCACCTCGTCCAGCCGCTTCTCCATCTCCTTGCCGGTGAGGTGGGCGGGACGCAGATCCACCAGCATCAGGTGGTTGTCGGTGCCGCCGCTGACCAGATCGAAGCCCTCCTCCTTCAGCGCCTGGGCCAGAGCGGCGGCATTGCGGATAATCTGCTGCTGATACGCCTTGAACTCCGGCTTCATGGCCTCGCCCAGAGCCACCGCCTTGGCGGCGATGATATGCTCCAGAGGGCCGCCCTGGCTGCCGGGGAAAATGGCGGAGTCGATTTTCTTGGCCAGCTCCGCCTTGCAGAGGATCATGCCGCCCCGGGGACCCCGCAGGGTCTTGTGGGTGGTGGTGGACACCACATCGGCGTAAGGCACCGGAGAGGGATGAAGTCCGGCGGCCACCAGTCCGGCAATGTGGGCCATATCCACAAACAGGTAGGCGCCCACCTCATGGGCGATGTCCGCAAAGGTCTTGAAATCAATGACGCGGGGATAAGCGGAGGCGCCCGCCAGAATCATCTTGGGCCGGTGCTTCTTGGCCAGATCCCGCACCTGGTCATAGTCGATGTAGCCCTGGTCATTGACCCCATAGGCCACAATATGGTAATTCTTACCGGAGAAATTCACCGGAGAGCCATGGGTCAGGTGACCGCCGTTGGCCAGGTCCATGCCCAGCACGGTGTCCCCGTGCTCACACAGGGCCTGATACACCGCGTAGTTGGCATTGGCGCCGCAGTGGGGCTGCACATTGGCGTGGTCTGCGCCGAAGAGCTGGCAGGCCCGCTGGCGGGCGATGTCCTCCACCACGTCCACACACTGACAGCCGCCGTAATACCGCTTGCCGGGGTAGCCTTCGGCGTATTTGTTGGTGAGTACCGTCGCCGCCGCCGCCAGCACTGCCTGGCTGACAAAGTTTTCAGACGCGATCAGCTCAATGTTCCGGCGCTGCCTGTCATACTCCGCCTGCACCGCGGCCCCTACCTCCGGATCCTGCTCCGCCAGAAATGCCATGATGTCCTTGACCAAATTCTGTCGCCACCTTTCCCGTTTCTCCGCGTCCGGCCCCGCTGCCGCGGGACGTTTTAGCGATTTAATCCATTATACCTGTTCCCCGTGGAAAATACAATTGTCACCTGTGGAAAAACGCCCTCGTATTTTACCGGATTCTGTGTTATATTGTCTAACGAGGTGATTGCATGAAGAGCGAAACGGAAGTCCGCGCGATTGTGGAGGAGCTGAAGGTTCTCTACCCCGACGGGCTGTGCTCCCTGCCCTATCCCAAGCCCTACGAGCTGCTGTTTGCCGTCCGCCTGGCCGCCCAGTGTACCGATGAGCGGGTCAACATGGTCACACCCGCTCTGTTCGCCCGGTTCCCCACTTTGGAATCCCTGGCGGAGGCCGACGTGAGCGAGGTGGAGACCTATATCCATTCCACCGGCTTTTTCCGTGCCAAGGCCCGGGACATTGTGGCTGCCGCCCGGATGATGCTGGAGCGGTACGACGGCCGGGTGCCGGACACCATGGAGGAGCTGCTGAAGCTGCCCGGAGTGGGCCGGAAGACCGCCAATCTGATTCTGGGGGACGTGTACCAGAAGCCCGGCGTGGTGGTGGCGGATACCCACTGCATCCGCATCACCGGCCGGCTGGGCCTCACCGACGGCACCAAGGACCCGGTGAAGGTGGAACAGCAGCTGCGCCAGGTACTGCCGCCGGAGGAGTCCAACAACTTCTGCCACCGGATGGTGCTCCACGGCCGGGCGGTGTGCATGGCCCGCAAGCCGGACTGCCAAAACTGTACCCTGCGGCCCTGGTGCTCCCATTTTACCAGTCAGCCCCAGGCATAGGTGAACCACTCTTCCCGAAGGAAGTCACAGAATTTCGGGGATATCGAAGTCTCCCGAACTGCTGAAAGCGGTCCGTTTTCCAGGAAAACGGACCGCTCAGCTTGTCGAAAAACCTCCCCCGCAGGGAGCCTCGCAGAGTTCTGTCGCCCGTAGGCGACAGAACTCTGCGAGGCGTTTTCGACAGGCCCCGCTTTTTGTTGGTACCAGCAGTTAAAAGCTCACCTGACTGTCCAGCGGCACCACGCACACATAGGTGTGTCCCACCCCAAAGGTAATGGGGTTGCCGTCCAGATCCTTGTAATGCAGCTGGCCGTCGGGATAGCTCTTGCTCCAGGTCAGGTCGATGACTTTGCCCCCGCAGGCGAAGTACCCGGTTCCGCCGCTGGACAGATCCACAGTGATGTGGCCCAGGCTGTCGCCGGTGTTCCGGCAGGCGGTCTTGATCACCACCACATTGGTCACTCCCACCTGCGCCCCGGTGTTGCCGTCTATGTAGGGACTGCCGTACTCCTCCACCAAGTAGAGGCCGCTGCCGGCGTCATAGGTAAATGTCCCGGTTTTGTAATTAGAGAAGGGGACCGTAATCTGGGCTGCGGGAGAGCCGCTGGCCGGCGTGCCGTCCTCTGTAAAGGCCATCTCATAGACATAGCCTTCCTCATGCTCCTGCCGCAGATTGGTATACCCGGCGAAGCGCTCAATGATGGCCTCCCCGGTGGTGACCACAGTATGCTCCAGGCTGTAGCTTTTCCGCCGCTCCGGGTCCCGCCACATCAGGTTGCCGTTTTCCGTGTTGCTCATGTAAGGACCCCGCACCCCGTCCAGGGCGGCCACCCCCCACTGGCTGATTTTGGCGTAGGCGTCCTCACTGCCGCCGGCGTGGATGAATACGGCGTCGTGGCCCAGGGCAAGCTCCAAATAGTAGGGCCGGGCGGAGCGGATGGAGCCGATCTTCCCCACCCCGTCCAGAGACTGGTACACCCCCAGCATCCGGGTAATGCCCCCTTCGGCCGGCACCTCATAGATGATGTCCGCCTGGGACTGGCCCAGCTGGGGCAGAGCCTCTTTCAGATTGTTGAGCATCACTGCCACCGGGCGGCGGTTCACCCACTCCTCCCCGATGGGCAGGCCGCTGAGCGGACTTACCGGGCCGTCGTAGGGGGTGGGGGTTGGCTCCGCCGTCACCTCCACCGTGGGGGTGGGGGAAGACTCCGGGGTAGCGCTTTCCTCCGCCGTCGGGTCCTCCTTCCCGCCGCAGGCGGACAAGAGCAGAATCAGGACAAGCAGCAAGGGCATCCGCATTTTTCGCATGGCAGGTCCTCCCATCATTCCGTTTTTCCTATGATACCCCACCATTCGACCTTCCGTCAAGGGCGGGAAAAAACCTTGTGATTTTCCTTCCGTTCCGATATAATAAAACATAATCAAGTGTCCGCCGCCCCACCCCTGTCTCGGAAAGGAGTGCCGTTATGCCCCGTTATGGTTTTATCCACGACAAGCTGGAAATTAAGTTTCTGATTCTCTTTCTTATGGCCAGGGTGGCCGCCCCCATTGATTTTGCCACCCTCACCGATTTGACCATGTGTGATGACGGCATCGACTACTTTGAATTTGCCGAGGCGGCGGCGGAGCTGGTGGAATCCGGCCACCTGACCCTGGAGGATGACCATTACGCCATCACCGATAAAGGCCGGGAAAACGGCGCCGCCTGTGAGAGCAGCCTGCCCTATACCGTCAAGCGCAAATGCACTGCCAACCTCTCCAAGGTCAACGGCATCCTCCGTCGCAACGCCCAGGTCCGCGCCGAGATCCAGCCCCGGCCCGAGGGAGGACTTACCCTCCGCCTGGTGCTGGATGATGACACGGGCAACCTCTTTACCGCGGAGATGCTGTGCGGGTCCCAGGAGCAGGCCAGCAAGCTGGCCGCCCACTTCAAAGCCAGACCGGAGCACATCTACCACCGGGTGCTGGAGGCCCTGCTGGAGGAACCGGAATAAAGGGACGTGGAAGGCGTCCGGCCGCATGGCCGGACGCCT
>NZ_CALXFV010000020.1 GCF_944387675.1 uncultured Flavonifractor sp. | reverse complement strand
TGCTCTTCCGATCTGTATGACGTGGAGGGTGTGGACCAGGGGACCTATGAGGCCGCCCGCACCACCGTCCTGTCCGAGCCCCAGGTGGACGCCATCACTGACGAGGTCTTTGAACTGCCCCAGGGCTATCAGGCCCTGGCGGTGGAGGCCCTGCCCGGCCAGTACGACCAGCGGGCGGACTCCTGCGCCCAGTGCATCCAGATGCTCACCGGCGGGGAGCGGCCCGCCGTCCGTACCGCCACCCTCTACCTGCTGGCGGGAGAGCTGTCCGACGCCGACCTGAGCAAGGCCAAGGGCTACCTCATCAACCCGGTGGAGAGCCGCCAAGCCTCCCTGGACAAGCCGGACACTCTGATCCAGCGCTACCCCGAGCCGGCGGACGTGCCGGTACTGACCGGGTTCCGGGCGCTGGATCAGGCGGGGCTTGCCGCTCTGCTGGAGCAGTACGGTCTGGCCATGGATCTGGCGGATCTGACCTTCCTCCAGCGCTATTTTAAGGATGAGGAGGGGCGGGACCCCACCCTCACCGAGGTGCGGGTGGTGGACACCTACTGGTCCGACCACTGCCGCCACACCACCTTCTCCACCCATCTGGACCGGGTGGACATTCAGGACCCCACCGTAAATGGTGCTTATCTCCGCTACCTGTCCGCCCGGGACCAGGTGTATGGGGCGGAAAAAGCCGCCAAGCGGCCCCAGACCTTGATGGACCTGGCTACCATCGCCACCAAAGTGCTGAAAAAACGGGGAGAGCTGCCCGAGCTGGACGAGAGCGAGGAGATCAACGCCTGCTCCATCCACGTCCCGGCGGTGGTGAACGGCAAGGAGCAGGACTGGCTGCTGATGTTTAAAAATGAGACCCACAACCACCCCACGGAGATCGAACCCTTCGGTGGCGCCGCCACCTGCATCGGCGGCTGCATTCGAGATCCCCTCTCCGGCCGGGTGTACGTCCACCAGGCCATGCGCCTTACCGGCTGCGGCGACCCCCGCACCCCGGTGGACCAGACGCTGGCAGGCAAACTGCCCCAGCGGAAGATTGCCCAGACCGCCGCGGCGGGCTACTCCTCCTACGGCAACCAGATCGGCCTGGCCACCGGCCACGTGGCCGAGCTGTACCATGAGGGCTATCTTGCCAAGCACCTGGAGTGCGGCGCGGTGGTGGGTGCCGCCCCCGCCGACCATGTCCGCCGGGAGGTCCCCGCCCCGGGAGATGTGGTCATTCTGCTGGGGGGCCGCACCGGCCGGGACGGCATCGGGGGAGCCACCGGCTCCTCCAAGAGCCACAACCTCAAGAGCCTGGATACCATGGCCAGCGAGGTGCAGAAGGGCAACGCCCCGGAGGAGCGCAAGCTCCAGCGGCTCTTCCGCAACCCCAACGTCACCCGGCTCATCAAGCGGTGCAACGACTTTGGCGCCGGCGGCGTCAGCGTGGCCATCGGGGAGCTGGCCGACGGTCTTTCCATTGACCTGGACGCGGTGCGCAAAAAATACGACGGTCTGGACGGCACCGAGATCGCCATCTCCGAGTCCCAGGAGCGGATGGCGGTGGTGGTGGCCCCTGAGGACGCCCAGACCCTCATCCACATGGCCGCCGCAGAAAATCTGGAGGCCTACCAGGTGGCTACCGTCACCAAGAGCCCTCGGATGGTAATGACCTGGCGGGGCAAGGTGATTGCCGACCTGTCCCGGGCCTTTCTCAATACCAACGGCGCGGTGAAGCACGCCGCGGTGAAGGTTCCCCAGCGGCCCGGCCCCCAGGTCTGGGCCGAGGCAAGCCTGCGGGAGCTGGCGGCGGAGCTGGATTACGCCTCCCGTCGGGGTCTTACCGAGCGGTTTGACGGCTCCATCGGGGCGGGCAGCGTGCTGATGCCCTTCGGCGGCAAAACCCAGCGCACCCCTGCCCAGGCCATGGCCGCCCTCTTCCCTGTGGAGCCCTGCCAGGAGACCGACCAGGCCTCCATCATGGCCTGGGGCTGCGACCCCAAGCAGCTGAGCCGGGACCCCTATTACGGGGCGGTGCAGGCGGTGGTTACCTCGGTGGCCAAGGTGGTGGCCGCCGGCGGCGACTACCGGAAGGTCTACCTTACCCTCCAGGAGTTCTTTGAGAAGCTGCGGGAGGACCCCCTGCGCTGGGGCAAGCCCTTCCAGGCCCTGCTGGGGGCTATGGACGCCCAGATCGGCCTGGGCTGCGCCGCTATCGGCGGTAAGGACTCCATGTCCGGTTCCTTCCTGGATCTGGATGTCCCTCCCACGCTCATCTCCTTTGCCATTGCCCCCGCCAGGGCCGAGCAGGTGTGCTCCCCCGAGTTTAAGGAGCCGGATCACCCGGTCTACCTCTTCGGCGTACCTCACCTGGGGGACTTCGCCGGGCAGAAAAAGGCCTGGGAGGCCTTCCATGCCCTGTGCCTGGCCGGCCGGGTGAAGGCCGCCCGGGTGCTGGAACCCGGCGGAATCAAGGAGGCCGCCATACAGATGTCCTTCGGCAACGGCATCGGCTTTACTCTGGAGGAGGGCTTTATGGGTCCCGCCTGCCAGGGCATGATTCTGGCCGAGTGCGACGGGCCGGTGGAGGGGGCCGTGCTGGCGGGCCATACCACCGACCAGCCGGTGCTCACCTTCGGGGCGGACACCGCACCCATCGACGAGCTGCTCTCCCTCAACGAGGCGGTGCTGGAGGACGTATACCCCGCCCGCACCGGCCAGCAGGGAGACGTGGCCCCCATTTCCTGGGACAAGCGTTCCCCGGCGGTGTGCAAGAGCAAAATCGCCCGGCCCCGGGTGGTTATCCCCGTGTTCCCCGGCACCAACTGCGAGTACGACTCGGTGAAGGCCTGCCTCCGGGCGGGTATGGACGCCGAGACGGTGAATATCCGCAACCTCACCGCCGACGACCTGCTCCAGTCCACGGCGGAGCTGGAGGGGGCCATCCGCAAGGCCCAGATCGTCTTCCTTCCCGGCGGCTTTTCCGGCGGAGACGAGCCGGACGGCTCGGCCAAGTTCATCTGCTCCTTCTTCCGCAACCCCAGAATTACCGACGCCGTCCACGATTTGCTGAAAAACCGGGACGGGCTGATGCTGGGCATCTGCAACGGCTTCCAGGCCCTGGTCAAGCTGGGACTGGTACCCTATGGAGAGATCCGGGACATGGATGGGAACTGCCCCACCCTGACCTACAACACCATCGGACGCCACCAGAGCCGGTATGTCACCACCCGGGTGGCTTCGGTCCATTCCCCCTGGATGCTCAAGTCCAGCGTGGGCGACCTCCACACCATCCCCATCTCCCACGGAGAGGGCCGGTTTGTGGCCCCCCAGTCCCTGCTGGAGGAGCTGATTGCCCGCGGCCAGGTGGCCACCCAGTATGTGGACCAAAACGGGGTCCCCGCCATGGATATAGAGGTGAACCCCAACGGCTCCCTGTGTGCCATTGAGGGCATCTTCTCCCCCGACGGCCGGGTGTTCGGCAAAATGGGCCACTCCGAGCGGCGGGGAGACTACGTGGCGGTAAATCTCCCTGGAAACAAGTACCAGCCCCTCTTTGAGAGCGGCGCGGCCTATTTCCGCTAAACACACAAAAAAATCCGTGACCGGCACTCAGCCGGCCACGGATTTTTTAGCAAATTTTAAGACTCCTTTTACGGCTGTTTCACATAGGCATGATACACTGGGACCAACAAAGGAGGAAAGAACCTATGATGACGCTGCTGAGCCTGTGCCTGATCTGTGCCGCCGCCGTGATTGTTATCCCGGTGGTCTTGCTTCTTGTGGGCCTGCCCTTTCTGGTGCTGATGGCCCTGCTGCCCTGGCTGCTGCGGGTGGCGGGGGTGGTACTGCTGCTCAAGGCGCTCTTTGAACAGCCCGCCCGCTGGGAGAACTTCATGCCCGCCCTCATCGCGTTCGCCCTGTCCATCCTCATCGGCTGGATCATATAGTCGCGGGCAGCCAGGCGGTCATCCCTTATGAGCCGGCAGCGGCTCCGCCCGCAGGGCGGGGCCGCTGCCGGTTATGGCATACAGGGCGTACTCTCCCGGCCTCAGCTCCGACCCCGCCAGCGTCCGCTGTACCGTCTCCAGCGCCTGAGGCGGAAAGCGCAGGGCCATGCCGCAGCCCAGGGAGATCTCCCGCAGCACCGGCATCACCCGCACGGCCGCCACCGGCTCCAGGGCCTTCTGGGCGGAGATGGCCCCGTGGGTGGAGGCAAAGGTAATCAGGCCGTAGTCCATCACAGGCTGAGGACCTTTCCGGCCCGCTGCATCCGGGTGACAATGTCGTACATGTTGCTCACCGTACCCACCTGGAGCCGGTCGGACAGACCATAAAAATTCAGGCAGGTGCCGCACACCTGAATTTCCACCCCGGCCTCCGCCAGCGCTTTCAGATGCTCCACCACCTGCCCGTCCAAGGTGGGCAGGCGCACCCCGGCGTTCATAAACAGCACCGCCCCCGGCTTGTCCTCCCCCTGGGTCAGGGTGTAGAAGAACATCCGCATCAGGTTGGTCCCCAGCTCCCGGTCCCCGTCCCCGATGATGTCCCGGCCCACAAACACCGCCCAGTCCGTCCCCGGGGCGGGCAGGGGCGACTGGATGGCCGCCTCACAGGCGTCGCAACTCCCGGTTTTGACAAAATCCAGGGCATAGGTCCCGTTTCCCTCCCGTACGGCGGCGGAAAAGCCCTGGTTGTCCGCCAGGCGCTTCAGGTTTTCCACAGCGGTGGGGTTGTCCACCAGGACGGTGAACGCGTCCGCCCCCTGGGCCATGGCCCCCTTGGCCATCAGCACCGGGGTGGGACAGGGTTTTCCCTTGGCATCAATGATCTGCGGCATTGTAATACCCCCTTTTCTGTGCCTATTATACCCTTGTTCCCCGGCTGTGTGCAAGGGGTGGAAAATGTGAAGAATTTTTTAAAAAACGGGAGGATGACGGCCTCCCGCTTTTTTATCCCCTCAAATTGTGCTATACTGCTCCAGAAAGAAAGGAGGTGAGGGGGAGAATGGACGGACTCATCCTCTGGATGGGGGAGCATCAGGTGGCCTGCGCCTGGTTTACCTCCATCGTCCGCTTTGTGTTTCCCCTGCTGGCCCTGCTCATCCTCATCCGCACCATCCGCTCCCTGCTGACGGTACCCTGCCTGCCGGAGGTGTGGGCCTACCTCACCCTGCCCAACGGCGCTCAGGAGCCCCTGACCCATTGGGAGAATATTCTGGGACGGGGAGGCAACTCCGACGTGATTTTGAACTACCCCGTGGTGTCCCGGCAGCATGCCGCCCTCATCCGCGGGGAGGACGACACCTGGATGGCCTACGATTTGGACTCCAAGGGAGGCGTGAGCGTCAACGGCAAGGAAATTGACGCCGCCGCGCCGGTTCGCTACGGGGACGTGCTCGCCCTGGGCGGCGTGGAGACGGTGCTGCTCCCCCTCTCCCCGGAGGAGAAGGCCAAGCGGCGGGAGAGCCGCCGCCGGTCCCGGCCGGTGTCCCCCTGGCTGGGGCTGGTGCTGCTGACGGTGTTCCAGGTGCTGGCCGCTCTCCAACTCACCATCAGCGAGGGGGAGGGGGCCACAGCCGTGATTCCTCTCACCTTCCTGCTGCTCACGGGCGTGATGTGGCTCTACTTCCTGGTACTCCGGGCCGTCCGGCGGGTGGGCTTTGAGATGGAGACCATCGCCTTTTTCCTGTCCACCCTCTCCCTGTGCGTCACCTGCTCTTCCAATACCGGGGCGCTGCTCAAGCAGTTTTTCTGCGTGGTGCTGGGGCTTATCCTCTTTCTGGTGCTGGGCCTCTTCCTGCGGGACTTAGAGCGCACCCGGCACATCCGCTGGCTCATGGCGGGCGGAGCCATCGCCCTGCTCAGCCTGACGGTGGTGCTCTATGCCGCCGGACTGACCGAGGCCAAGTACGGCGCGGCCAACTGGCTCTCCATTGCCGGCGTCTCCGTCCAGCCCTCGGAGCTGGCGAAAATCTGCTACATTTTTGCCGGCTCCGCCACCCTGGACCGGCTGTTCCGCAAGCGGAACCTGGGGCTGTTCATCCTCCTCACCGGGGTGTGCCTGGCCTGCCTGGCCTATATGAGCGACTTCGGCACCGCCGCCATCTTCTTTGTCACCTTCCTGGTCATCGCCTACCTCCGCTCCGGGGACTGGGCCACCCTGGCCCTCATCTGCGGCGGCGGGGTGTTTGCCGTGCTCACCATCCTGTCGGTGAAGCCCTATATCCTCAGCCGCTTTGCCACCTGGGGCCACGCCTGGCAGAACGCCTCGGTGGGCAGCGGTTACCAGCAGACCCGCACCATGTCCGCCGCCGCCTCCGGCGGCCTGGTGGGGGTGGGGCCAGGGGAGGGCTGGCTCCACAACGTGGCTGCGGGGGACACCGATTTGGTGTTCGGCATGCTGTGCGAGGAGTGGGGACTCATCATCGCCGTGCTGGCGGTGCTGGCGGTGCTCACCCTGGCGGTGTTCGCCGTGCGCTCCAGCCGGGCGGGGCGGAGCAGCTTCTACATCATCGCCGCCTGCGCCGCCACCTCCATGATGGTGTTTCAGACCTGCCTCAACGTGTTCGGGGCGGTGGATTTGCTCCCCCTCACCGGGGTCACCTTCCCCTTTGTGTCCAACGGCGGCACCGCCATGATCTCCTCCTGGGGCCTGCTGGCCTACCTGAAAGCCACCGACACCCGGCCCGGAGCCAGCTTTGCCATCCGTCTATCCGCCCGGCGGGAGACGGACAGAGGCGCGGAACTGGCCCCCAGGCGGACGGAAGAATGGGAGGCGGAAGATGAAGAAGATTGAAAAACGCACCCTCCTCTGCCTGCTGCTGGCCGCCGCCCTGCTGGCGGGAACGGGCCTGTTTGTATTCCGTTTTGTGCGCTACGGCAGCCGGTGGGCCTCCTTCTCCGCCAACCGGCACCTGTACAACAGCCAGGGCCAGCTGGCGGTGGGCCGGGTGCTGGACCGGGACGGGGACGTACTCTCCTGGGTGGATGAGAACGGAACCCGGAGGTATTACGACGGAGAGACCGTCCGCAAGGCCACCCTCCACGCCGTGGGGGACGCCCAGGGGAAAATCGGCACCGGAGCCCTGGTGGCCTTTGCCGACAAGCTCTCCGGCTACAATCTGCTCACCGGGGCCTACTCCCCCCTGGGGGCGGGCAACGATTTGTACCTCACCATTGACGCCCGGCTCAACTACATCGCCTACCAGGCCCTGGGCGGGAAGAAGGGGACGGTGGGGGTGTATAATTATGAGACGGGGGAGGTGCTGTGCATGCTCTCCTGCCCCACCTACGACCCGCTCTATCCCCCGGAGGATGTGGAGGACAACCCAGCCTATAAGGGGGTATACCTCAACCGCTTTCTCTCCGGCACCTTTCCCCCCGGTTCGGTATACAAGACGGTGACCCTGGCCGCCGCCATTGAAACCATTCCCGACCTGTTTACCCGCACCTGGACCTGCACCGGCGCCACGGTGGTGGGGGGCGAGAGCATCACCTGCCCCCACGCCCACGGGGAGCAGGACATCTCCCAGGCCCTGGCCAACTCCTGCAACGGGGTGTTCGCCCAACTGGCGGCGGAGCTGGGACCGGATGTGATGGCGCAGTATACGGAAAAAGCGGGACTGACGTCCTCTTACAGCGTCAGCGGCCTGAATACCGCCGCCGGCAGCTTTGACTTCTCCGGCACCGCCGGTCAATTGGGCTGGGCGGGAGTGGGTCAGGGCAGTGATCTGGCCAATCCCTGCGCCCTTATGGTGTATATGGGGGCCATTGCCCAGGGGGGCAAGACAGCGGTACCCCGGCTGGTGCTCAAGACGGTCCATCCCCTGGGCCTGCCCTCCCTGCCTGAGCTGACCAGTCACACCAAGGACCTTATCAGCGCCGGTACCGCCGAGACCATGGCGGACATGATGGCCAAAAACGTCACCGACACCTACGGCGCCGACCGGTTTCCCAACATGGACCTGTGCGCCAAGAGCGGCACCGCCGAGGTGGGAGGCGGCAAAGCGCCCCACGCCTGGTTCGCCGGATTTTTGCGCAATGAGGACGCTCCTTACGCCTTTGTGGTGCTGGTGGAAAACGGCGGCTCCGGCTCCGACGTGGCGGGCAGCGTGGCCGCCCGGGTGCTGGACGCCCTGGTAAACGGATACTAACAGACAGGGGGCGCGCCTTTCGGGGCGCGCCCCCCGTTTCCTGTGGACAGGGGCTGGGGGTGTTGACTTTCTTTTCCTGTTTTGTAATAATGACGGTGAAGAAACGGGGGCGATTTTCCGCTCTCCCCGGAAACGAAGGAGGAGTGACTGGTGAAACAGAGGAAACGATGGCTGGCCGCCCTGCTGGCCGCCCTGCTGCTGCTGTCTCTGCTGCCCGCCGCGGCCCTGGCGGCGGAGAGCGGGGAGCCTATGGAGGAGGTCAACGTCGAATTTACCTGGGAGGGCCGGAGATATGAAATGACTCTGACCCAGGTGGACCGGATGATCGTGGTCCAGGCCACCGAGACCGAGCGGCGGCCCTACGCCATCTTCTACCATCCGGGCGCCACCGTCCGGGTGGAGGAGACCATGGGCGGCACCGAGGATTTTACCGACGGCTTCTTCCTGGAGGCAAACTACGACTTCGGCCAGGACGGCGTGGCCCAGGCCGGCACGGTCTACTCCATTGAGGAGGTCTTTACCCGGCTGGGCGCCCTGCTCCCCGGCGGGGGAGACCCGGCGGAGGGGACGGGCGTGCTGGGCCTGGGTCCGGTATTCCTGGTCCCCTGGTCCCAGGAGGCCCTGGGCCGGTATGAGAGCGAAGGGGAGCTGGGCAACCTGGACCTGTTCGCCGTGGGGACCGGCGAGCTCCCCGCCGTGACGGCCACTCCCACCGGCATCCAGGCCGACAGCGTCTTCCTCACCGAGGGCTACGGCAGCCTCACCCGCTGGGTGGACGGCGCCCCCACCTTCGCCCTGATGGGGCCGGACGGGGAGCTGGTCTTTGACTACGGGGCCTTCCCCTGCTCCTACCACCTCTACGACGGGGTGTTTGTCAACGGCCTGGAGAGCGCCCAGACCTATACCCTGTTCAACCTGGAGGGGGAGCGGGTGCTGGAGGAGAGCTATGCCCACCTCACCTTCCGCAACGGCTACGGGGTAGCCCTTACCGTGGTGTCCCAGGACGGCTGGAACCAGGTGGTCCGCCGGGAGGTCATCGACCAGGCGGGCAACGTCCTGCTCACCCTGCCCGACGGCTTTAACCTGTCCATCGGCGTCAGCGGCGATCCCAACGCCTTTGCCAACCAGAACTGGGAGACCAACTACTTCGGCGACGTGGGGGGCTATGGCGACGGCCTGATGTGGCTGTTCACCGGCTCCGGCGTCCAGGAGCACATTGACGAGGCCCGGGGGCTGACGGAGGAGAGTGAGGCCTACCAGCAGAACAGCTATCAGATGTCCTGCTTCGGCGGCCCCTACTGCGGCTACATGGACCTGGAGGGCAACGTGGTGGTCACGCCCCAGTATTACAGCGCCACCGCCTTCTCCGACGGGCTGGCGGCGGTGCAGGAATATATCGCCCCCGCCGGAGCGGTGGAGGATTTGCCCTTCGGCACCAACCTGGGAGGCCGCTGGAAGTACATTGACACCAACGGGGACGACGCCTTCTCCGGCGGCTTCCGGTACAGCGCCGCCTCCGCCTTCTCCAACGGCTACGCCTACATCGTCAACGACGAGGGCAAGTACGGCTACATTGACACCACCGGCATGGTGGTGCTCCCCATCATCTATGACGACGCCTTCGGCGCCGGGGACGATTTGTTTACCGTGGGCCTTTTGACCGGCGGACAGATGCGGTACGGCATCGTGAATCGGGACCGCCGGGAGGTGGTCCCCCTGGTGTACGACGATATCAGCGTCTTTGAAAACGGCACGGCCTACGCCATCAAGGACGGGGAGGTATACCTGCTGACGGTGGAGGACTCCTCCGGCCCCATGCCCGGAGATGCCCTCACCCGGGCGGAGTTTGCCCGGCTGCTGTATGAGAAATTCCGCCCCGCGCCCCTTCCTCCGGAGGGGGAGGAGCCCCGGACGGAGAACTTCCCCGATATCCGACCGGCGGCGGATGGGGAGCCGGACCCCTGCACCGACGCCCAGCGGACGGCCATCGGGGCGCTGTACTCGGCCTACATCCTGGACGGGCTGAGCGAAGGCATCTTCCTCCCCCAGGGCAACTTGAGCCGGGCGGAGGCGGTGGTGCTGCTGTGGCGGGCCGCCGGACGGGGAGAGGCCGACGGCACACCCGACCAGCTCTTCAACAACGTACCCACCAACCTGAAGCCAGCCTTTGACTATCTCACCGCCCTGGGGGTGCTCACCGAGGCCGACGGGGTGGACGGCAGCTTTGATTTAAACCGCCTGATGGACTACGAGACCCTGGAGCTGTGGCTCTCCCGGCTGATCACCCGGGTGGAGGCGGCGGAGCTGCTGTGCCAGTTTATCCAGTTCCCGCCCGCCCAGGACCCCGGCTTCGTGGATTTGGGCAGCTGTACCGACAGCCAGCGGGCGAGCATCGCCGCCCTGGTGGAGGCGGGGCTGCTGGAGGGAGTGTCCCAGACCCGGTTTGCCCCCAACGTCCCCGTCACCTATGGCATGGTGGCGGTGATCATGTGCCGGATTGTCAGCGGAGACGTCTCCGTCCGTGACCTGGAGCTGGCCCTCATCTATCTGGAGGGGAACGGACTGCTCACTCCGGAGGAGACCGCCATGATTGCCCGGCGTCCCGATGCCGCCGCCGACCCGCAGCAAATTCTCCAGTGGATGATGCGGCAGCCCGCCCCTTCCACCGGGCAGGAGCTGGAGCTGATTGCCACGGAGGAGGGCAAGGCGGTGGTGACCATCCGGGTTGACGATACCGTGGTGGCGGAGGAGCGGCCCTTGCTGGTTGCGGCCCGCTATGAGGACGGCCGGATGACTCAGGCCGCGCTGGTGCAGGTGGACCAGGCCGGTCTCCAGCTGCTGGACTTGAGTGACAGCGCCGGCGCGGAGTATCGGGTCCTCCTCCTCACTCAGGAGAACGCCCCCCTGTGCCAGGCGGTGACACAGGTACTGGAACCCTGAATCATAACGGGGCCGCCGCAGAATGTTTCCACTCTGCGGCGGCCCCGTTTTTTATGCCCGATACGGCTCAGCCGTCGGCCAGCAGGTCGCCCTGCTCCGGGTGCTCTCCAAACCACTTTTTGGCGTAGGAACAGGTGAGCACCGCCTTCATCCCCCGCCGGCGGAGCTGGTCGGCGGCGGCCTGTACCAGCTTGCCCGCCGCCCCCTGGCCCCGGAGGGAGGGGTCCACAAAGGTGTGATCGATGTTGGCCACCCCCCGGCGCACCTGGGGGAAGGTGATCTCCGCCACCAGGCGGCCCTCCGAATCGTTGAGCCAAATCCGGCCGTCTGTCTGCTGAAAATCCATATAACTCCTCCTTTTTTGCAGTATGGCGAGGGCGGGTGCGAATCGAACACACCGGGACGGGAACGCCGTCCCCAACGGTTTTGAAGACCGCGGGGCTCACCAGATACCCTTCCGCCCCCATATGGGGGGAGGTCACCGCAGGCTGCGGCCCTCCCCAAGCTGTTGTGTCACGCCGGACCTGTCCCAGTATTCCAGCAGCATGAGGGCGTACCTCCGGGACACTCCCAGCGCATCCCTGGCCTGGGCCAGGATAAAGACATTTGTACCAAACCGCCGCCGCAGCCTCTCCAGCCCTTCCGCCAGGCAGGCGGCATGGATGCGGAAGCCCTTGCACACCACCGCCAAGGTACCGCAGTCGGTGAGCGCCCGCCGTGCGGCCTTCACCTCCGTCTCCCGACCGGGGAAGGCCCCCTCCACCGCCCGGTCTGCCGGGGGACACAGTCCCGCCCGGCGGTAAAAGGCCTCCAGCTCCCCCGCCAGGGGGTGGCGGGCCGGGGCGGGGGCAGGCAGCTCCAGTCGGGCCAGGAGGGCCTCCGCCGCCCCCCGGGGCAGGCCGGGAAAGAGCCGGTCCCGGACGGCGGGGCGGCTCAATCCCTGCTGTTGCAGGGCCAGCCCTCTGCTCCGGTAGCCGGCCAGGGCGGCGGGAGAGAGAAACCATCCCTCCCCCTCCGGCGCCCCGATGGCCCGGTAGGGCGCAGGGTCCCTGGGCCGGAGGGGGGCGGCCCCCGCCTCCGCCAGCCGCCGGGCGGCAATGGCGGCGGGGTCGCCGGAGGCCCGGACGGCCAGTCCCTCCAGCCGCGCCCCGTCCATCCGCCCCCTGCGGGGGGGATGGGTCTCCAGAATCACGCCGCCCCCCAGCGTGGCCAGAGGGGAAAAGAAGCGCACCACAAACCGGTCCCCCTCCAGGGCGGCCAGGGGCGCCTCCAGCCGCAGCTGGGCAAAGCCGGTCTCCCCCGGCTCCAGTACATCCCGCCCCAGTAGCACGCACCGGCACACCAGAGCCCGGGCGCCGTGGTGGAGATGGAGCCGGCAGTTGTTCTTCACCGGGTAGGGGGCGTCCGGCGGCAGGGTGAGGGACACATCCACCTGGTCGGTAAGCTCCAGCGCGCCAGGCGGGGCCAAAGTCATGCCCCGCTCCGCCTCCTCCGCGCCCACGCCCGCCAGATTCACCGCCGCCCGGGTGCCGGGGGACAGGGCTTCCGCCGGGACCCCGTGGCACTCCAGGCCCCGGACCCTGGCGGTTTTCTCCCCCGGCCACAGCCGCAGCACCATGCCGCGGGCCAGCGCCCCGCCGGTGAGGGTACCGGTGACCACCGTGCCGCTGCCGGCCACGGAAAAGACCCGGTCCAGGTGGAGCCTGGGGCTGCCGGCAGCGGGGGCCGGAGGCAGGGCGGCGGCCTGGGTCTCAATGGCCGCCAGCAGCTCGGGCAGGCCCCGCCCCGTGACGGCGGAGACCGGGAGCACCGGGGCATTCTCCAGGAAGGTCCCTTTCACCAGGGCGGCCACCTGTTCCCCCACCCCCGGCCGCTCCCCCAGATCCGCCCGGGTGAGGGCCACCACCCCTCCCCGCACCCCCAGCAGGGATAAAATGGCCAGGTGCTCCCTGGTCTGGGGCATGGGTCCCTGATCGGCGGCAACGGCAAGGAGCACCAGATCCATCCCCGCGCAGCCGGAGAGCATGGTGGGGATAAACTTCTCATGGCCCGGCACATCCACCACACTCAGCCGCCCCCCGCCCGGAAGGGCAAGGGGGGCAAAGCCCAGCTCGATGGTAAGGCCCCGGCGGCGCTCCTCCGCCAACCGGTCGGTGTCCACCCCGGTAAGGGCCTTCACCAGGGCGGTTTTACCGTGGTCCACGTGGCCGGCAGTACCCAGGATCATGGGGTCTCCCCCTTCCATTGGGCCAGGGCGGCGGCGATGATGTCCCCGTCCCCCGGCAGCAGGGTGCGCACGTCCAGCAGCAGCCGCCCCCTGTGGATGCGGCCGATAACGGGGGTCTCCCACCCCCGGAAAAAGCGCTCCAGCTCCTCCGCCGGGGTGAGGGCCACCGCCCAGCCGGGAAGGGACACCCCGGGCATGGAGCCGCCTCCCGCCTCCCCCGGACTTTCCACCGCTTGGCAGGCGCGGCCCCCGGGACACAGGGGAGCCAGCCGGGCGGCCAGCACTTCCGCCATCTTGCGCAGGTGCTCCCCCTCCGCTCCCAGCATGGCCGCCGCCGGGGGGAGCACCCCGTCCCGCCAGTCCATTAAGGTAGCCTCCAGGGCGGCCAGCGACAGCTTGTCCAGCCGCAGCGCCCGGGCCAGGGGGTCCCTTTTCAGCCGTCGGACGGCCGCCCCTCTGCCCAGCAGGATACCCGCCTGAGGTCCGCCCAGCAGCTTGTCCCCGGAGAAGCACACCACATCCGCCCAGTGGACGGCCTCCTCCACCGCGGGTTCCCCGGGGAAGGGACCGGCGGCTAGGGCGCCGCTACCCAAATCGCACAGCAGCGGTACCTGCCGCTCCCGGGCCAGTACCCCCAGCTCCGCCAGCGCCGCCGCCTGGGTAAAGCCCACCACCTTGAAGTTGCTGGGATGAACCTTCAGCAGGGCCTGGGCCGCCCCGGTATCCAGGGCGGCGGCGTAGTCGCCCAGCCGGGTTTTGTTGGTGGTTCCCACCTCCACCAGCCTGGCCCCGCTGCGGGCCATAATGTCCGGTACCCGGAAGGCCCCGCCGATCTCCACCAGCTCCCCACGGGAGATGGCCACCCCCAGACCGGGGGTGAGGACAGAGAGCATCAGCAGCACCGCCGCGGCGTTGTTGTTGACCACAAAGGCCTCTTCCGCCCCGGTGAGGGTGCGCAGCAAATCCTCCACCCGGCCGGTGCGGCTCCCCCGGGTACCCCGGTCCAGGTCGTACTCCAGGTTGCAGTAGCCCGCCGCCTGGAGCGCCGCCTCCGCCGCCCGGGGGGAGAGGGGCGCCCGGCCCAGGTTGGTGTGCAGGGGAACGCCGGTGGCGTTGACCACCCGCCTCAATCCGGGGCGGGCCATGGCCTGGGCCAGCTCCAGCGCCCGGCCAGCCAGGTGTCCCGCCCCCGGCGCCCTGGCCTCCGGGTCCGCCAGAAGAACCTGCCTAGCCTCCTCCAGCGCCTGTCTGGCCGCCCGGCGCACCAGAGAATAGGGCAGGGCGCAGCCCGCCAGCTCTCCCCGGGCCAGCAGCAGATCCATTTTAGGCAGGCCGGACAGCCTGTTTTCCGCCATTGCGGACACCCCTTTCCCACGCTTTTCCTATGCAGTATACCATACTTCAGCAGACGGTAGGGTATAAACTTTATGGTTTTCAGAAAAACACTTGCAAAATCCGGCAAGAAAAGGAATAATTGCAGTTGACAGGAGCCGTGGGAAACGGGTATCATCGACTTGTGAAATGATTAACAAAATGAGTTGGCGTTGAGAAAGGGAGCGACTGACATGCGGGTATTTGAGACACATGTGCAGGAACTGAAAAACGATGTGCTCCGCGCTGTGGCCAGGCTGGCCTGGGCGGACGATCTTCAGACCGGGATTCTGGATATCCCCGAGGAGATTATTCCCGGCCCGGAGGCCAAGATGCGCTGCTGCATTTACAAGGAGCGGGCCATTATCAGCCAGCGGGTGAAGGTGGCCATGGGCGGGGACCGGACCAATCCCAACCTGGTGGAGGTGCTGGACATCGCCTGTGACGAGTGTCCGGTGACGGAAATCACCGTGGGACCCTCCTGCCGCGGGTGTATCGCCACCCGCTGCGTCCACGCCTGCCCCAAGGATGCCATTACCGTGGTGGACCGGAAGGCCCACATCGATCACAAAAAGTGCATCACCTGCGGCAAGTGTGTGGCCGCCTGCCCCTACGGCGCCATTGAGAAGAAGACCCGCCCTTGCGAGCGCAGCTGTAAGGCGGGCGCCATCTCCATGGGGGAGGACAAGAAGGCCTTTATTGATCCGGCCAAGTGTACCTCCTGCGGTGCCTGCGTCTATCAGTGTCCTTTCGGCGCCATTATGGACAAGTCCTTTATTGTGGATGCCATCCAGATGCTCCAGGGCGCGGAGAAGTGGGGCTTCCGGGTATATGCGGCGGTGGCGCCCTCCATTGCCGGGCAGTTTGCCCCCGCCGATTTGGGCCAGGTGGTTACCGGGTTGAAGATGCTGGGTTTCCATGACGTGATCGAGGTGGCCCTGGGCGCCGACATGACCGCCAAAAACGAGGCGGAAGAGCTGGAGGAGAAGGGAATGCTGGCCTCCTCCTGCTGCCCGGCCTTCGTGGACTTTGTGGAGAAGAACTTCCCCGACCAGGCCCATCTGATTTCCAGCACTCCCTCCCCCATGGTAATGGCCGGGCGCCACATCAAGCGGATAGACCCCTCCGCCAAGGTGATCTTCATCGGCCCCTGCGTGGCCAAGAAGAAGGAGGTCAAGCTGGGCAAGACCATGCGGGCGGTGGACAGCGCCCTGACCTTTGAGGAGCTGTACGCCATGTTTGAGGCCAAGGGCATTGACGTGTCCAAGCTGGAGGACGCCGAGCTGGACCAGGCCAGCGGCTTCGGCCGGTCCTTTGCCCGCAGCGGCGGCGTGGCCGCCGCTGTGAAGGAGGCTCTGGAGGAGCGGGGCAGCAGCTTCCAGCTCAAGCCCATGCCGTGCAGCGGACTGGAGGCCTGCAAGCTGGCCTTCCTGAAGGCGGCCAAAGGCATTGGGGACTTCAACTTTATTGAGGGCATGGCCTGTGAGGGCGGCTGCGTCCAGGGTCCGGCCCAGCTTATCCGTTCTCCCAAGAACCAGGGGGATGTGGACCGCCACGCCAAGCAGGCGGAGGGCCGCACCATTGAGGACGCGGTGTCCGCCGCCCAGCAGCGGCCCCAGGCGGAAGAGGTATAATCTTTTCCTACATAAATAGGCCCCCCGGCATAGCCGAGGGGCGCGGCTGTCGAAAAAGTGGCAGAGCCACTTTTTCGAGTAGGATGCAGGCCGCTGCGCGCCTGCGGGCGCGAACTCTGCGAGGCTTATTCGACAAGCTGAGGCCCCCCGGCTATGCCGGGGGGCCTCAGCTTGTCAATACAAATTGTAGTCGATGATCAGCGCATCCAGCGCCCAGAAATCGTCGCTGGGGATGCTCCAGAAATTTTTCTCCCCCAAAACCACCTGGACCAGGGTGCTTTGCGCCTCCAGATAGCCCAGCTCAGGCAGCTTTTCATAGGTTACGTCCATAAACAGCTCCACCCAGTCCACTTCATAGGCCAGGTACTCCTCGTCGGTCATCTGGTCCGGATAGCTGCTGTTGAGTTCGTCCGCGGCCCCGTTGGCCATGGCGTCGGCCACCAGGTGGAAGATATCGATTGGCTCCACCGTCACCTTCACGCTGAAGGTGGAGTTCTCCATCTTGGCTGCGGAGTCCACGGTGTACCTGGAGTGGGCATAAATCTGGCGGTACATCTCCACCAGCTCATTTATCAGCCGCATCTCCACCTCCGTGGGCAGTTGGCTTTCCACAAAGGAGCTCAGGAAAAACTGAGCCTCCGCGGACAGGCTCTCCTCGTAGGCCTGGGCCACTTCCTCCTCCGAGGTGTCGATGAGTTCCAGAAAGTCCTCCTCCACAGTACCCAGATAGTTCTGGTCCAGGGTACCCTGGACGTAACACATGGCGTACTCCTCATTCATTCCGCCGCAGGCGGACAGGGGTAACAGCAGGACCAGGGACAGCGCCAGCATGGCGGCAATTCGCTTCATCCTTCGTCATCCTCTCTCACATGATTTCAACAGGTCCGCCCCCTCGGACTCAGGAACAC
This sequence comes from uncultured Flavonifractor sp., assembly GCF_944387675.1. Taxonomy (GTDB): domain Bacteria; phylum Bacillota; class Clostridia; order Oscillospirales; family Oscillospiraceae; genus Flavonifractor. The sequence goes on along the minus strand of NZ_CALXFV010000020.1, from coordinate 8,803 downwards.
AGCTGGATGATGGCCTGGGTAAAGATCTTGGCGGAGGTGAGCAGGTCGGCAATGCAGGCGTGCTCATCCGCCCCGTGCATGTTACCCTCAAATCCGGGCATGGCGCAGCCAAAGGCCACGCCGCCGGGGATGTCGTGGACATAGGTGCCGCCGCCGATGGCCAGGCACTCTCCCGGGTTTCCGGTGTACTGCTCGTAACAGTGCAGCAGGGTCTTCACCAGGGGGGAGTCGGCGGGGGTGTGGTGGGGCGGCTGCATCTCCCCCTCCAGGGCAAAGCCGAACCTGGCAAAGGCGGCCTCCGCCGCAGCCTTGCAGTTGGTCTCGTCGGCGCAGACAGGCACCCGGCTGTCAAACTGCCCCCTCAGGCCGGTGGGGGTGACCTCCAGCAGGGAGAAGGCCAGAGTCAGCGCCCCGGAAATCTGGTCGGCCTGGGCGATACCCAGGGCCTTGCCCGCCAGATCCCCGTGGGGGAAGAGGGCGCCCAGGGCGCGGAGGGCGGCGGTGGAGCCCACCTTGGCCAGCGGCAGCGCCCCCAGCAGCTCCAGCAGGGCGGTGACGGCGTTGCACCCTCCCTCCGGCAGAGAGGCGTGGGCGCCCCTGCCGTGGCAGAGGATGCGCAGCTCCTCCCCCTCCTCCGCCAGCTCGAAGTCCGCGCCGGTGCGGGCGGAGGCGGCATCACAGAAGGGCCGGGCGGCGTCGGCCGACAGGCCGGCCACCACGCACTCCGCCTCCGGCGGTACCACGTTGATACGGAAACCGCCGTGGAGCTCCTTCACCCGGGGAGTAGCCGTCTCCTCCTCCCAGCTCTTGGTGAAGACCGGCTTATAGCTGCCCTTTTCAATGTTGATGAGGGGGAAATTGGCGTCGGGAGAGAAGGTGTAGGGGGCGTAGGGCTCACGGGCGTAGTAGTAGGCCAGATCCGCCGAACCGCTCTCCTCGTCGGTCCCCAGGATGAGCCGGACGTTATGCTTCAGGGGTACCCCCAGCTCCCGCACCGCCTGCATGGCCATCAGGGCGGCCACGGCGGGACCTTTGTCATCGTCGGTACCCCGACCGTAAAGCATCCCGTCCACCTCTTTGGGGGCGTAGGGCTCCGTCACCGTCCAGCCGGTCCCCTCCCCCACCACGTCCAGGTGGCACAGAATATGCAGGGCGGTCTCCCTGTCGTTGAGGTCCACCGTCCCCACGTAGTTGTCGTAGTTTTTGACGGCGAAGCCCAGCTCGCCGGCCAGATTCAGCGCCTCCGCCAGGGCGGCGGCGGGGCCGGGGCCGAAGGGCATGCCGGGCCGGGCCTCCTCCCGAACGCTGCGCAGGCGTACCAGCCGGGAGATGTGGGCCACCAGTTCCGCCCGGCGGCGGGGATGGTCAAAATAGGCGTCAATCTGCTGCTTGTCCATGGGAGCATTCCTCCTTACTCTTGGGTCTGTTCGCCGGACGGACCGCCCTCCTCCTCTCCGGCGGCCCCCGCCAGCTCGCCCAGGTACTTGTACACCGTGTACCGGGATACCTGGAGGCGCTTGGCCACAAAGGGGACCGACTTGCGGAAGGAAAAGGCGTTCTTCTGGTCCAGCAGCGCAATGATCTTCATCCGGTCCCGTTTGTTCAGGGCGTTCACCGGCTTGCCCACCGCCGTCAGGCACTCCTCAAACAGGCTGTCCAGCTGCCTGTCCCCGCCCCCGTGCCACATGGCACTCTGGAGGTCGGCCTCCGCGCTCATCAGGTCCACCAGGATCCGGTTGGCGTACACCAGGGAGGAGTAGTCGAAATTGATGCCCAGGGCCAGGTTGTAGTCCTCCCCGATGAGATGGAAGGTGCTGCTTTTGACCTGCTGGCCGGAGGGGGTGGTGGCGTATAAATTCACAAAGTCGGTAATCAGCGCATCCTGATCCAGCTCCCGGGCGGTTCCCAGAATGTCCAGGGTGGAACCCACCGTCCGGCCGGAGACGTGGCCGTTGTAGATGGAGAGAATGGGGTGGCTGGGGTCTCCCATATCGTGGACCAGGGTCTCACAGGTGGAGCCAAACATCTCCGCAATGCCCCGGGCTGTCCGGTCCAAAAATTCAAAGGCCTCTTCACGCTCCATGACGGCAGTCCACGCTCCTCTCCAGACAAGGCGATGTCACCCCTATTGTACTGTTGGCCGGAGAAAAATGCAAGGTGATTTACAGCGGTGGGGAGAGCTGGTATACTGGACGCAAGAAAGAAAAAGGGGGGAACTCCATGTCCGAATACAACGGCGCCCGGCGCCGGGCGGCGGTGGCCGGCGCCCTGGAGGCGGCCCGGGGTCCGGTGAGCGCGGCGGCTCTGGCCCGGCAGTTCTCGGTCAGCCGGCAGATCATCGTGGGAGACATTGCCCTGCTCCGGGCGGGCGGGATGGAAATCCTGGCCACCCCCAGGGGCTATGTGCTGGACCGGCCTCCGGCCGGCGTGGAACACACCGTGGCCTGCGTCCACTCACCGGAGCAGATGGAGGCCGAGCTCACCGCTATTGTGGACGCCGGGGGCGAGGTGGTGGACGTCATTGTGGAGCATCCCGTCTACGGTCAGCTCACCGGCATATTGGGCGTGGCCAGCCGATATGATGTAGGGGAGTTTATCCGGCGGGTGGAGGCCCACGGCGCCCGCCCCCTGTCCGATCTCACCGGCGGAATTCATCTTCACACCATCCGCTGCCGGGACGAAAAAAGTTTCGAAAGGGTACAAAAAGCCCTTGCAAATGAGGGCTTTTTGCTCAACATGTGAAATTCATCACAGTAAAGAGACGCGGGAATTGTTAATTTTGACAAAAAAGTATTGCCAAATTGTGAATGATAGTGTATATTAGAAATGAATCCTTGGGTTGGGGAGGCTTTTAGGATTCGCAATTTATAAGGGAGGGTTATTATGAACTCACCACGTACAAAACGGTTTGGCAAGTTCCTGCTCGTCCTGTTCGCATTGGCCTGCATCATGACCATGGTGGTCTTCGCAGAGGGTGACGAGGAAGCCAAGAGCCAGTTCTTCGGAACGGTTTGGTCCCTGCTGCCCCCTGTGGTGGCCATCGTCCTGGCACTGATCACCAAGGAAGTGTATTCGTCCCTGTTCCTGGGTATTATCATTGGCTTCCTGCTGCAGGCCGATTTTAATCCCGTCAATGCCTTCAATCTGTTCATCACCGATCTGGGCGGCAACATCGGCGGCAACGCCGGTATCCTGATCTTCCTGGTGGTGCTGGGCACTATGGTGGCCCTGATGATCCGGGCCGGCGGCTCCAAGGCCTACGGCGATTGGGCTGTTGCTCACATCAAGACCAAGTCCGGCGCCCTGTGGGCCACCTTCATCCTGGCCATCGTGCTGGGCGTGGACGACTACTTCAACAACCTGACCACCGGCAACGTGATGCGCCCCGTCGCCGACGGCCATCACATTTCCCGTGCCAAGCTGTCCTATATGTGCGACGCTACCGCCGCCCCCGTTTGTATCATGATGCCCGTGTCCTCCTGGGCTGCCGCCGTTACCGGCGTCATCAACAACGAGGAGCTGGGCTTCCAGATCTTCCTGCGGGCCATCCCCTATAACTACTACGCTGTCCTGACTATGGTGTTCATCATCATCATGACCAGCCTGAACGTGGACTACGGCCCCATGAAGAAGCACGAGGACAACGCCGCCAAGGGCGACCTCTACACCACCCCCGAGCGCCCCTTCGCCGGTGTGGAAGAGATGAAGTTCAACCCCGCCGGCAAGGTCATCGACCTGATCATTCCTGTCATCATCCTGATCATCGGCTGTGTGGGCGGCCTGATCTACGCCGGCTACCTGAACGGCGGCACCACTCTGCTGGATATGTTCGCCAACACCGACGCCTTCTTCGGCCTGCCCTTCGGCTCCGGCATCGCCCTGATCGTCAACTTCATCTACTTCATCTGCCGCCGCTCCATGAAGTTCACCGAACTGATGGACTGCCTGCCTGAGGGCTTCAAGCAGATGGTTCCCGCCATTCTGATCCTGTGCTTTGCCTGGACCATCAGCGGTGTGACCCGGTACGGCCTGGGCGCCCCCGACTTCGTGGCTGCTTTCGTGGACCAGCACCTGCGCCACCTGGAGAATTTCCTGCCCGCTGTTATCTTCCTGATTGCCTGCGGCCTGGGCTTCGCCACCGGTACCTCTTGGGGCACCTTCGGCATCCTGCTGCCCATTGTGCTGGACGTGTTTACCCCCGGCGGCTTTGACAACCTGACCGCTGAGGCCCTGAACGAAGTGCCCATCCTGATGGTGGGCGTGGGCGCCACCCTGGGCGGCGCCGTCTGCGGCGACCACTGCTCGCCTATTTCGGATACCACGATCATGGCATCCTCGGGCGCTCAGTGCTACCATCTGAACCATGTTTCCACTCAGCTGCCCTATGCCATGACCGTGGCCGGCATCGCCTTTGTCAACTATCTGCTGACCGGTCTGCTCATCGACTTCGTGCCTCAGATCGTCTGCCTGCTGATCGCCATTATCTCCACCGTGGTGGTGATGCTGGTCGTCGGCAAGATGAATCACTCCATGAGCCGTCATTCTCAGCGCGACTAATCTACATAAGACGGAAGGAAAACGCCGGCCTCCGCTATTCAGCGGAGGCCGGCGTTCTTATTTCAAGGGTGGGTCCCTGCTCTCGGCGAGAGCAGGGACCCCTTTTTCGGTGTTCAGCGGGCAATCCAGAGCAGGTTGGTGTCGGTGACGAAGTTGGGGACACTGTAGAGCACCAGAGCCTGGTCAATGTCGTTCTGGGCAATATAGTCTTGCAGGGACAGATGATAGTAGCGCAGGTCAATCAGGTGGATTTCGGAAAAATGAGGGGTAAGGAAGGGTACCAGGGAGTCGGCGTAGGAGTCCCGGATGATAAGCAGCTTGGGCTTGTCGGTGTTGGGCGTCTTGACCACGCCCAGGGACTGGTTGCCTCCCAGGAACATGGAGTACTTGTCTTTCACACTGAGGAAGGACTCCACATACAGGGAGCGGGGAATTTCAATGGGATCGCCCTTATTGTCGTAGGAGTGCTCGGTGACGGTGATGCCGGTATCGGGGACAAAGGTGGAGATGGTGTCGGGGCGCACCCACCGCACGCCGGAGGAGGAGAACACGGTGCCGTAAAACTCGGTGGAGCGGACGGTCTCGGTGTAGCTGTCCAGGCTCACCGGCTCATAGCCCAGGGCCTGGGCCAGGCCCACATAGCCGTAGTAAGCGCCCAGGCTGGTCCAGTGATGGTCGGTGCGGTAGAAGATATCCTCCCCCTTGTGCGCCCACAGGGGGGCGTACAAATCAGCCCAGAGGGCGCCGGGTACCGCCGCCTGGGCCTGGGCCAGGACGTCGCTCTGGCTGGCGTTGGGCGCCCCCTCCGGCAGCCGGTCGGCCCAGATGGCGGCCTGGGTGGGAATCAGGGAGAATGCCACCGGAATGTCCACATTCTCCACAAATTTGTTCACATTGGTTAAGTTATCGGCCACTTTCTGGCTGTCCGGCTGGTCAAACCGGGTGATCAGGGTGTCCTCATCGCAGAAGTAGACCCCGTTGTTCTCCTGCTTGCCCAGCACCCGCTCGGTGGCGGACTTCAGGCCGATCCAGCTGTCCCGGACCACAAACTGGTCGGTGGTGTAGCTTTCAAAATCCTTCATAAATTCTCCGCTGAGCAGGGTCTTCACGGAGGGGGTGGGCCGCTGCTCCAGGTTGCGGTTTTCCATCTCGGAAAAGGTCCGGTCGGGGGAGACGGCGTTGGCCACCAGGAATACCCCGATGAAGGCACAGAACAGGGCAGTGATAAAAATGCAGTACTTCTTCGACATGTCAGAACCTCCAATCAGAAGCGGAAATAGAGGAAAGGGTTATAGGTGGCGTCCACCAGGTAGGCGGTGGAGAAGATCAGGCCCGCCAGCAGCAGCACCGGCAGTATCGCCCGCATGGGCTTCTCCGGCAGCTTTTTCCACACCCCGGCGGCCAGGGGGGTGGAAGCCACGGCTCCGACGAGAAGCATGGGGAGATACGAGATGAAATAATACCCCACGTTATCGTTGACCAGCCCGCCGGAGGCCATACCGAACATGGCGGCCAGATAAGTTCCCATGTGGCCGAAGTCCTCCACGGCGAAGATGGCCCAGCTCACCAGCACGAAAAACAGGGTGTACAGGTGGCGCAGAAGGGCGGGCAGTCTCTCCAGCACCCGGCCCAGGAAGGCCTTTTCCAGAATCAGCAGGGCGGCAAAATACAGTCCCCAGATGAGGAAGTTCCAGCTGGCCCCGTGCCAGATGCCGGTGGCCGCCCACACGATGAGCAGGTTGAAGAACAGCCGGGGCTTCGATACCCGGTTGCCCCCCAGGGGGATATACATATACTCCCGGAACCAGGTACCCAGGGAGATGTGCCACCGCCGCCAGAACTCGGTGATGGACTTGGAAATATAGGGGTAGTTGAAGTTGCGCATAAACTCGAAGCCCAGCATCCGCCCCAGGCCCACCGCCATATCGGAGTAGCCGGAGAAATCGAAGTAGAGCTGGAGGGAGAAGGCGGCCACGCCCAGCCAGGCCCCCGCCACGGTAAGCTCCGCAGTGGGCAGGGCCTTGTACACGTCCCACAGCATGCCCAGGTTGTTGGCCAGCAGCACCTTCTTGGCCAGGCCCACCACAAAGACCTGCACGCCGGAGGCAAACAGCTCCGGGGTGTGCTTCCGGCAGTCAATCTGGTCTCCCAAATCCTTGTACTTGATGATGGGACCGGCGATAAGCTGGGGGAACAGGGTGACAAAGGTGCCGAAGCTGATGATATTCCGCTGGACCCTGGCATCCCCCCGGTACACATCAATGGTATAGCTCATGGTCTGGAAGGTGTAGAAGGAGATGCCGATGGGCAGGCTCAGCCCCAGCTTGGGCATGAAGGTGAGGCCAATGGCCTCCAGAGAGCCGGCAATAAAGTCCCAGTATTTGAAGAAGAACAGCAGGGCCAGGTTGAAGATCACCGACGAGGCCACCGCCAGCCGGGCGCCCCGGTCATTGCCCTTGCGCTTGTTTGCCTCCACCAGCATGCCGTGGGTGTAGTCGATGGCGATGGAGAGAAACATGATGAGGATGCATACCGGCTCGCCCCAGGCGTAGAAAATCAGGTTGGCCACCAGCAGCAGCAGGTTGCGCCATTTCAGTGGGGTAATATAATAGACCAGTAATACGATGGGGAGATAGAGAAACAGAAAATACAGGCTGGAAAAGACCAACTTCTCACCTTCTCTTTCGGATGCTTCCAGAACAATACCCGGCAGGAGCGCTGCCGGGTATTGTCGCAGCAGGCATATTATACCCGCAAAAACTTACTTTGTATAGGTGTTAAATGCGGAAACCGCCTCATCAGCGTGCTCGGAAACGGCAAACAGGATGTAGTTGCCGCTGGTGACCAGCTGGTAGTTCTCCACCAGCTCCAGCTGCTCGGGCAGGTACTGGGACCACTGGGCCACCAGGTCGGCCTGCCGCTTGGCAATGCCCGCCTTCACGGTGTCCATCTTGCCGTCCTTCACCTCGGCCACAAGGAACTCGGTGGCATGGACCGCCATCATGGGCATGTAGCACTTGTAGCTCACCATGTCGGACGCGCTGATGCCGTAGAGGCTGCTGAGCATGGAGTCATCCAGCTCCATCAGGCTGGGCAGCTCCAGCTTGGAGATGTCGTTCCACACGGAGGCCACCACGTCGGTCTGGGGCTTGCTCTCCGGAGTGGGAGTGGGATTGGCGGAGGGCTTGGTACTCTCCGTGGGCTGCTGGGAGGGCTTGGAGGAGGGGGTGCTCTCCGGCGCCTGGCTCTCCTCCTCCGCGGGAGCGGAGGACTCTGGGACGGCGGGGGCGGAGGAGTCGGGGGCGGGGAGGGTACTCTCCACGGCGGGCGGGGTGCTCTCCCCAGCGCTGGGGGTTTCAGCCGTACCGTTGCCGCCGCCGCAGGCGGTAAGCAGGCTCAGGGAAAGCGTTCCGGCCAGGGCCAGAGCGAGAAAACGATGGTTCATAAGGGATTCTCCTTTATTCTTTTTGATTTGCGTACTCTTGGACGGCAGGTGTTCCAAAAAAGTTCCCTGCAATTTTGAAAAAGAGGGCGGCCCATCCCAATGCGGGATGGGCCGCGAGGCAAACCGGGTCATGGACTCCTATGGAGTTTCCTCTTCCATGGGGGCCAGGGGGAGCACCAGCGTGATCCGGGTCCCCACATCGGGCCAGGAGGTGACCTCAAACCAGCCGCCGTGGCGATCGGCAATCCACTTGGCAATGGACAGCCCCAGACCGGTGCCGCCGGTCTGCCTGGCCCGGCTTTCGTCGGTGCGATAGAACCGGTCAAAGATGTGGGGCAGGCTCTCCCGCCCGATTCCCTGGCCCTCGTCCTCCACCGACAGGCGGGCCAGGCCGTCCGCCCCCTCCGCCCAAATGGCAATACGCCCGCCGGGGGGCGTATATTTGATGGCGTTGTCCACCAGCACCCGCAGGGCCTGCTTCATCAGCCCCAGGTCGGCCCATACCGGCACCGGCAGGGACCAGCGGGCGGCAAATTTATGGCTCTGGTCGATCATCTGGGTCTCCCGCAGCACCTCCCCCGCCACCTCGGTCAAATCAAAGGGTTCAAAGCGGACCTGCATGGAGTCGTTGTCCCCCCGGGCCAGGAAGAGCAGCTGCTCCACCAGCGCCTTCATGGAGTCGGCCTCCTGCCGGATGGCGTCGATGGCCTCCTGCCGGGTGGCGGGGTCGTCCTTCCCCCACCGGTCCAGCAGATTGGCATAGCCCTGGATGACGGCGATGGGGGTGCGCAGCTCGTGGCT
>NZ_CALXFV010000019.1 GCF_944387675.1 uncultured Flavonifractor sp. | reverse complement strand
TACTACATGTATCCCCTGAGCGTGGCCGCCCACTGCATGGCCATCAACTACGAGGCCTTTGAGGCCGCCGGCGCCCTCCAGTACCTGGACGAGACCACCCGTACCTGGACCACCGACAACTTTGTGAAGGCCATGGAGGCTGTCCGTGACGCCATTGACGCCGGCACCATCGACATCACCGTACCCGGCATCATCTACTGCGGCGCCCAGGGCGGCGACCAGGGTACCCGCGCTCTGGTGAACAACCTGTACTCCGACTACTATGTAAATGAGGACGGCACCTCCTACCTGGCCAACAGCGCCAACAACGTGAAGGCCCTGACCCTGCTCCAGGACATGGTCAACAACAAGTCCATGAGCGCCAACGCCAGCTTCGCCGCTTCCGACGAGCTGCAGGCCTTTGCCAACCAGACCGCCGCTGTGACCTTCTGCTGGAACTACTCCAACTACACTCAGTATGCTGAGCAGACCCAGTTCACCCCCTTCGCCATGGCGTTCCCCTCTGACGACGGCACTCCCGAGCTGGAGATGGCCGGCCCCTACGGCTTCGGCATCTTCAACAACGGCGACGACGCCAAGATCGAGGCCGCCAAGAAGTTCGTGGACTTCGTGTGCAACGACCAGACCGCCGGCACCGAGGCTGTGAAGGTCACCGGCTTCTTCCCCGTCCACAGTGACTGGGGCGATGTGTATGCCGACGCTGAGGATGCGGATGTCCGCGCTCCCTTCGCTCTGATGAGCGACTACCTGGGCCGGTACTACGCCCTGACCGGCGGCTGGACCGAGCAGCGCGCCCTGTGGTGGCCCATGCTGGCTGAGATCATGACCACCGGCGCCGACGTGCAGACCGCTGCCGACAACTTCGTGCAGCAGGCCAACGCCAACATTGGCTGAGATTGATTCAGCGGCCGAACATGTGAGGTAGCAATGTTGTGCCCGCTCCCTGTGAGGGGGCGGGCGCAACTTTTTATCCCGGGGTGTCCCGGAAGCAATACTACTTTTGAAAGAGGGGAGAGACTCATGGCGCAAAATACCGCAGCGGCCCCAGCGCAGCAGAAGCCCAAAAAGGAAAAACGCTCCCAGTTCTCCGGCATGAGCAAGGCTCTGGTCCGGAGAGAAACCATTTCCGCCTATCTGTTCCTGCTGCCCAGCCTGGTGTTCTTCGTGTCCTTCGTGGTGGTACCCATGTTCATCTGTGTGTTTTACAGCTTCATGGAGTACGGCCTGGGCGGCATCAAGGGCTTTGCCGGTCTGGACAACTACATCAAGCTGTTTCAGGACCCCATTTTCCATCGGGGCTTCCTGAACACGGTGCTCATCGTGGTGGTGGCGGTACCCACTGTTACCGCCTTCTCCCTGTGGGTGAGCTCCGCCATCTACAAAATGCATTCCATTCCTCGCTCCTTCTTCCGGTGTGTGTTCTATCTGCCGGTGGTTACCGGCTCCGTGGCCATTACCGTGGTGTGGAAATGGATCCTCCACCCCTACTACGGCCTGCTCAACCAGGTGGCCGGCACCGACGGCTTTGACTGGCTGGGTACCTCCTCCACCGCCATTTGGTTTATCATCCTGATCCTGTTCACCACCTCCATCGGTCAGCCCATCGTGCTGTATGTGGCCGCCCTGGGCAACGTGGACCAGTCCCTGGTGGAGGCGGCTCAGGTGGACGGCGCCACCAAGCTCCAGGTGTTCTGGAAGATCAAGTGGCCCCAGATTATGTCCACCACCCTGTACGTGTTGGTTATCACCACCATCAACTCCTTCCAGTGCTTCGCCCTGATCCAGCTGCTGACCAAGGGCGGCCCGCTGAACTCCACCATGACCATCATGTATCAGGTGTACGACACCGCGTATCGTCTCAATGATTTGGGCTATGCCAACGCCATCGGCGTAATCCTGGCCATTATCATTGCCATATTCTCCGCTGTCCAGTTCAAGCTGGCCAAGACGGACTAAGGGGGGGAGTGAGAACATGAAAGCGAAAACCACTGATTTGAGCGGAACCTCCACCGGCTACAAGGTGTTTGCCGCGGTGGTCCTGATCCTGCTGGCGATCTTCTTCCTGTTCCCCCTGTACTGGATTGCCACCGGTTCCTTCAAGGACGTTATCGAAATCAACGCCAAGTATCCCATCTGGTTCCCCCAGAATCCCACGGTGGACAACTACGCCCGCCTGTTTGAGCATCCCGCGTTCAAGTGGCTGTTCAACATCATCTTCATCTCTGCCATGGCCATGATCCTCACCTGCCTCACCGCCGCCCTGGCCGGCTACGCCCTGGGCAAGAAACGGTTCTATGGCCGGGGCATCCTGTTCACCATCATCATCTGCGCCATGGCCCTGCCCAAGCAGGTCATTGTTATCCCCCTGCTGCAGGAGATGACCTTCTTCCACATGAACGACAACCTGTGGGCGGTTATCCTGCCCACCGTCGGCTGGCCCTTCGGCGTGTTCCTGATGAAGCAGTTTGCCGAGACCATCCCCAACGAGATTCTGGAGGCCGCCCGAGTGGACGGCGCCGGGGAGCTGCGCACCTTCTTCAGCGTGGTCTTCCCCATGATCAAGCCGGGCATCGGCGCCCTGGCCATCTTCACCTTCGTCAACACCTGGAACGACTATTTCCTCCAGCTGGTTATGCTCACCAGTGACAAGAACTGGACCCTGCCTCTGGCCATCGCCAACCTCCAGGGCGAAATGTCCTCCGACTTCGGCCTCATCATGGCCGGCGCCGCCCTGGCCGCCATCCCCATTGTGGTGGTGTTCATCGCCTTCCAGAAGTACTTCACCCAGGGCATTGCCATGGGCGCTGTCAAGGGCTAAGTCCGCTTTATCTCCAAATAATTTGAGAGAAGGAAAATTGACATGAGCGATTTGAAGAAATATCAGGGCGTCATTCCCGCGTTTTACGCCTGCTATGACGAGGCCGGCAACATCTCTCCCGAGGGTGTCCGGGCGCTGACCCGCTACCTCATCGGCAAGGGCGTCAACGGCCTGTATGTGGGCGGCTCCTCCGGCGAGTGCATCTACCAGAGCGTGGAAGAGCGCAAGGTGGTGCTGGAGAACGTGATGGCGGAGGCCAAGGGCAAGGTGGTCATTATTGCCCACGTGGCCTGCAACAACACCGCCGACAGCCAGGAGCTGGCCGCCCATGCCGAGAGCCTGGGCGTGGACGCCATCGCCGCCATCCCCCCCATCTATTTCCACCTGCCTGAGTACGGCATCGCCCAGTACTGGAACGACATCTCCGCCGCCGCCCCCAACACCGACTTTGTGATCTACAACATCCCCCAGCTGGCGGGCGTGGCCCTCACCCCCTCCCTGCTGGCCGAGATGAAGAAGAACCCCAAGGTCATCGGCGTGAAGAACTCCTCCATGCCCGTCCAGGATATCCAGATGTGGCGGGACGCCGGCATTATCGTCTTCAACGGTCCCGACGAGCAGTACATCTCCGGCCTGGCCATGGGCGCCTGCGCCGGTATCGGCGGTACCTACGCCGTCATGCCCGAGCTCTTCCTGAAGGTGTATGAGCACTTCCAGAAGGGCGAGATGGAGCCCGCCCGTCAGATCCAGAACGATATCTGCCGGATCATCTACAAGATGTGCTCCGCCCACGGCAACCTGTATGCTGTGATGAAGGCCATCCTGGCCAAGAACGGTGTGGCCTGCGGCTCCGTGCGCAAGCCCATGCCCGGCCTCATTGACAGCGACGCCGCCGTGGTGGACGAGGCCGCCGCCATGATTGCCGACGCCATTGCCAAGTACTGCTGAATAAATAGGAGATAATTGGTATGCGTATTTATCAATCGGAAGACTATAAGGCCATGAGCCGCCGGGCGGCCAACATCATCTCCGCCCAGGTGATTTACAAGCCCGACTGCGTGCTGGGTCTGGCCACCGGCGGCACCCCCGTGGGTACCTACCAGCAGCTGGTGGACTGGTACCGGAAGGGCGATCTGAGCTTTGCGGAGGTGCGCTCTGTAAACCTGGACGAGTATCTGGGCCTGTCCCCTCATCACGAGCAGAGCTACCGCTACTTCATGCAGAGCAATCTGTTCGATCATATCGACATCAAGCCGGAGAACACCCACGTGCTCAACGGCCTGGCCAAGGACCCCAAGGCGGAGTGCGAGGCTTACAACAAGCTGATCCAGGACCTGGGCGGCATTGACCTCCAGCTGCTGGGCATGGGCCACAACGGCCACATTGCCTTCAACGAGCCTGGGGACGACTTCGGCCTGGAGACCCACCTGGTCACCCTCACCGACCGCACCATCGACGCCAACACCCGCTTCTTTGAGAGCCGGGACGAGGTTCCCCGCCACGCCCTGAGCATGGGTATCAAGAACATCATGAACGCCCGTCGGATTCTGATGGTGGTCAGCGGCGAGGACAAGGCGGAGGCGGTGGTCAAGGCCTTTGCCGGCCCGGTGACCCGGGATGTGCCTGCCTCCATCCTCCAGCTCCACCCCGACGTGACCCTGGTGGGCGACAAGGCCGCCCTCAGCAAGCTGGTGGAAGCGGGTGTACCCGTATGCGGATAACCGGCGGTCAGGTCTTTGACCTGCAAGAGGGCTTTGTCCAGCGGGACGTGTGCTTTGACGGCCGCCTCCTCTCCAACTCCAGCGCCGACGGACAGAGCTATGACGCCTCCGGCTGTTATGTGATTCCAGGCCTTACCGACCTGCATTTCCACGGCTGCAAGGGGTATGACTTCTCCGACGCCGATCCGGATGGCCTGCAGGTGATGGCCGAGTACGAGCTGTCCCGGGGTGTGACCCAGATCTGCCCGGCGGGCATGACCCTGCTGGAGGAGCAGCTGATCCGCGTGTGCCAGGTGGCCGCCGCCCATAAGGCGGCCGACAAGCCCGGTGCCGCCCTGTGCGGCATCAACCTGGAGGGTCCCTTCCTCTCCATGTCCAAGAAGGGCGCCCAAAACGGCGACTGGCTCCACGCCCCCGACGTGGAGATGCTCCGGCGGCTGATAGCGGCTTCCCAGGGTCTGGTGAAGCTGGTGTCCCTGGCACCCGAGGAGCAGGGGGCCATGGAATTCATTGAGGCCATGGAGAGCGAAGTCACCATCTCCCTGGCCCATACCACGGCGGACTATGACACCGCCATGGAGGCCTTCCGTCTGGGTGCCCGGCAGGTGACCCACCTGTTCAACGCCATGCCCCCCTTCAGTCACCGGGCGCCGGGCGTGGTGGGCGCGGCGCTGGACACGCCCCTGTGCAAGGTGGAGCTGATCTGTGATGGAGTCCACATCCACCCGGCCGTGGTGCGGGCGGTGTTCAAAATGTTCGGTGCCAAGCGGGTCATTCTCATCTCCGACACCATGCGGGCCGCCGGTATGCCCGACGGGGCCTACACCCTGGGCGGCCAGGACGTGACGGTGAAGGGCAAATACGCCACCCTGGCCGACGGCACCCTGGCCGGCTCGGTGACCGACCTGATGAAGTGCATGCAGACCGCGGTCTCCTTCGGTATCCCCCTGGCCGACGCCGTGCAGGCGGCGGCGGTGAACCCCGCCAAGGCCATCGGCATTTACAGCCGGGCGGGCAGCCTGGAGCCGGGTAAACGGGCCAACGTAGTGATCCTGGACCAGAATCTGGAAGTCAAAGACGTGTTTTTCCGCGGCAAGCTGGTCAGCCGCTGAAGCGCAGCCCCCAAATCAGGCCTCCCGGCTCTACTCCATTTTTATAGGGCCGGGGGAGCTGCAAAAAAGGAGGAAAAACCGCCGGCCGGCGGTGCGGCAGTGTGGAGACCTGCCGTAAAGTCCGCGGGGTATCGCTCCCCGCGGGCGAGAGGGTATTTGCGGAGGCATTGCCCTTACGGCCCATGCATATGGCAACGGTATCTCTGAAAGGCATCAAGAAGATTTATGACAACAAGGTGACCGCCGTTCACGACTTCAATCTGGAGATCGCGGACAAGGAATTCATCGTACTGGTAGGCCCCTCCGGCTGCGGCAAGTCCACCACCCTGCGGATGGTGGCCGGCCTGGAGGACATCTCCGAGGGCGACCTGATCATCGGCGGCAAGCGGATGAACGATGTGGAGCCCAAGGACCGGGACATCGCCATGGTGTTCCAGAGCTACGCGCTGTATCCCCACATGACGGTGTATGAGAACATGGCCTTCGCCCTGAAGCTGCGGAAGGTCCCCGCCGACGAGATTGACAAGAAGGTGCGGGAAGCTGCCGCCATTCTGGACATCACCCAGTACCTGGAGCGCAAGCCCAAGGCTCTGTCCGGCGGCCAGCGGCAGCGCGTGGCCATCGGCCGCGCCATCGTCCGGGATCCCCAGGTCTTCCTGATGGACGAACCGCTGTCCAACCTGGACGCCAAGCTGCGTAACCAGATGCGCGCCGAGATCATCAAGCTGCGCCAGCGGATCAACACCACCTTCATCTACGTGACCCACGACCAGACCGAGGCCATGACCCTGGGCGACCGGATCGTGATCATGAAGGACGGCTTCATCCAGCAGATCGGCACTCCCCAGGAGGTGTTTGACCGTCCCGCCAACCTGTTTGTGGCCGGTTTCATCGGTTCTCCCCAGATGAACTTCTTTGACGGCCAGCTGTCCAAGCAGGGCGGCAAATATCAGATCCATGTGGGTGAGGCGGTGATGGAGCTGTCCGACAAGGCCCAGAAGATCCTTACCGAGAAAGGCGAGAGCGACCGGAAGGTGGTTGTGGGCGTCCGTCCCGAGCACATCTCCTTCGCGTCTGTTGCCGGCCCCCACACCATCGCCAGCAAGGTGGACGTGTCCGAGATGATGGGCAGCGAGGTCTACCTCCACGTCAACGCGGTGGGCCGGGACGTGGTGCTGCGGGTTCCCACGGTGGACCTGCCGGAGGAGCACCGGGCCGGCATTCCCTACGGCACCGAGATCAACTTCACCTTCCGTCCCGAGCTGATCCATCTGTTCAACCCGGAGAACGATCTGAACCTGCTGTACTAAGTGAAAGAAGGCGCTCCGCCGCAACCCGGCGGAATATGCAAAAAGGCACCGGCGGATTTCTCCGCCGGTGCCTCAGCTTGTCGAAAAACCTCCCCCGTAGGGAGCCTCGCAGAGTTCTGTCGCCCGCAGGCGACAGAATCATACTGAAATTCGTCATTTCCGGGGACATGTGCCTCGGAAATGACACTTCTCATGACGGATCGGGTGACTATTTCGCAAGAAATCGAGGCCGACCCGTCATGCAGCCTTTTGTCGGAAAAGGCCAACGGCCTTTTTCGACAGTCTCAGGCACCGGCGGATTTCTCCGCCGGTGCCTTTTTGCTGCTGATGGAGCTATCGTTCAGAAGCTGTGACTCATTCGGTGGTATAGTTGTCAAAGTAGCCCTGGATGTAGACGATGGGCGTCCCCTTGTCCCCGGAGCCGGAGGTCAAATCGCACAGGGAGCCGATCAGATCGGTGAGCCGGCGGGGGGTGGTACCCTGGGCGGCCATCTTGCCCACCAGGGAGCCGTCCTTCTTCTTGATCTCATTCTTGATGGCGTCCCGCAGAGCCTCCCCGGACAGGGCGGCAAAATCATTGTCCGCCAGGTACTTCAGCTTCAGCTCATTGGGGGTACCCTCCAGACCGGCGGTGTAGGCGGGGGAGACCACCGGATCGGCCAGCTCCCAGATCTTGCCCACCGGGTCCTTGAAGGCACCGTCGCCGTAGACCATGACCTCCACATGCTTGCCGGTCTCCGCAAGAAGCTTGGCCTGGATGGCCTCCACCAGGTCCTGGCAGGGCCGGGGGAAGAGCTTCACCTTGTCCTCGGTGGACTTGTTGGAACCCAGCAGACCGTACGTCTCATTGTAGCCGCTGCCGTTGATGGATGCGGTCATGATTTCGTCCAGGCAGAAGACCTTCTCCGCCCCGGCGGCGATCAGGCGGCGCTTGGTGCGGGCGCGGGTGTGGATGTCGCAGGAGAGGACGTTTTTGGTATAGGAAAGGATGGCCCGGGGATCGTTGGCGAAGATGACCTCCACCTCGGCGCCGCATTCCCGAATCAGGTTGGAGTAGTAGTCCACATAGTCCACGCCGGTGAAGGGGTGGGTGGTGTAGCCGAACAGCTCCCGATAGCGCTCCAGGGAGA
Organism: uncultured Flavonifractor sp.; assembly: GCF_944387675.1. Taxonomy (GTDB): domain Bacteria; phylum Bacillota; class Clostridia; order Oscillospirales; family Oscillospiraceae; genus Flavonifractor. Next base: position 18,443 of record NZ_CALXFV010000019.1, on the reverse strand, counting down.
GCACATCCTTGTAGGGGTCTACCCCCTTCTCATCCATCACATCCTCGTCAATCAGGTGGTTGCCCACCTCGTCGGAGGGATAGGAGAGCATGAGAACAATTTTTTTGGCGCCCTTGGCAATGCCGCGCAGGCAGATGGCAAAGCGGTTGCGGCTGAGGATGGGGAAGATGACCCCGATTGTCTCTCCGCCTAGCTTGGCCTTTACATCGGCGGCGATGTCCTCCACCGAGGCATAGTTGCCCTGCGCCCGGGCCACAATGGCCTCGGTCATGGCCACCACGTCCCGGTCGCGAACGGTAATCGCGCCGTCCTTCACAGCCTCCAGCACGGAAGCGGTGACAATCTCCACCAGGTTGTCGCCGCTGCGGATAATGGGAGCCCGGATTCCCATGGATACGGTACCGACCATCCGGCTCATAAATCAACACTCCTAAATTTCTTTGAATTGGCTGCGGCAGTTTGCCGCAACATTATTATTATACAGCAAAAGTGACACTTTGTAAAATAAAAATTGCAAATTCGCCTCGTTTTCTCCCCTACGTCCGTGGATAGACCTGCTGGGCGAAATGGACGGTGGCCATGGCGTCCCTGGCGTAGCAGTGGGCGCCGATGCGCGCGGCGTACTCCGCCGTCAGCACCGCGCCGCCCACCACCACCTGGACCTGTGGAACCTGCTGGCGCAGCAGGGCGATGGTCTGCTCCATATGCACCACTGTGGTGGTCATCAGGGCGCTGAGGCCCACCAGGCGCACCCCGGGTCTGGCGGCGGCGGCCGCGATGGTCTCCGGGGCCACGTCCCGGCCCAGGTCCTCCACCTGAAAGCCGTAATTTTCCAGCAATACCTTGACGATGTTTTTGCCGATGTCGTGGATGTCCCCCTTCACCGTGGCCAGCACTACGGTACCCCGGTTTTCCCGGCGCTCACCGGCCATGGCGGCCTTCACCACCTCAAAGGCGGCCTTGGCGGCCTCAGCGCTCATCAGCAGCTGGGGCAGATAGAGGGTGCCGTCCTCAAAGCCCCGGCCCACTTGGTCCAGGGCGGGGATCAGGAGCCGGTCCACCAGCTCCAGAGGGGCCGCGCCCTCTGCCAGCGCGTCCCGGGCGGCCTGAGCGGCCCCCTCCCTGAGCCCCCGGACCACGCACTCGTCCAGAGGGGGCGCCTCGTTCGGGGCGGCCGGAGCGGCGGCCTGGGCGCCCTGACTGCCGTAGGCGGCGAGATAGCCGGCGCACTGCGCATCCTGCCCGGTGAGCGCCAGGTAAGCGCGCCAGGCAGCCATCATACCGGTGGACAGGGGGTTGAGAATGGCGCAGCTCAGCCCCTTCTGGAGGGCCATGGTGAAGAACGCGGCATTCACCAGCTCCCGCTGAGGCAGGCCGAAGGACACGTTGGACACCCCCAGGATGGTGGGGCAGCCCACCTCCGGCCCGATGCGCGCCAGGGCCTCCAGGGTGACCAGGGCGGCGTCGGGCTGGGAGGACACGGTGAGGGTAAGGGGGTCAATAACGATGTCGTGGGCGGGGATGCCGTATCCGGCGGCAGTGTCCCGGATCTTTTTGGCGATAGCCACCCGGCCGTCGGCGGTATCGGGGATGCCCCCCTCATCCAGGGTCAGGCCCACCACCACCCCGCCGTACTTTCGTACCAGAGGGAAGACGGCGGCCATGCTCTCCGCTTTGCCGCTGACCGAGTTGAGCATGGGCTTTCCGTTGTAGCGGCGCATGGCCCGCTCCATGGCCGCCGGATCGGAGGTGTCCAGCTGGAGGGGCAGGGGAATGACGCTTTGCAGCGCGCATACCGCCTCGGTGAGCAGGGCGGGTTCGTCGATCTCAGGCAGGCCCACGTTTACGTCCAGAATGTGTGCTCCCGCCTCCTCCTGGGCAAAGCCCTCATTGAGCAGATACCCGATGTCGTGCTCCCGCAGGGCCTGCTTGAACCGCTTTTTGCCCGTGGGGTTGATCCGCTCCCCGATGAGTACAGGCCTGTCCCCCAGCACCACCGCCTGGGCGTAGGAGGACACCACCGTGCGGTGCTTGGGCCTGGGGGAAAAAAAGGGCAGCGCCCGGCAGCGGTCGGTCAGGGCGCGGATGTGAGCCGGCGTGGTGCCGCAGCAGCCCCCCATCAGGTGGATGCCGTGGGCGGACAGACGCTCCATCACGGCGGCGAACTCCTCCGGCCCCACGTCGAACACAGTCTCACCCCCCACGCTGCGGGGCAGACCGGCGTTGGGGTTGACCACCACGGGCAGGGAGGCGCAGGCGGCCAGCTCCGCCACAATGGGTTCCATCTGGGCGGGACCCATGCCGCAGTTGACCCCCAGGGCGTCCACACCCAGGCCCTCCAGCAGGGCCACGGTGGAGGCCACACTGCCGCCAGTGAGCAGCTTGCCGGTTTCTCCGTATACCGTGGTGACGATCACGGGCAAATCGCAGTTTTCCTTGGCGGCCAGCACGGCGGCCTTGGCCTCATAGCTGTCGCTCATGGTCTCGATGAGCACCAGGTCGGCTCCCGCCTCCGCACCCAGGCGCACCACCTGGGCGTAGAGGGAGACCGCGGCCTCAAAATCCAGCTCCCCCATGGGCTTGAGAAGTTTGCCCGTGGGACCCAGATCCAGGGCGATCCAGGCGTCGGCCGTCCGGCCCGCCTCCGCCCGGGCGGCCCGGGCCAGCGCCACTCCGGCCCGCACCACCGCTTCCAGCGCAAGCGGCCCGTCTGACGGGAACTTGATGGCGTTGGCCCCGAAGGTGTTGGTACAGAGGATGTCGGCTCCCGCCTCCAGGTAGGAGCGGTGGAGGGCCTGGATGCGCTCGGGGTGGAGCAGGTTCCAGGTCTCGGGTAGCTCCCCGCCCTTCAGACCCTGGGCCTGGAGGAGGGTGCCGGTGCCTCCGTCAAAAAACAGGCGTTTCCGCCCCAGTACATCTCGCAAATTCATGGTCAATCTCTCCTGAAAGGACAGTCTGTTTTTCCGCAGGCCTGGCAGCCCTGCCGGTGGCAGGCCACGGCCTGGCGGGTGCGGCCCATCACCGCCGTCACCGATTTGGCGGGGAGGAGGAGCATGGAATCGGTTACCGTCAGACCGATACGCTCCGGGGTGCGGAGCAGCCGGACGATCTCCGGCTGGTAGGTGAGGGAGAAGTCCCCGTATCCCGGGCTGAACCGGGGGCGAAGGTACCAGCGCTGGGCCTCGCTCTCGGCCCGGAGGGCGTCGGTAGCGGCGTCGCACACCGCCTCAATGAGAGCGGCCCCCGCCGCCTGGTACACGGCCCCCTCCGCCACCCGGCCCGCCGCCGCGCGGGCAATCAGCCGGTCCACCTCCAGCCCCAGGGTGGCGGCGAAGAGGATGACCTGCTCACAGCCCCGCAGGTTTTTGGCCAGGGCGGCGCTCTCCACCCGGATGGGTCCCAGCTCCAGGCCGTTCCCCGCCCCGAAGGTCAGGGGATGTACGGCGCTCACCGTCCGGGGCTGGGCGGCCTGCTCCACCCGGGCGGTGCAGGCGCGGATGAGGGCCTCCGTCTCCGGGTCGGGCTGTACCCCCCGCCGGTAGCCCAGGTAGCGGCACACCTCCGGATAAGGGGCGGCCACCTTCATTTCAGCACCTCCGACAGGCTGGCCTGGATACCGGCGGCAATCTCCGGCTTGTTCATGGAATAGATGTGGATGTGTTGGACTCCGTTGGCAATGAGGTCGATGATCTGATCGGCGGCGTATGCCACCCCCGCCTGACGCATGGCCGGGGGGTTGTCCCCGAACTTGTCCACAATGGCCTTGAAGCGCTGGGGAAGGTAGGTGCCGGACAGCTTGCAGATCCGGGCGATCTGCTTGCCGTTGGTTACCGGCATGATCCCAGCCACCACCGGCACGGTGATTCCCTTCTCCCGGATACGGTAGAGGAAATTGTACAGAATGTTGTTGTCAAAGAACATCTGGGTGGTGAGGAACTGGCAGCCCGCCTCCACCTTGGCTTTCAGGTGATCCATGTCGGCGGTTTTGGTGGGAGCCTCCGGATGGCCCTCGGGGTAGCAGGCCCCCCCGATGCAGAAGTCTCCGTGGGCCTTGATCTCCTCCACCAGCTGGGCGGCGTACCGGTAGTCGTGGGCGGGGGCTCCCCCCTCAGGGATGTCCCCCCGGAGGGCCAGCACGTTCTGAATGCCCTTGGCCTTCAGCTGGTCCAGTACGTGAGTCACGTGGACTCGGGTAGAGGAGGCGCAGGTGAGGTGGGCCAGCACGTCCACCCCGTACCGGTCCTGAATGCCGGCGGCAATGCCCACGGTGTAGTCGCTGGTGCCGCCGCCGGCGCCGTAGGTGACGCTCATAAAGTCGGGGTGCAGGGCGGCAATCTCCTGGGTGGCCCGCTCCACCGACTGGTAGGTGTCGCTGGTCTTGGGGGGAAAGACCTCAAAGGACAGGGTGACCTTGTCCTGATTCAGCTTGTCAATGATTTTCACGGGGCAGCACTCCTTTTTTCGCCGCGCCCCTCCGGCATGGCCGGGAAGCGCAGCTTGGTCAGGCAGAGGACAAACAGCACCGAGCTGATGCCCCAGGTGAGGGGATAGGCCCAATAGACCACCTGAATGGAGGGAATGAGGCGGACGGTGAGGGTGATGTAGGTGATGCGCAGGGCGCACCATACCGAGAGCATGATGGTCATGGGTACGATGGGACGGCCCATGCCCCGCAGAATGCCGGCGCAGCAGTGGGAGAAGGAGAGCAGGCAGTAAAACAGGGACACGGTATGGGCGTAGTTGACGCCGAAGGCGATCACATCCGGGTGGTCGTTGAAGGCACCCACCAGAATGGGGGAGAGGAAGAAGATAAATACCCCGATGCACTCGGCCAGAATGGGGCTGCACAGCAGGCCGAATTTCATCCCCGCCCGCACCCGGTCATACCGCTGGGCGCCGATATTCTGGCTGACGAAGGTGGACAGGGCCAGGGCGAAGCAGGTGACGGGGAGGAAGGCAAACCCCTCAATTTTGCTGTACGCCCCGCAGCCCGCCATGGCGGAGGAGCCAAAGGCGTTGATGTTGGCCTGGACAATGACGTTGGCCAGGGAGACCACCGAGTTCTGCACCCCGGAGGGGACGCCCAGGGTGACCACCTGCCGGAGCATGGCCCCCTCAAACCGCACCCGCCGCCAGCGGATGCGGTAGCTGTGCTGGGTGCGGGAGAGCCGAACCAGGGCCAGGCTGGCGCTGAGGATCTGGCTGAGAATGGTGGCCAGGGCGGCGCTGCCCACCCCGCGGCGAAGCACCGCCACAAAGAGCAAATCCAGCACCACATTGGTAAGGGAGGCCAGGATGAGGTATTTCATGGGGCTGCGGCTGTCCCCCACCGACTGGAGGATGCTGGCCGCCATGTTGTACAGCACCACCGCGCTGGAACCCAGAAAATAAATGCGGAAATAGAGGATGGAATTCTGAATCACATCGGCGGGTGTGCCGATCCACCGGAGGATCTGCGGGGTGAGGATGACCCCCGCCACGGTCAGTACCGCCCCGGCGGTGATGCCCAGGGCCACCGTGGTGTGTACCGCCCGCTCCACATGGTCGCTGTCCTGAGCGCCGTAAAACCGGGCGATAAGTACCCCGGCGCCCATGGATAGGCCGTTGATGAAGCCGATGAGCAGCATGATAAGGCTGCCCGAGGAGCTGACGGCCGCCAGGGCCTGCTGCCCGATGAATTTCCCCACAATCAGAGAGTCTACCGCGTTGTACAGCTGTTGGAACAGGTTGCTCAAAAAAATCGGCAGGGCGAAGGTGAGCATTTTCCGGGGTACGCTGCCCACCGTCAGCAGATTTTGATCCAACTCGGCCATATCCTTACCCGCTTTCATCCGCTTTTTGCGTATCTTTAATCATACCATTCCCGAAGAACAGACGCAAGAGCCAAAGAGAGACTTGACAATGTCGATATTCGAGAATACAATACAGACAGGAAATGTCGATATTCGAGAATAGAGGTGAGACACATGCCCCGGCCCAAATTCCAGACCCTCACCGAGCAGATGTACTACATTTTGCTCTGCCTGAGCCGCGAGTGCTGCGGCATGGATATTATGGAGCGTGTTCCCGCCATGACGGGAGGCCGTGTGCGGGTGGGCTCCGGCACCCTGTACAATCTGCTGGAGCAGTTTGCGGAGGCGGGGATGATCCGGGAGACCAGAGCGGAGGGCCGCCGGAGAAGCTATGTGCTGACGGAAAAGGGGAAGGAGGCCCTGTCAGGGGAGTACCGCCGCATCTGCGCCCAGGCATGGGACTACCGGGCCGTATTCGGAGAGGAGGAGCAGCCGTGAAGAACCGGAAGTGGGATTTTATCCCCTTTTCCTACTATGACCGTACCAGTATGGAGCGCCATCTGGAAAAGCGGGCGGCCCAGGGCTGGCTGCTGGAGCGGATGAGCAACCTGGGCTGGTACTACAAGCGCACCGAGCCAAGGCGGCTCCATTTCACCGTCACCTACTACCTGCGGGCCTCCCAGTTTGATGCCGGGCCTACGGAGGAGCAGAGGGAGTTCCACGATTTCTGCCTCCAGTCCGGTTGGAAGCTGGCGGCCTCCTCCGGGCAGATGCAGGTCTTTTACAATGAGGAGGCCGACCCGGTACCCATCGATACCGAGCCGGCTCTGGAGCTGGAGCGCATCGGGAAAATGATGAGGCGGGTGCTGCCCTTCCAGTTCTTCCTGCTGGTCATCGGCTTCTGGATGGGGGGCTCCTGGCTCTGGTCCCTGACCCACAGCCCCATTGATTTGCTCTCCAGCGCCTACAACCTGGCCACCGGGGCCATCTGGCTGATGCTCTTTCTGTGGTGCGCTGCCGACCTGATCCGCTACTTCACCTGGCGGCACAGGGCCAAGAAGGCCGCCCCTCTGGGGGAGTTTGTCCCCACAAAGGGGTGCCACAAGCTGATGCTGGCTATGATGGCGGTAACGGCGCTGGCCCTTGTCTACATTTTTGCCGCTGACCGGAAGCCCGGCCTCCGGCTGACGCTGGTCCTTATGCTGGCGGGCTACGCCCTGATGTTCCTGGCGGTCAACGGGGTGAAGAACTTCCTCAAGCGGCAGAAGGCCTCCCGGAGCCTGAACCGGGGGGTCACCCTGACGGTAGATGTGGTGCTGGCCTTTGTCCTGATGGGAGGCATCATGGGCGGGCTGCTGTGGGGTCTGCGCACCGGGCGCATTTCCACCATGGAGGAGCTGATTGAGCCGTCCCTGTCGGTGGAGGACCTGACCGGAGTGGAGGATGACCGCTACATCACCCGGCGGCAGACGGATTCCACCTTCCTGATTACCAGGCGGAGCTTCCATCAGGATAGTTCCTTCGACCAGCGCCAGGCGGGAGAGAACCCGGTATACCTGGACTATACCATCGTGGACGTCCATCTGCCCTTCCTGTACAATTGGTGCGTGGAGGAGCTGCTCCACGACCGGGATGACTGGACGGCGGAGATGGAGGATGGGGAAGAGGTGCGCCTCTACACCTACATGGCTGCCGACCCCGAGCCTTGGGGGGCGGAGCAGGTCTGGCAGCGCTGGTGGGCCGTGGAGGATACACCTACCGGTGAATGGCTGCTCTGCTGGTCGGGGCGCATCGTGGAGCTGGAGCCCGGCTTTGACCTGACCCAGGCGCAGATGACCCTGGCGGCGGAAAAACTGGCGCCATAACTGCTTGACAAGATGGTTTACTGGGTGTAAACTGACCATGGAGAGGTTTACAACCAGTAAACCATCTTGCGTGGAGGGAGCGTCTTATGGCTGATATGAGATTGGGTCCGGTGGAGACCCGCTTTGCCCAGCTGATTTGGACCCATGCGCCCATCGGCTCCGGCGAGCTGGTCAAGCTGTGCCAGCAGGAGCTGAGCTGGAAGAAATCCACCACCTACACCATGCTCCGGCGGCTGTGTGAGCGGGGCATTTTCCAGAACAGCGGCGGCGTGGTCACGGCGCTGCTGTCCAGGGAGGAATTCCAAGGGATGCAGAGCCGACAGTTTGTGGAGGAGACCTTTGCGGGTTCCCTGCCCAAATTTCTCACCGCTTTTTCCAAGGGGGAGAAGCTGTCCGACCGGGAGATCGAGGAATTGCAGAGGCTAATTGACGAAATGAGGGGATGATATGCCGCATCTGCTGTTTCCCGCTGTGCTCCGCATGTCTGTTGCCGCCAGCGGGGCCATTCTGGCGGTGCTGCTGGCAAGGCTGCTGCTGAAGCGGGCGCCCAAAATCTTTTCCTATGTCCTCTGGGCGGTGGTACTGTTCCGCCTGCTCTGCCCGGTGGCGCTGCCTTTCGGATTTTCTCCGATGGACCTCCTGCAGCCGCCTGCCGCCGGGACGGAGACCGTGGAGCATGATACCCTGCACGATGAGGAACATCAGGCGGCCGCGCCCCCGGCCGGCCAGCCGCCGGAACAGGACGGGGACCCGGCTTTGGAGCAGGAGATGCCGGCAGGAAGTACCGCCCAACAGGCTGCGTCGGTGGCTGGCGTTCTCTGGCTGTGCGGCGTCGGGGCCATGCTGGCCTTCCAGCTGCTCCAGCTCCTGCGGCTGGGCCGCAGGCTCACCGGCGCCGTCCCGCTGGAGGGGAACGTCTATTTGGCTGATCATATTCCCACACCCTTTGTCCTGGGCCTGATCCGCCCCAAAATCTATCTGCCCTCCGCACTGTCCGAGAGAGCGCGGTCCTACGTCCTCCGGCATGAGCGTCACCACATCCGAAGAGGGGACCATGTGACCAGGGTGCTGGCCTTTGGGGCGCTGTGCCTGCACTGGTTCAATCCCCTGGTCTGGCTGGCGTTCAGACTGTCCGCCAGAGATATGGAGATGTCCTGTGACGAGGCGGTGATCCGGAGTACCCGGGACGACATCCGGGCGGACTATTCCGCGTCTCTGCTGCAATTTGCCGCCGGAAGAAGAGGGTCCATCCCCGCGCCCCTTGCCTTTGGAGAGGGAGATACCAGGGAAAGAATTGAGAACATCATGCAGGATAAGCGGCCCACATGGCTGGCGGTTGTGCTGGCGTCCCTTCTGTGCATCTCCCTGACCGTGTGCCTGTCCTCCGGACCAAAACCGGATGCCAGTCAGATACCGGACGAGACATATACCATGTCTGACGAGGACTTTGCGGCGTATACCGGCAGTCCCATCGGTGCCGTTATGGCGGATTTGGACTATGCCGACGGGGAAAAGCTGGTGTTCCATTATCTGAACGGCTTTTTTGTCCTGGACCTGAAAAGCTATGAGCTCATCCAGAGGCTCGACCTGAGCAAGCTGAACCTGGCCCGTCACGGGCAGGGGGATACGGTGCTGCTGGTGCAGGTGGACAGGGCGGGAAACGATGCGTATCTCTCCAGCCAAGGGACGGGAGCACAGGATTTTGAGACATACAGGCTCAATCTGGACAGCGGCGCGGTAGCCCAGGGCGAGATGCCGGCGGATACGGAGCTGTTTACAGACTTTGCCGATATCAGCTCCATCCCGGTGCTGGAGGGCTGGTGCAGCGACAGGGGAATCCGAACCGGCGACGGGACCTGTTACTATCTGCTCACCCAAGACGGCATGGTGGGCGGGCTCAAGTTGGTGATCCTGCCAGATGGAGACGCCGGCCGGGCGGAGGTCCACGGGGTATTCGGCCAACTGCCCGCCCCGGCGGAGCTCTCCGTCGCCCCGGCCACGGAGGAGCTGCTGGCCCAATCTCCGGATTATGAGGCGCTTGACGCCGCCATCGACGGGTACGGCAGCCGGCTGGTGTTGACCACGAATGCCGCTGTGCAGGACCTCAGCCTGTTTTACCTGACCTGGGACGAGAATGCCCAGAAGCTGGTCACGGCGGAGGGGGAAGCCCTGTATCAGGCAGAGGAATTTACCCCGGACCGGCCCCTGGTGGTGTCAATCAGTTTTCCAGGCGTGCTGCCCACCGTGGGACTCTCCTATACGGATACGGACGGAAGCCAACAGGTGCTGCACATTGGTATGAGCGGAAAGGATGGCTCCTTCCTGCTGATGGAGGCATAAAGAGTGAAAAACACACAGGCCATCGGAACGCGGCTCCGATGGCCTGTGTGTTGCTTGGTTACCGGCTGGCCTTTTCCGCTGCCTCAATGACATGGCGGGCCAGAACTGAGGTAGTTACCGCCCCCACGCCGCCGGGGACAGGGGTGATGGCCTTCACTGTGGCCTCCGCCGCGGCAAAGTCCACGTCCCCCACCAGATTGCCTTCCTCGTCCACGCTGATGCCCACATCCAGCACCACCTGGCCGGGGGCGAGGCAGGCGGCGGACACCGCTCCTATTTTTCCGGCCGCAGCCACCAGAACCTCCGCCCGGCGGCACTCGGCGGCCAGGTCGGCGGTGCGGGTGTGGCAGATGGTGAGGGTGGCGTGGCGGCCCAGCAGCAGCATGGACACCGGCTTGCCGATGACCAGGCTGCGGCCCACCACCACCGCCCGCTTCCCCTTCAGCTCGTAGCCGTAGTAGTCCAGAATTTCCAGGCAGGCCTGGGCGGTGCAGGGGGGATAGCCCGCGCCGCTGCCGGAGAACACCGCCGCCAGAGACCCGGAGGTGATGCCGTCCACATCCTTGGCGGGGGAGAGAGCCTGACACACCGCCCGCTCGTCCATGTGCTTGGGCAGTGGGCGGAACAGCAGGCAGCCGTGGATGGATGGATCGCGGTTGATCTGGCTGATCACCGTCAGCAGTTCCTCCTGGCCGGCGGTCTCCGGCAGCAGGAACTGCCGGACGGCGATGCCCACCTTTTCACAGCGCTTCAGCGCCCCCCGTTCATAGGACAAGTCCTCCGGCCGCTCCCCCACCCGAACAATGGCCAGGGTGGGGGTGACGCCCCGCCCGGCCAGCTCCGCCGCACGGGCGGCCAGCTGCTCCGTCAGAGCGGCGGCCACGGGAGCGCCTTTCCACAACTGGGCCATCACGCATACCTCCCCGTAACCGCCTCATATACCTGCCGGGCTATGGGGGCGTATTTGGACACCAGTGCGTCGGCCTGGGCGTCCATAGCGTCGGCGTAGGGGCGGTCCGCCATGCTCTTGGTGTTCACCTTAACGTTGAGGGCGGCGCCGTACAAGGCGCTCTGGCAGAGGATCACCCCGGTCCCCACGTCGGAGAGCATCATGACGCTGCCCTTGTCCAGCATCTCCCGGTGCAGGTCGATGGCCTCGCAGCTCAGGTGCAGAATGGCCATGGGGGTGGCGGCGGCATCCCGGAGACACTGCTCCATGACGGTCGCCCGGCCGGGATCGTCTTTGGGGATGGCGTAGGCTTTCGACAGAGGCTCAAAGGCCTTCGCATCGGCGTCCACCAGCGCCAGCAGCTTGGCGCGAAGGGTCTCTGCCCTGGTTATGAGGGCCTTTACGTCCTCCTCCACAGCGGCGTATTTCTTCTTGCCCACGGTGAAGTTGCCCACCATGGTACACAGGGCGGCGCCCAGGGCGCCCACCATGGCGGAGGCGCCGCCGCCGCCGGGTACGGGGGCCTTGGAGGCCAGCGCGTCCAAAAATTCCTGACAATTCTGTTCAGCGGTATACATCAGCGGAGACCTCCTTTTAAAACAGTCCGGAAATTTTGCCCGTCTCGTCCACATCCACCTTTTCCGCGGCGGGGACCTTGGGCAGACCGGGCATGGTCATGATGTCTCCCGTCAGGGCCACCAGGAAGCCCGCCCCGGCGGATACCTTCAGGTTGCGCACGGTGACGGTAAAACCCTCGGGCGCCCCCAGCAGATTCTGGTTGTCGGAGAAGGAGTACTGGGTCTTGGCCATACAGATGGGCAGAGAGCCGAAGCCCAGGGCGGTGAGTTCCGCCGCCTGCTTTTTGGCGGCGGGAGTGAGGCTCACCCCGTCCCCGTGGTACACCTTTTTCACAATGGCCTCCAGCTTGGCCTCAATGCTCTGGTCCAGGTCATAGGCGAAGGAGAAGCGGTTGGGCGCCTCACACAGGCGGAGGACCTCCCGGGCCAGAGCCATGCCGCCCTCGCCCCCCTTGGCCCACACCTCGCTGAGGGCCACGTTAACCCCCAGCTGCCTGCACTTGTCCTCCACCAGCTTCAGCTCGGCCTGGGTGTCGGTGGGGAAGCGGTTGATGGCCACCACACAGGGCAGACCGTAGACGCCGGTGAGGTTTTCCACATGGCGCAGCAGATTGGGCAGACCCGCCTCCAGGGCGGGCAGGTTCTCCCGGCCCAGCTCGGCTTTGGGACAGCCGCCGTGGTGCTTCAGCGCCCGGACCGTGGCCACCAGCACCACCGCCGCCGGGCGGAGTCCGGCCAGGCGGCACTTGATATCCAGAAACTTCTCCGCCCCCAGATCGGCGCCGAAGCCCGCCTCGGTAACGACGTAGTCGCCCATCTTGAGAGCCACCCGGGTGGCTGTGACCGAGTTGCAGCCGTGGGCGATGTTGGCGAAGGGTCCGCCGTGGATAAAGGCGGGGGTCCCCTCCAGGGTCTGGACCAGGTTGGGCTTGATGGCGTCCTTCAACAGGGCGGCCATGGCCCCCTCCGCCTTCAGATCGTGGGCGGTGACCGGCGAACCGGTGTGGGTATAGGCCACCACCATCCGGCCCAGCCTGGCCTTCAAGTCCGCCAGCCCGTCGGCCAGGCAGAGCACCGCCATGATCTCGCTGGCCACGGTGATGTCAAACCCGTCCTCCCGGGGAACGCCGTTGATCCGTCCCCCCAGGCCGCACACAATGTTGCGCAGCTGCCGGTCGTTCATGTCCACGCACCGCTTCCAGGTGATGCGCCGCACGTCGATGTCCAGCTCGTTGCCCTGCTGGATGTGGTTGTCCAGCATGGCGGAGAGCAGGTTGTTGGCCGCGCCGATGGCGTGGAAGTCGCCGGTGAAGTGGAGATTGATATCCTCCATAGGGACCACCTGGGCGTAGCCGCCCCCGGCGGCGCCCCCCTTCACCCCGAACACCGGACCCAGGGAGGGCTCCCGCAGGGCCACCACCGTATTCTTCCCCAGCCGGCGCATGCCGTCGGCCAGGCCCACGGTGGTGGTGGTTTTCCCCTCCCCGGCGGGGGTGGGGTTGATGGCGGTGACCAGGACCAGCTTGCCGTCGGGCCTGTCCGCCCGGTCAGAGAGCAGCTTTAAGTCGATTTTGGCCTTGTACTTGCCATAGTACTCCAGATAGTCCTCGTCCACCCCGGCCACCGCCGCGATGTCCTTGATATGCCTCATCTCACAGGCCTGGGCAATTTCAATGTCAGACTTGAGGTCCATTTCCGCACTCCTTCCTAGAGAGAAAAAGACAGGGAAGATGCCGGCGGCTACCGTCATCTTCCCTCCATTCCCAAAGTTTCCCTTCTAACCGGGCCAATACCCGGTATTTCTGTTTTTATGGTATCATCCTTTCCCTGCCTTGTCAACCGGGCTTACCCCCAGCGGTAGCTCCGGGCCAGGCCGGTGATAACCCCCAGGCAGTCCAGAAAGTCGGTGTCGGCCACCACCACGTCCTTGTAGGCCAGGCTGGGCGCCACCAGGCGGGTTACGCCCCTGCGGCGGATCAGGCGGCGCAGCAGCAGCCGCTGGTTGAGCTGATACAGGCCGTAATCCTCCCGGCCCACCGGCCCCCGGCGGCAGAGCAGCACCGATCCGGCGGGATAGATGGGCTCCATGCACCCATCCTCCAGCAGCACGGCAAACTGGGCCTGGGCGGCGGCGGAGTCGGTTTCCGGCAGCAGGATGGTGCGTACCGGTCCGCCGGCGGCGCTCTGAGGCGCGGGCGCGGTGTAGCAGAAGGTGCGCCGGACCGGCACCGTACCCGCCAGCAGGCCGGTGGGAATCCGCAGCAGGGCGGCCATGGCCGCGAGAGCCTGCCGGGCGGTGCTGTCCAGCCGGCGGTACTGGGTCACAAACCGCACCTCCTCCGCCGACAGGGCGAACAGGCTATCCTCCGCCAGGGCGCAGAAGCAGTCCTCGGTGGGCAGCTCGTCGTCCAGCAGGTAGTGGGCGGTCACCCGGAAGACCCGGGAGATCCGCTCAATATGCTCTGCCGCCGGGTGCTTGGTCTGGCCGGAGAAAATCTTGTTCAGGGTACCCACCGGAATGTGGGAGAGCCGGGCGGCCTGCTCCGTGGTCAGCCCCCGCACCTTTTTCAGATAGGCCAGCTTCTCAACCATCAGGGACATAGCAATTCCTCCAGTCCTCCGGCAAAAACCGGATGTGGTCAAAAATCAGGGGAAACAATCCAAATAGGCGCCAGCCGTTGACATCCTGCGGAAAATACACTATATAGAGCGTGTGGAGAGGGGAAACACCACATATGGAGGGGAGGAGAGAGACAACAGAGGAAGACACCGGCAGGGAAACGGCAGAGGCGTTTGGGGTAGTATAGCACGCCTGCCGCCGGAAACCGGTCGAATTTGGTCGATGACCCGCGAAAGACGGAATTCCATAAGAGACAAGAAGAGACGAGGAGAGAGGAGAACATGAAACACAACCGCGTGATGTATCGGGTCTTTCTGGACGAGACGGCCTGGCCCCAGATGTACGGCATTCGCAGCCGGGGCGGCGTATGCGTCGGGCGGATTTCCACGGACTTTCAGGAGGTAAACCGGCTGGCGGAGTGCTGCAACAGCGCGGGACTCTCGCCGGTGCATCTGGCCGACGTGGTGGAGGACTTCCGCCGGTCCTGAGCGGCGAGAAAAAAGCCGCCGCCCCCTTGACCGCGGCACGGGAATCAAGTAAAATTTGAAACAAGGCAAAGGGCGAAAGATGTGTGAAAAAGCCACCCGCCAGGGTGGCTTTTTCGTCATGTCCAGACAGGGGAAGAGGGAGAGAAGATGAGGGAGACGGGCAATGGCCTGCTGAGATTCTGGAAGAGGGAGCCGGTGCTGTGCATCGCGGCGGTGTGCGCCCTGGCCTCCGTGGCGCTCAACCCGCCCTCGGCGGCCTATCTCAACTACATCGACTGGCGGGTGATCAGCCTGCTGTTCTGCCTGATGGCGGTGGTGGCCGGGCTTCAGAGCTGCGGGGTGTTCGCGGTGCTGGCCCAGCGGCTGCTGGCGGGAGAGCGGCGGATGCGGTTTGTAACGCTGGTGCTGGTGCTGCTGCCCTTCTTTGTGTCCATGCTGGTGACCAATGACGTGGCCCTTATCACCTTTGTCCCCTTTGCGGTGCTGGTGCTGGGACTGATTGGACGGACGGAGCGGCTGATCTATGTGGTGAGCCTCCAGACCATCGCCGCCAATCTGGGCAGCATGGCCACTCCGGTGGGCAACCCCCAGAATCTGTACTTGTACGCCAACTATGAGCTGACCGCCGGGCAGTTCTTTTCCGTGATGCTGCCCCTGTCCCTGGTGAGCCTGGCGGGACTGGTCGCGGCGGCTTTGTGCGTCAAGCCGGAGGGCATCCGGGTGGTCTTTGCCGACCAGGCCCGCATCCAGTCCCGGAGCAAGCTGGGACTGATGGCCGTGCTGTTTGTGCTGTGCCTGCTGTCGGTGTTCCGGGTGCTGCCCTACCCCGCTCTGCTGGCGGTGGTGCTGGGGGCCATGCTGATTTTCGACCGCTCCCTGTTCCGCCGGGTGGATTACGGCCTGCTGGCCACCTTTTTCTGCTTTTTCCTGTTTGCGGGGAACGTGGGGGCCTGCCCCCCCATCCACAGCGCCATCGCCGCCCTGATGGAAGGGCGGGTGGCGCTCACCGCCGGCCTGGCCAGCCAGGTGATCAGCAACGTGCCGGCGGCGGTGCTCCTGTCCGGCTTCACGGCGGATTGGCGGGGCCTACTTATCGGCACCAACGTGGGGGGACTGGGTACCCCCATCGCCTCCCTGGCCAGCCTCATTTCCCTGAAGAGCTATCTGAAGACCCCCGGCGCCCGGCCGGGCCGGTATCTGCTGGTGTTTACGGCGGCCAACCTGACGGGGCTGGCGGTACTGTGCCTGACCGCCTTTCTGCTCCCCGGCTGAGGGAGAAATTGGCCTTGCGCCGGAAGGGTATGTATAGTATAATGATAAGCCCGTTTCGGGCCACTTTAAAGGAGCATAGAGAGGGTTCGGCATGAATCGTACACTGGAACATATCCTCCCGCGGGTGCAGAAGCCCGCCCGCTATACCGGAGGGGAATATAACGCGGTGGTGAAGGATCGCCGGGACGTGGATGTGCGCTACGCCCTGTGTTTTCCAGACACCTATGAGATCGGCATGTCCAACCTGGGCATTCGGATTCTCTACGGCGTGATGAATGAGATGGAGGGGGTATGGTGTGAGCGGGTGTTCGCCCCCTGGCTGGATATGGAGGAGGAGATGCGCCGGGAGGGCATTCCCCTCTACGGCCTGGAGAGCGGAGACGCCATTGCCGACTTTGACCTGATCGGCTTCTCCCTGGGGTATGAGCTGTCCTACAGCAACGTGCTCAACATGCTGGACCTGGCCGGCCTGCCCCTGCGCAGCGAGGAGCGGTGCGGCCTGTCCCCCGTGGTGGTGGCCGGCGGCACCTGCGCCTACAACCCGGAGCCCCTGGCCCCCTTTGTGGATTTGTTTGTCCTGGGAGAGGGGGAGGAGGTCAGCCAGGAGATCATCCACCTCTACCGCAGAGCCCGGGAGGAGTGCTGGAGCAAGGAGGAGTTTCTCTCCGCCGCCGCCGGAATTCCCGGCATTTATGTACCCTCTCTCTACGACGTATCCTGGAAGGAGGACGGCACCCTGGCCGCCGTGATCCCCCTGGAGGGAGCGCCGGCGGTGGTGACCAAGCGGATTGTCCAGGACTTTGACCACAGCTATTTTCCGGTAAAGACCATCGTCCCCTCCACCGAGATTGTCCATGACCGGGTGATGCTGGAGCTGTTCCGGGGCTGCATCCGGGGCTGCCGCTTCTGTCAGGCGGGGTACGTTTACCGCCCGGTGCGGGCCAGGGACCCGGAGATCCTGCGCCGGCAGGGAATTGAGGCCTGCCAGGATTCCGGCTACCAGGAGATGACCCTCTCCAGCCTGTCCACCAGCGACTACCGGCCCCTGGAGCGGCTGTGCGACGGGCTGCTGGAGTGGTGCGAGCCAAACAAGGTGTCCCTGTCCCTGCCCTCCCTCCGTGCGGACAACTTCTCCCTGGGGCTGATGGAGCGGGTGCAGCACGTGCGCAAGTCGGGACTCACCTTTGCCCCTGAGGCGGGGACCCAGCGCCTGCGGGACGCCATCAACAAAAACGTCACCGAGGAGGAGCTGCTCCGCTCCTGCCGCACCGCCTTTTCCGGGGGCTGGAGCAGTGTGAAGCTCTATTTCATGCTGGGCCTGCCCACCGAGACCGACGAGGATGTGCTGGGCATCGCCGACCTGGCGGAAAAAGTATACCAGGCCTGGAAGGAGACCACCCCCAATCCCAAGCGGGGGGTGACCATCACCGTGTCCACCGCCTGGTTCGTCCCCAAGCCCCACACCGCCTTCCAGTGGGAGGGGCAAATCTCCATGGAGGAGTATCAGCGGCGGGTGAAGCTGCTGCGGGAGCACATGAAGGGCCGCTCCATCAAGTACAACTGGCACGACTCCCAGACCAGCTTTCTGGAGGCGGTGCTGGCCCGGGGAGACCGGCGAGTGGCCCCGGTGATCGAATACGCCTGGCGCCACGGCGCCAAGTTTGACGCCTGGAGCGAGGGCTTTGATTTTGAGGGCTGGATGGCGGCCTTCCAGGCCTGCGGGGTGGACCCCGCCTTTTACGCCAACCGGGTCCGGGACAGGGACGAGGTCTTTCCCTGGGACGCGACCTCCGTGGGGGTGACCCGGCAGTTCTTGTGGCGGGAGCGGGAGCGGGCCTATGAGACGCGCATCACCCCCGACTGCCGGGCCGGGTGCTCCGGCTGCGGGGCCAATCAGTTCTGTCCGGGAGGGAAATGCGATGCATAGACTGGCCTTTTCCAAGGTGGATACCGCCAAATTCATCTCCCACCTGGATTTAATGCGTACCTTCCAGCGCTCCTTCCTCCGGGCGGGTATCGCTATCAAGCATACCGAGGGCTTCAATCCCCACGCCTTTGTCTCCATCCCCCTGCCCCTGTCGGTGGGCTTTTCCAGCGCCTGTGAGGTGCTGGAGTGCCAGGTGCTGGACACCCCCCCGGACCAGGTGCCGGCCAGAATGAGCGACGCTCTCCCCGCCGGGATCACCGTTCACCGTTGCTATGAGGCGGTACGGCCGGTGAAGGAGCTTTGTTATGTAAACTACATCGTCACCATGGAGTATGAGGCCGGGGCGCCCTTCGGGGCCGAGTCGGCCATTCGGGACCTGCTGGCCCGGGAGAGCCTGGTGATGGAAAAGCGCAGCAAAAAGGCAAAAAGCGGCAAGGTGGAGGTGGACCTGATCCCCCTGATCCGCCAGGCCACGGTGGAGGAACGGCGGGACACCATCACTCTGGACCTGATTGTGAAAGCCCAGAACCCGGGCCTGAACCCGGAGCTGGTGGTAGGGGCCATCCGGCGGCACTGCCCCGACGCCGCCCCCGACTTTGTCAGCTTTCACCG
>NZ_CALXFV010000018.1 GCF_944387675.1 uncultured Flavonifractor sp. | reverse complement strand
TACATCGGCTCCTGCAAGAAGATCAAGTACCTCTTCCCCAAGGCCCACGCGGTGGCCTACGTGATGATGGCCTTCCGTATCGCCTGGTTCAAGGTCCACCACCCCCTGGCCTTCTACGCCGCCTTCTTCTCCATCCGGGCCAAGGCGCTGGATGCCACCTGCATGTGCATGGGCATGGACGTGTGCAAGGCCAAGATGAAGGAGATCGAGGCCAAGGAGAAACCCACGCCGGTGGAGGAGGACATGCTGGTTACTCTGGAGGTGGTATACGAATTCTATCTCCGGGGCTTCACCTTTGCCCCCATGGATCTGTACCGCTCCCACGCGGTGAATTTTCTGCCCGACCAGGAGGCCGGCACGCTGCTGCCTCCCTTCACCTCCATCCCGGGCCTGGGGGAGACGGCGGCCTGGTCCATTCTGGAGCAGCGCCAGGGCAAGCGGTTTATCTCCATTGAGGAGTTCTCCGCCGCCTGTCCCAAGGTGTCCAAGACCCACATTGAGCAGCTCAAGGCCGTGGGCGCCCTGGACGGCCTGCCCGACACCAGTCAGATGACCCTGTTCGACGGCCTGTTTTGACGGGCAGGCCGTCCACCGCCGCGTCAGCGGCGTCCGAGAGTTTTGCCGGAGGCAAAACCTCGATGCGGGGCGAATTGAGTTCGCCCCGCAGATGGAGAGAGACGGGACCCCAAAGGGCTTTGCCCTTTGGGAACTGCCCGACACCAGTCAGATGACCCTGTTCGACGGCCTGTTTTGACGGGCAGGCCGTCCACACGGCGGAGTGCCGCAGACGAAAACCAAAAAAGAAAAGGGGAGGAACACAATGAAAAAGAAAACGCACGGCCCCATTGGACTGTCCCGCACCGGCGCCAGGATCCTGGCCCTGCTGCTGGCTCTCTCCCTGCTGAGCACCACCGCCCTGGCCCGGGAGACCGATATCTTTGAGGCCTGGCCGGAGCAGGTGGACTTTTCCACCCTCACCTATGGGGAGCCGGACCCCGCTCTGCTCTATGCCGCCCAGGCGAAGCTGGAGGCGGCCTTGACCGGCGGAGCGGAGACGGAGGAGATTCTGGAGCTGTGTGGGGCGCTGGATGAGGCCTACGACCAGTTCTATACCGAGTATGCGGTGTGCAGCGTGGCCTACTACCGCGACCCCACCGACCAGGTGACTCAGGACTATCTGGCGTGGTCCGAGGCGCTGACTGAGGCCTCCAACAGCTATACGCAGTCGGTCCGGGCGGTGCTCCAGTCCGAGTACGGCTCCGCGCTGGCGGCGGAGATGGGCGCCGATCTGGAGACCCTGCTGGACTACTATACCCCGGACAGCCAGGAGCAGCTGGCCCTGCTGGCCCAGGAGCGGGAGCTGATCAACGACTACTGGGTAGCCAGCGAGGCGGACTATACAGTGACCTGGGGAGACCGCACCTGGACCCAGGCGGAGCTGAACGGGGACGATACCCTGTCCGCTGACGAGGCCGGCGAGGTACAGGATCTGCTGAATCAGGCCTTTAACGCCGCCGCCGCCCCCATTCTGGTGGAGATGACGAAGGTGCGCAATACCTATGCTGTGAGCAAGGGGTATGACAATTACGCCGCCTACGCGTACGAGAAGGTGTACGGCCGGGACTATACCCTGGAGGAGGCCCAGCAGCTCTATACCCAGGTCAAGGCGTGGGCTGTCCAGCTGTACAATGAGCTGATTACGGCGATGTCCTGGAACAGCCATCTCTCCAGCAAGCAGCTGGACTGCCTGTATAACCTGACCCAGGAAGAGGTGCTGGACCTGGTGGAGCCCTATATGGAGGAGATATCCAGCGAGTATGCCGACCTGTACCAGTACATGCGGGCGTGCCATCTGGTGGATATCGAACCGCTGGATACCAAGCTGGATGTGGGCTTCACCATCGACCTGCCGGCCTACCGGTCCGCCATGATCTTCAACTGCCCCTACGGCAACTACTATGACGTGAGCACCCTGGTCCATGAATTCGGCCACTATGCCGAGTCCTGCCTGTCCGCCGTTCCCGCCACAGGGGTGATGTGCTACGACGTGGCTGAAATGAATTCCCAAATGCTGGAGGTGCTCTACCTGCAGTTTGCCGACGAGATGGTGGGGGAGGGCGGAGACGCCTACCGGGGCCGTGTGCTGTACAGCATGCTGTTTTCCGTCATCACCGGCTGCCTGTTCGACGAGTTCCAGAACATCATTTATACCGAAGGGGATCTGACGGTGGAGGAGATCAACGCCCTGGCCGGCCGGCTGGCGGAGGAGTACGGGGTTCCGGTCATCTACGGCGGCGACTTTGCCGACACCTGGGTGGTGGTCAACCATACCTTTGAGTCGCCCATGTATTACATGAGCTACGCCACCTCGGCCCTCTCCTCCCTGGAGCTTCTCCTGGATGCCCGGACCGACTTTGAGGCTGCGGCTGACGCCTACCTGGAGATGGTGAACCTGGGGGACTGTATCGGCTACCAGGAGGCGGTGGCCCAGGCCGGCCTGACGGATTTCTTCCAGGAGGGTACGGTGGAGGCCCTGTGCAGGGAACTCCGGGACTATCTGAACCAGGAGCTCTATGGGCTGCCTGCGTTCCCCGATCTGGACGGCCACTGGGCTGCGGACAGCGCCAGGTTCTGCGCCGCCTGCGGCCTGCTTGAGGGGAACGGCTCCGGAAACTTTCTGCCGGACGAGGAGCTGACCCGCGCCCAGATGGTCACCGCTCTGTGGCGCATGAGCGGCAGCCCGGAGGCGGCGGAGGAGGCGGTGTCCTTTGCCGACGTGGCCTCCGACGCCTGGTATGCCGGCGCGGTGGCGTGGGCCGTCCAGGCCGGCGGGGTGGAAGGAGTGGACGCCGCCCACTTTGACCCGGACGGGACTGTGACCCGGGAGCAGCTGGCCGTGGTGCTGAGCCGTCTGGCTGGTTGTGACGGCGGCCTCACCGGCGCGCTGGACGGCTATGCCGACGGCGCCGCGGTCAGCGCCTGGGCGGCGGAGGGGACCGACTGGGCGGTATCCACCGGACTGCTCACCGGCAAGCCCGGCGGACTGCTGGCCCCCCAGGATACCCTCACCCGGGGAGAGCTGTCCGCCCTGATCCTCCGCCTGATGACCAGCTGGAGCTGAGCAGCAAGTCCGTCCTGTCCCGGGGCCGCGCAGTGCGCGGCCCCGGTTTTCCCCTTGACAAGGGGCGGGTGATATAGTATAGTAGCGTGGTAAAGCGCGAAAGCGGAAGGGAGGCATTCCCGTGCGTGTAACCATCAACACCCCCGAGGGGACCCGGGACCGGCTGTTTGCCGAGTGCCAGGAGCGCCGCCAGGTGCAGGCCCGGCTGACCCGGCTGTTCCGGCAGCGGGGTTTTTTGGAGGTCTCCACCCCGGAGACGGAGTTTTATGACCTGTTTGCCCTGTCGGGCAGCGCCATTCCCCAGGAGCGGATGCTCAAGGTGTGGGACCCGGGCGGAAAGTTCTGCGTGATGCGGCCTGACTCCACCACCCCTATTGCCCGGGTGGCGGCCACCAAGCTGAAGGCGGTGGCGCTGCCCCAGCGGCTGTATTATGAGCAGACGGTGTACCGCTCCAACCCGGCCCACAACGGGGGCAGCCGGGAGATTCCCCAGTGCGGGGTGGAGCTGATCGGCGCCGGGGGGAAGAAGGCGGATGTGGAGATCATTGTCACCGCCATCGACGCCCTGCGCAGCTGCGGCGCCCCCAAGTTCCATGTGGAGCTGGGCCATGCCGGGTATTTCCGGGAGCTGGCCGGCCGGCTGGAGCTGGGCGAGGGGGCGGTGGAGGAGATGCGGGGGCTGATTGAGGGGAAGAACTTCGCCGCCCTCAACAGCTTTCTGGCGCCCCACCGGGGCAACCCGGCCTGCGCCGCTCTGGAGCAGCTCAGCCGCCTGTTCGGCGGGGCGGAGGTGCTCTCCCAGGCCGAGCGGCTGGCGGGGAAGACCCCGGCGGTGGACTATCTGTCCGCTCTGTATGATGAGCTGGCCGCCGCGGGCTACGGACCCTATGTGCGGTTTGATCTGGGTATGGTCCATCAGATTGACTACTACACCGGCGTGGTGTTCCGGGGCTATGTGGAGGGGGCGGGGGACGCCGTGCTCTCCGGCGGCCGGTACGACAACCTGGTGGGTGTCTTCGGCCGGGAGGCCCAGGCCACCGGCTTTGCCGTGGATGTGGACGCGGTGGCCCGCACCCTGCCGGAGCTGACGCCCCCGGTGCTGCGCACGGTGGTCCACTATGAGCCGGGCTATCTGGCCCAGGCCCTGGAGGCGGTGGACGGCCGCCCCGCCGGCACCTGCGAGCTGTCCCCCTGCCGCACCCTGGAGTCCAGCCTGAATCTGGCCCGGGACAAGGGGGCGGAAGCGGTGCTGGTCTTTGACAAGGACGGGGAAAGGACGGTGGGGGTATGAGCGAGCGCCTGAGAATCGCCATCACCAAGGGCCGACTGCTGGACAAGAGCGTGGAGCTTTTTCAGCAGGCGGGGCTGGACTGCACGCCCATCCGGGAGCCGGGGCGCCGGCTGGTCCACAGCCTGCCCAACTACCCCCTGGACGCGGTGCTGGCCAAGGCCCCCGACGTGATCACCTACGTGGAGCACGGGGTGTGTGATTTGGGCATTGTGGGGAAGGACACCATCCTAGAAAAGGGCGGCTCCTTCTACGAGGTGCTGGACCTGGGCTTCGGCAAGTGCCGGTTTGCCCTGGCGGTGCGGCAGGGCAGCGACTTCTACGGCACCTACAAGACCCGGCGGGTGGCCTCCAAGTACCCGGAGGTGACCCGGGCCTTCTTTGCCAAAAAGGGCATGGATGTGGACATCATCAAAATTGAGGGCAGCGTGGAGCTGGCCCCCATCCTGAACCTCACCGACGCCATTGTGGACATTGTGGAGACGGGAGCCACCCTGAAGGCCAACGGCCTGGTCCCCATTGAGGACGTGGCGCCGGTGTCCGCCCGGCTTATTGTCAATACCGCCAGCATGAAGCTGTATAAGGACCAGATTGCGGATTTCATCGCCCGGTGCGAGGGAGAATTGGAGAAACGAAAATGATACAGATCGTAACAGCGGACGGCCGGGCCGAGGGCGCGGTCATTGCGGCCATGAAAGCCCGGGCCGCCCAGGCCAACCAGGCCATTGACGCGGCGGCGGCCGGGATCATGGCGGACGTGAAGGAGCGGGGCTATGAGGCGGTGCGGGACTACTCCCTGCGCTTTGACAAGGCCGAGCCCAGGGAGATTTCCCCGGCGGAGCTGGAGGAGGCCTATGCCGGCTGCCCGAGGGAGCTGATTGCCGCCTTGGAGCGGGCGGCGGCCAACATCAGGGACTACAACGAGAAGCTGCTCATCCGCACCATGGAGTGGACCTCCCCCGACGGGGGTGTGGTGGGCCGGGTGGTCCGGGGCCTCACCCGGGTGGGCATCTATGTTCCCGGCGGCACGGCGGCCTATCCCAGCAGCGTGCTGATGAACGCCGTCCCCGCCAGGGTGGCGGGGGTGGAGGAGATCGTCATGGTGACGCCCCCCACCGAGAATCTGAGCCGCGCGGTGCTGGCCGCCGCCAAAATCGCCGGGGTGGACCGGGTGATTGCCGTGGGGGGCGCCCAGGCGGTGGCCGCCCTCACCTACGGCGCCGGATTCATCCCCCGGGTGGATAAGCTGGTGGGTCCCGGCAATGCCTACGTGGCCGCCGCCAAGCGGCAGGCCTACGGCCAGCTGGACATCGATATGGTGGCCGGCCCCTCCGAGGTGCTGGTCATCGCCGACGGGGCGGCCAACCCCAAGTTTGTGGCCGCCGACCTGCTGAGCCAGGCCGAGCACGACAAGCTGGCCTCCGCCGTGCTGCTCACCGATTCCCTGGCGCTGGCCCGGGCGGTGGACGCCGAAATTATCCGTCAGACCGGCTATCTCAGCCGCTCTGAGATTATGGAATGCTCCCTCCGGGACTTCGGCTGCGCCATCGTGTGCCGCAGCCTGGAGGACTGCGCCGCCCTGGCCAACCAGATCGCCCCGGAGCACCTGGAGATTGTCACCCAAAATCCCCGGGCGCTGCTGCCCGCGATCCAAAACGCCGGCGCGGTGTTCCTGGGCGCCTGGTCTCCGGAGCCCCTGGGGGACTACCTGGCCGGGCCGGATCATGTGCTGCCCACCAGCGGCACCGCCCGGTTCTTCTCCCCCCTCAGCGTGGACAGCTTCCTCAAGACCATGAGCGTCATCCAATATGACGAGGCCAGCCTGGCCCCCATCAAGGATCAGATTATCACCCTGGCCGAGAGCGAAAAGCTCACCGCCCACGCCAACTCCATCCGCGTGCGGTTTGAAGGGGAGGAGTACAAGCCATGAGAACAGCCCAACTGACCCGTACCACCAAGGAGACCGACATCCGCCTCACCCTCTCCCTGGAGGGGGGCGAGGTGGACATCCACACCGGCATCGGCTTTTTTGACCATATGCTCACCGCCTTCGCCTTCTACGGCGGCCTGGGGCTGGAGCTGAAGGTCAAGGGGGATCTGGAGGTGGACGGCCACCACACCGTGGAGGATGCGGGCATCGTCCTGGGCCAGGCCGTGAGGAAGGCCCTGGGGGACCGAAGGGGGATCCGCCGGTTTGCCTCGTGCTATATCCCCATGGACGAGGCTCTGTGCTTCACCGCCCTGGACTTTTCCAACCGGCCCTTCCTGGCCTTTGACGCCGAGATGCCCCAGCCCATGATCGGCGCCTACGACGCCTGCCTCACCGAGGAGTTCCTGCGGGCCTTCGCGGTGAACAGCGGACTGACGCTGCATATGAAGTGCCTGTACGGCAAGAACGCCCACCACATCACCGAGGCCCTGTTCAAATCCCTGGGCGCGGCGGTACGGGAGGCCGTTCAGATCACCGGCACCGGCGTCACCTCCACCAAGGGGGTGCTGTGATGGGGTGCACCGCCATTGTGGACTACGGCGTGGGCAACCTGAAAAGCGTCACCAACGCCATGGACTACCTGGGCCTGCCCACCTGTATCACCAGCGATCCCGGGGAGCTGGAGCGGGCCGACGCCATCATCCTGCCGGGAGTGGGCGCCTTCCCCGACGCCGCCGACAAGCTGCGCCTCACCGGCCTGGCCGGGGCGGTGCTTGCCCAGGCGGAGCGGAAGCCCGTGCTGGGCATCTGCCTGGGGATGCAGCTGCTGCTGGACCGGGGGGAAGAGGTGCGGGAGTGTAAAGGCCTTGGCCTTGTACCAGGCTGCGTCCGTAAGATTGAGACCGGCCTGAAGCTGCCTCATATCGGGTGGAACAGCCTGCGCTTTCCCAACCCCTCTCCGCTGTTTGCCGGGGTGGCGGAGGGGAGCTATGTCTACTTTGTCCACTCTTTCTGCGCCGTGGCGGACGACCCCGGCGCCGTCATTGCCGCCACCGACTATGGCGTGCCGGTGACGGCGGCGGTGCAGCGGGGCAACGTGTACGGCTGCCAGTTCCACCCGGAGAAGAGCGGCGAGGTGGGCTTGCAGATTCTGCGGAATTTCGGGGGGCTGAACAGATGATTTTATTTCCTGCCATTGATTTGAAGGACGGGAAGGCGGTCCGTCTGTACCGGGGGGACTTTTCCACCGCCCATCAGGTGGCGGAGGACCCCCTGGCCACCGCCAGGGCCTTTTATGAGGCGGGCGCCCGGCACATCCACATGGTGGACCTGGACGGCGCCCGCAGCGGAGCGCGGCGGAACGGCTCTATTGTGCGGGCTGTGGCGGAGCAGTCCGGCCTGAAGGTGGAGCTGGGGGGCGGCATCCGCACCATGGCCGACCTGGAGGAGGTTTTTGCCCTGGGGGTGTGGCGGTGCGTCATCGGCTCCGCTGCCGTCAGCCGCCCGGAGTTTGTCAAGGAAGCGGCGGCCAGGTACGGCGACCGGGTGGCCGTGGGCATTGACGCCATGGACGGCATCGTGAAAACCGCCGGGTGGGAGCAGTCCTCGGGGCGGAACTATCTGGACTTTGCAAAGTACATGGAATCCATAGGGGTAAAGACCATTATCTTTACCGATATCGCCACCGACGGCATGCTGTCCGGCCCCTCCTTTGACCGGCTGGCCGCCTTGCAGGAGGCGGTGAGCTGCCGGATCACCGCCTCCGGCGGGGTGTCCTCCAACGGGGACTTGTCCAGGCTGAGCGCCATGGGCCTGTACGGGGCCATCATCGGCAAGGCCTATTACGCCGGGACGGTGGATTTACCTCTGGCGGTAAAGGAGGCGGGGGCGCAGTGTTAGCCAAACGGATTATCCCCTGCCTGGACGTGCGGGACGGACGGGTGGTGAAGGGGGTCAACTTCGTCAACATCCGGGACGCCGGGGACCCGGTGGAGCTGGCCAAATACTACTCCGACCAGGGCGCCGATGAGATCGTGTTTCTGGACATCACCGCCACCAGCGACGCCCGGGACACTGTGGCCGACGTGGTGGAGCGCACTGCGGCCCAGGTCTTTGTCCCCCTGACGGTGGGGGGCGGTATCCGCACGGTGGAGGACTTTCAGCGGCTGCTCCGGGCGGGAGCGGACAAGATTTCGGTGAACTCCGCCGCCGTGGCCCGGCCGGAGCTGATTGCCCAGGCGGCGGAGCGGTTCGGCTCCCAGTGCGTGGTGCTGGCCGCCGACGCCCGGGCTCGGGGAGACGGCGGCTGGGAGGTGGTGGTGGCCGGGGGCCGCAAGCCCACCGGCATGGACCTCATCCAGTGGGTGAAGCGGGCGGAAGCCCTGGGGGCGGGGGAGATCCTCCTCACCTCCATGGACGCCGACGGCACCAAGGCGGGCTTTGATTTGGCCATGACCCGTGCGGTGACGGAGGCGGTGTCCATCCCGGTCATCGCCTCCGGGGGCTGCGGCTCCCTGGCCCACTTTGCGGAGGTATTTGAAAGGACCAACTGCGATGCCGCTCTGGCGGCCTCTCTGTTTCACTTCGGGGAGCTAACGGTACCCCAGGTCAAGGACTATCTCCGGGATCGGGCTATCCCGGTGCGCTGAGGAGGATGGGCCATGCTGGACGATTTGCTGGACTTGCTGGATTTGACCGGTGAAGCGGCGCCCAGCCTGTTCAACGCCGCCGGAAAGCAGATGCGGAAGAAGCGGCCGGCCGGAGATCCCGGCCGCCCCGTGATACAGACCAAGGGCAAGCTCACCGCCCGGCGGACGAAACACCAGGGGGAGGACCCCTGGGACTGGAAGGAGGAAAAGCCCCCCTGGGAGCTGTGAAAGAATTGATGGACTTTGATTTGAATTTGCTGTTTCAGAAGGCAGACCTGATCCCCGTCATCATCCAGGACGCGGAGAGCAAAGAGATTCTGATGCTGGGCTTCACCAACCGGGAGGCGGTGGAGCTGACCCTGCAAACCAAGACCGCCTGGTTCTGGTCCCGCAGCCGGCAGAAGCTGTGGAACAAGGGGGAGAGCTCCGGCCACTTCCTCCATGTGAAGAAGGTGGTCACCGACTGCGATACCGATACCCTGCTCTATCTCTGCCTGCCGGAGGGACCCACCTGCCACACCGGGGCCAGAAGCTGCTTTTTCAACGAAATTTGGGAGGAAACCACATGAGCGACACTGTTTTGCAGGAGCTGTACCAGGTGGTGCTGGACCGCAGGAGCAATCCCCAGGAGGGGTCCTACACCTGCTACCTGTTTGACAAGGGCCTGGACAAGATTCTGAAGAAGGTGGGGGAGGAGTGCTCCGAGACCATCATCGCCGCCAAGAACGGCAGGCAGGAGGAGACGGTGGGGGAGATCTCCGACCTCATCTACCACCTGATGGTGATGATGGCCCACCAGAACATCCCCCTGGACGCGGTGCTGGCGGAATTGGAGCGCCGCAGCCACAAGATCGGCAACCTGAAGCAGATGAAGACCGTGGACCATGAGACGTAGCAAAGAGGCGCTGCCGTGGCAGCGCCTCTCAGCCTGTCGAAAAAGCCTCGCAGAGTTCGCGCCCGCAGGCGCGAAGGAAGTGGAAATCTGTTTTCAGCCGCGACACGTGCGTGGCTGAAAACACTGCTCAGGCCGCAAGTGTGGGATTTGTCCGCCGCAGACGGACAAATCCTGCGCGCAGCGGCCTGCATCCTACTCGAAAAAGTGGCTCCGCCACTTTTTCGACAGCCTCGAGGCGCTGCCGTGGCAGCGCCTCTTTTCCTATGTCTGCCCGTAAGTGACGAACAGAGTATACAGCCGGCTGATGGTATTCCAGCTCTCCTGGTCCAGCACTCCGGTCTCCGGCCGGCCCTCCAGGGCCTGGAGCCAGCGGAGGTTGTGCTGGGTGGCGGCGTCGTTGACGCCGGTGGCCGGACCGGCTTCGATCCCCTCCAGCAGCCCGGCCAGGGTACGGAACATGGACTGTACCAGGTAGAGGTGGATGCTGTCCTGGCCGGGCTGGATGGACAGGCCGCCGGGATAGCCCCGGAGGGACCGGGGCCTCCCGGCCAGAGACTGGCGGTAGCGGGCGGCAATGGCGTCCCAGGTGGCCTGGTTCACCTGCCCGGTGACGGGGGGGAAAAACTCCCGCTGAAAGAGCATGACGGCCTCCAGGGTGCGCTCCCCGAAAACGCCGTCCGGGGTGAGCCGGGGCAGAAAGTCATAGACAAAGGACAGCTCCCGCAGCATGGTCTGAAGGCTGCGGACGCTCTGGCCGATGAGGCGGATCTCTTGGGGCAGAATCATGAAGCGGCTCCTCTCTCGTCGGCCGAGCCCAGTGCCATGGGCCGGCCGGGGTATTGGGTCAGGCCGGTGGCCTGGCTGTCCGGCAGGTCGGGGCGGAAGGCCTCCGGAATGACGTTGGTATAGGTGCTGACGGTGTCCACAATCCCGGCGTACAGCTGGTAGAGGGCGGCCCAGGTCCGGACTCCCATGACGCCGTCCTGGGTCAGGCCGCTCATCCGCTGGACGGCGATGACGGCGTTTTTGGTGGCCGGTCCGAAGATGCCGTCAATGGCCACCCGCGGGATGTTGTCATAAAACTCCGAGACCACGGAGAGCACGTACTGAATGACCTTCACCGGCTCCCCTCTGGCCCCCTCCGCCAGCACCCGGGGGAAGGCCTGGCCGCTGCTGCCGGGATAGTAGGTCTGCCCCTGGCTGATCAGCTCCGCCAGATCCAGCACCCCCACGTAGAGGAATACCATCTTGTACCAGGTGGAGTTGCCCACAATGCCGTCGGGAGTCAGGTCGAAGATCTCCTGGAACCGCTTCACCGCCGCCTCGGTGGCAGGGCCGAAGATGCCGTCCACCGGGTAGATCTTGGGGATGGCGGGGTAGTCCCGGGAGATGCGGTTGAGCATCACCTGGATGCGCTGCACCGCCTCCCCGCTGTCATACCGGCGGATGGGGTAGCCGGGGTAGGAGTAGCGGATGCCCCGCACCGGGGCGTTGGTCACCAGCTCGATGTTGTCGCCGTAGTAGGCGCGGAGGATGGAGAGGTAGTCCGCCCCCTCCTCCGCCATGGCCTGGCTGCCCCACTGGGACAGCCCGTCGCAGGTGACGGTGGTGCCGTTGCAGAACTTGGCGGCCAGAGGCTCCACAAAGCCGATGCGCCGTATGTAGGTGTTGAACATCTCGTCCACCAGGCGGCTGATGTTTTCAAAAATGTTCCGGCCCTTGATGAACTTCTGATCGTAGGCGGTGGAGGAGGTGATGTTGAAGGGGTAGCCCCGGCTGGGATAGAACTCGGTATACACCCGGTTGAGGGCGAAGGAGATGATGGCCAGGATATTGGCCCGGAGGGCGGCGGGCGCCCAGGTGGGGTAGATTTCGCTGGAGGCCACGTTTTTCACGTAGTCCGGGAAGGAGACGGTGACGTTTTCCCCGTCGGAACCCGGCGCCCCCAGGTGGACCGTGATATACTGGGGGACATAGGGGGTGATGGGCAGTGATTCAGGCATACGCTCCCTCCTTACAGGTTTTGGGGCGGGATGACCACCGGATGCTCCGACAGCAGGGCGGCGGTGTGCTCCGGCAGGGGAATCAGCTCCAGGTCCTGCAAGGTCTCCGTGTCGGGGAAGATCTGCACATTTTCCACCACCAGCAGCTCGTACCCCGGAGATTCCGCCCAGATGTCGCACACGGCGAAGGGGGAGGGGGTGCCGGGAGACTCGCTGGTGGCCGGCTCCGGCGTGCTCACCCGCACCGGCGCGGTGCGGCCGTTCTCGTCGCTCACCCGCACGGCCAGCAGCACATGGCGGCCCTCATCGCCCCGCTGGGTGAAGGCCACGGTGGCCCCCGAGAGGGGGATCTGAGCCCGGGAGGTGTAGACACGGGTCAAAATGGTTCCAAATGCGTCCAACTGGCATTCCTCCTTTTTTCCATTGTATGCGCCCCGGGGCCTGTCTGTTCCGGCGGAATTGGGCGGGGGCCGTTGACATCCACCGGCGTTTCGAGTAAACTGAATAAGAACGGCTGAAAACGATGCTCTGGAAAGCGTGTGATGGGATATGAGAAAGCAAAAGGTGTCCAGCGCGGTGATCCGCCGCCTGCCCCGCTATTACCGGCATCTGAACGACCTGCACCACGCCGGGGTGGAGCGGATCTCCTCCAACGCGCTGGGAAATTCCCTGGGGCTCACCGCCTCCCAGATCCGGCAGGATCTGTCCTGCTTTGGGGAGTTCGGGCAGCAGGGCTATGGCTATAATGTGAGTACGCTGCGGGACGAGGTGGCCGACATCCTGGGGATGAACCGGGGCCACACCGCGGTGATCCTGGGGGTGGGCAACCTGGGCCGGGCGCTGCTGGAGAACTTCCATTTTGAGCGCTCCGGCGTGGTGCTGGCCGCCGCCTTTGACGTGGCGCCTGGGGTGGTGGGCCGGGAGGTGTCCCACATCCCGGTCTACCATGTGGACCAGCTGGAGGACTATCTGGCCCGGCAGCCGGCCAGCATCGGGGTGCTGACCGTCCCCGGCCGGGCCGCCCCCACCATTGCCGACCGGCTGGTGCGGGCGGGGGTGAAGGGGATCTGGAACTTCACCAACATCGAGCTGTCGCTCAGCAGCCCGGAGGTGGTGGTGGAGGATGTCCACTTCGCCGACAGCCTGCTGGCGCTGAGCTATATGATATCGGAGGAACCATGAAAAGAACTGCGGTCATTCTGCTTGCCGCGGCCATCCTGGTAAGCGGCGCGGCGGCGTATGCCTCCGGCGTCCTCACCGGTGAGTCGCTGATCTCGAAGAGCTATCTGAACCTTACCTACCTGCCCGATGTGGAGGAACAGGTGTCCCAGCGGGTGGAGGAGAGGACGCAGGCGGCCTACCAGTCCGCCCTGGAGGCGCTGAACCAGAAGCACAGCGCCTACCTGGCCCTGGCCGCCGGGGAGCAGAGCTATGCCTCCGCCCTGACCGACCTGCGGTTTAAGGCGGGGGATGTGGTGACCCTGTCCGCCGGCTCCGGCGGAATGCTGCTGGCGGGAAGCGCCAGCCTGAGCTATTCCGGCAGCGGAGTGGTGGACGTGACGGCGGGGCAGGCGGCGAGCTCCGGCAGCGCTCTGAGCCTGCGCCACCGCTACCTGGCAGGGGAGCAGACGACCGCCAGCATCACCGTCACCTCGGACACTGCGGTGCTCAGCGTGGAGGGTTATTATTCCGTGGCCCCCAGCTCCGGTGTGGACTACAACGCCCTGGCCGACGCCTTGGCTGCTCTGGGGCTGTTCCAGGGCAGCGGTACCGCCTACGGCAGCGGTTACGATCTGGAGGTGTCCTCCACCCGGATCATGGGGGTGGTGATGTTCCTGCGCCTCATCGGGGAGGAGGAGGCCGCCCTGTCCAGCACGGCGGTCAATCCCTTCGCGGACACCCCCGCCTGGTGCGACCGCTACGTGGCCTACGCCTATGAGAAGGGCTACACCAACGGCGTGGGGAGCAACAGCGCCGGTCAGCCCTGCTTCGCCCCGGACCGGGAGATTTCAGCGGAGGAGTATATGACCCTGATCCTCCGGGCGCTGGGCTACACCGACAGCGGGAGCGCCCCGGACTTCACCTGGGACACCGCCGTGGTCAAGAGCGTGGAGTGGGGCGTCCTCACCGCCGGGGAGCAGGCCATGCTGGCCCAGCGGGAGTTTCTCCGGGCGCAGATTGTGTACCTGTCCTATTTCTCCCTGAACGCCGCTCGGAAGGACGGCGGGGTGCTGCTGGACCGGACGGTGTCCAGCGGCGGTCCCAGCCGGAGCCAGTTTGAACAAGTGATGTCCGGGGTGAGCGTACCCCGCCTGTAACAGCCTCAGCCGGCCGCCGCAGAAATGCGGCGGCCGGCTTTTCGATGTGCCGGAAATGCGGTGGGGAACAAGCGGGCAGTTTTGTAAATGTTGCGCATTGACAATTGTTAGCAATGCAACTAAACTAATCTTGATCCTAAGAAAGGAGATGAGCGAATGCACCATGAGCACCATGTAGGATATGAAATAAAGGCGCTGTCCAACCTTCTGCGGCGCAAGGTTCTGGAATCCACAGAAACCCCGGATGGGGACGATTTCACCGAAATGTCGGCGAAGATCCTGGGCTTTTTATACCAGAACCGGGACCAGAAGGTATACCAGAAGGATGTGGAGGAGGCCTTTTATATCCGGCGCTCCACCACGTCCCGGCTGCTGAAGCGGATGGAGGCGGAGGGCCTGGTGATCCGGCAGGCAGTCGCCCATGACGCCAGGCTGAAGCAGGTGCTTGCCACCCCCAAGGCGGAAGCCCTGGTGCAGGAGATTATGAAGCGCATTGACAATGTGGAGCAGCTTCTGACCCAGGGCCTGTCACCACAGGAGGTGGAGCAGTTTCTGGCCACAGTGGAGAAGCTCAAGCGAAACCTGATGTGACGGCAAAATCACAGCGATCCAAGGAGGAACTCTATGAAGAAAAGAAGAAGCTTAACCAGCTGCATTCAGGAATTCTGGCGGGATACCATTCTCACCCCCATTTTTGTCATCGGTGAGGTGGCCTTTGACGTGCTGATTCCCATGATGACCGGCAAGCTGCTGGACGAGGGGGTAAAGGCGGGGAGTATGGGCCATATCCTGCAATATGGCGCCACGGTGGTGTCCATGGCCCTCATCGCCCTGCTGCTGGGCGCTCTGTCCGGCCGGTTTGCCGCCCGGGCGTCCACCGGCTTCTCCCGCAATCTCCGCCGGGAGATGTACCGGAACGTGCAGAAATTTTCCTTTGCCAATATTGACAAGTTTTCCACCGGCGGCATCATCACCCGGCTCACCACCGACGTGACCAACGTGCAGATGGCCTTTATGATGGTGATCCGCATCGCGGTGCGCTGCCCCATCATGCTCATCTGCGCCTGGGTGCTCACCTTCACCATCAACCCCAAGCTGGCCCTGATTTTCCTCATTGTCATTCCCATCCTGGCGTTGGGCCTGCTGGTGATCATGGGCTCGGCCCACCCCCTGTTCGAGCGGGTGTTCAAGAAGTACGACTGGCTGAATAACGTGGTGCAGGAGAACCTGCTGGGCATCCGGGTGGTGAAGTCCTTCGTCCGGGAGGACCATGAGAAGGAGAAGTTCGGCAAGGTGTCCAATGAAATCTACATGGACTTCTCCAAGGCGGAAAAGCTGGTGGCCTTCAACATGCCCCTGATGCAGATCTGCGTCTACGCCTGCATGCTCACCGTGTCCTGGCTGGGCGCCAACCTGGTGGTGGGGGGCGAGCTGACCACCGGCCAGCTCACCAGCATGTTCAGCTATATCATGATGATTCTCATGAGCCTGATGATGCTGTCCATGGTGCTGGTGATGATTATCATCTCCCGGGCCTCCGCCGAGCGGATTGTGGAGCTGCTCAACGAGGAGAGCGATTTGAAGAACGGCCCCAACCCGGTTTACGAGGTGACGGACGGCTCCGTGGTGTTTGAGAACGTCAGCTTCAGCTACGCCAAGGACCCGGAGAAGGAGTGTCTGAAGGATGTGAACCTCACCATCCGCTCCGGCGAGACGGTGGGCATCCTGGGCGGCACCGGCACCTCCAAGACCACCCTGGTCCAGCTCATTCCCCGCCTGTACGACGCCACCGAGGGCCGGGTGCTGGTAGGCGGCGTGGACGTGCGGGACTACGACATGGACGCCCTGCGGGAGCAGGTGGCCATGGTGCTCCAGAAGAACGTGCTTTTCTCCGGCAGCATCAAGGAGAACCTGCGCTGGGGCAATGCGGAGGCCACCGACGAGGAGATGGTCCGGGTATGTAAGCTGGCCCAGGCCGAACCCTTCATCCAAGAATTCCCCGACAAATACGACACCCACATTGAGCAGGGCGGCTCCAACGTGTCCGGCGGGCAGAAGCAGCGGCTGTGCATTGCCCGGGCGCTGCTGAAAAAGCCCAAGATTCTGATTCTGGACGACTCCACCTCCGCGGTGGACACCAAGACCGACGCGCTGATCCGCAAGGCCTTCCGGGAGGAGATTCCCGAGACCACCAAGTTTATCATTGCCCAGCGCATCTCCTCCATTGAGGACGCCGACAAGATTCTGGTGATGGACGGCGGCAAAATTGCGGCCATGGGCACCCATGAGCAGCTGCTCCAGAGCTGTGAGATTTACCGGGAGATTTATGAGTCCCAGACGAAGGGGGGCAGCGACGATGAATAAGTATCCCGTGAAGCGGTCCCACACCGTGCGCCGGCTGATGAGCTATGTGGGCCGGGGCTACGGCCTGCGCTTCCTGTTGGTGCTGCTGTGCATCCTGGTGAGCGCCATTGCCTCGGTGTCCGGCTCCCTGTTTTTGGGCTCCCTCATCGACGACTATATCACCCCGCTGCTGGCCATAGACAACCCGGTGTTTGACGGGCTGATCCGCGCCCTCATTATGATGGGCTGCCTGTATCTCACCGGCGCTCTGTGCGCCATGGCCTACAACCGCCTGATGGTCACCATCTCCCAGGGGGTGCAGAAGAAGATCCGGGACGACCTGTTCGGCCACATGCAGACCCTGCCCATCAAGTACTTCGACACCCACGCCCACGGCGACGTGATGAGCGTCTACACCAACGACGTGGACACCCTGCGCCAGATGTTCTCCCAGAGCATTCCCCAGGTGATCAACTCCATGATGATGATCGTGGTGGCATTCATCGGCATGCTCACCACCGACCTGCTCCTCACCGGCGTGGTGATTTTGTGCATCGTCTGTATGCTGTTCATCACCCGCTTTCTGGCGGGGCGCAGCGGCCGGTACTTCATCCGCCAGCAGGTGAAGCTGGGCGATTTGAACGGCTATATCGAGGAGATGATCAACGGCCAGAAGGTGGTCAAGGTCTTCTGCCACGAGCGGGAGGCCCAGGAGGGCTTCGACCGGGTGAACAACGCCCTGTTTGAGAGTGCCGACAAGGCCAACAAGTACGCCAACATCCTCATGCCCATCCTGATGAACATCGGCAATATCCAGTATGTCATCATCGCCATGGCCGGCGGCGCCCTGGCCCTCAGCGGCATCGGCCCCGGCATCACCCTGGGCGTCATCGCCACCTTCCTCCAGCTGTCCAAGAGCCTGTCCAACCCCATCAGCCAGATCTCCCAGCAGCTCAACTCGGTGGTCATGGCCCTGGCCGGCGCCCAGCGTATTTTCGACTTGATGGATGAGCCTGCCGAGGAGGACCACGGCAGGGTCACCCTGGTGAACGTCTCCTTCGACAAGGAGGGTACCCTCCACGAGAGCGGCAGCCGCACCAACCTCTGGGCCTGGAAGGTCCCCCAGGATGACGGCAGCTATGCCTACGTGCGCCTCGCCGGCGACGTGCGTTTCGACGGTGTGGACTTCGCCTATGAGGAGGGCAAGACCATTCTCCACGACATCACCCTCTTTGCAAAGCCCGGCCAGAAACTGGCCTTCGTGGGAGCCACCGGCGCGGGCAAGACCACCATTACCAACCTGATCAACCGGTTCTACGACATTGCCGACGGCAAAATCCGGTATGACGGCATCTCCATCAACGACATCTGCAAGCCCGACCTGCGGCGGAGCCTGGGCATCGTGCTCCAGGATACCAACCTGTTCACCGGCACCGTCCGGGAGAACATCCGCTACGGCAACCTGGAGGCCACCGACGAGGAGGTGGAGGCCGCCGCCGCCCTGGCCAACGCCGACGACTTCATCCGCCGCCTGCCCCAGGGCTACGACACCATGCTCACCGGCAACGGGGCCAACCTATCCCAGGGCCAGCGGCAGCTCATCGCCATTGCCCGGGCCGCCGTGGCCGACCCGCCGGTGATGATCCTGGACGAGGCCACCTCCTCCATCGACACCCGCACCGAGGCCATTGTCCAGCGGGGCATGGACGCGCTGATGAGCGGCCGGACGGTCTTTGTCATCGCCCACCGGCTCTCCACCGTCCGCAACTCCGACGCCATCATGGTGCTGGACCACGGCCGCATTGTGGAGCGGGGCAGCCATGCGGATTTGATCGCCCAGCACGGCCTGTACTACCAGCTGTACACCGGCGCCTTTGAGCTGGAATAAAAAATACAGCCCCCATCCGCACCGCTTTGCCCGCCCGGCATAGTATGGAGTGAGACCGGGCCGGACAGCGGGGAGCCCCGCCGCCAGCTCCAGGTTTCCATCATTCAACCAGGAGGTACTTCGTATGGGGTGCAATAACGGCTGTGGCTTTGGCGGCGGGAGCTGCCTGTGGATCATCCTGATCATCATCCTGCTGTGCTGCTGCTGCGGCGGCGCCGGCGCGGGCAATAACGGCGGCTGCGGCTGCGGCAACAGCTGCTGCTGAGCGCGTTTCCGTACCATAGCCGCGGGGCGGCAGGCGGGGGCGCCGGGGGCGAAAGCATCCGGCGCCCCCGCTTCTTCTTGCAAAGCGGGGCGGAATATGCTATAAAGAACGAAACCGGACGTTTTACTTTTGAGAGGGGAGGGACAGGCGTGGAGCTGAACATGCTGGCGGAGTTTGCCCTGCTGGCCCGGCACCTGAATTTCAGCCGGACGGCCCAGGAACTCAACCTGACCCAGCCCACCCTCAGCCGCCACATCGTCCAGCTGGAGGAGGAGCTGGGGGTGCAGCTGTTCCGCCGGGACCGGCAGTCGGTGACGCTGACGGAGGCGGGGGCGCTGTTTCTGCCGGAGGCGGAGGCGGTGCTGGCCCGGTACGGTGCGGCCCGCCGCCGGCTCCAGGAGTACCGGGACGGTATGGCGGGCAGCCTGATTCTGGGCTACCGCTGGACCTACGATGTGGACCCCTGGCCCGGGGTGCTCCAGCAGTTCCGGGAGGCATACCCGCTGATCTCGGTGCGCCTGGTGGCCTTCCAGCAGGGGGAGTCCCTGCCGGACGCGGTGGAGGATGGAATGCTGGATGTGGCGGTGACCCTGTGTGCGGGGGAGGCGCTGCCCTCGGAACTCCAGGGAGCTACCCTGTGTCCCGTGCCGCTGGTGGCCGCCATGGGGGAGTCCCATCCCCTGGCCGGCCGGGCAGCGGTGACCCCGGCGGAGCTGGCCAGGGAGCGGCTGCTGGTCCCCCAGCCCCGGGGGAGCGTCAGCTTTCCCGGGCTGATGAACCGGCTGTTCCACTCCTGCCGGGTCAGCCCCGCCATCACCTACTCCGGGGAGCGGCTGGAGGAGGCTCTGCTGCGGGTCCAGCTGGACAATCAGCTGGCCCTGATCCCCCGGTGCTATTACCCGGATACCCCCCAGCCCGGGCTGTGGGCCGCCCAAGTGGCGGGGACCACCGGCCTGTTCCGCCTCACCGCCCTGGCCCGCTCGGACAGCCCGAACCCCGCCGTGGCGCTCTTTCTCCGCCTGTGCCGGGCGGAGGTGAAACGCCGGCACATGTCCCAGCTGCTGTCCCCCGAATAACAAAAGCTCTGCCGGGGGCGTTCCCCGGTGCAAGAACTCGTTGCCCTCTTGCGTCGGCTTCGCCGCTTTTCGGCAGCCCGCCCGGTTCGGATTTCTGAACCGGGCGGTTTATTTATTTTCTGTATCACGGGTGCAAAAAATGAATTTCCATTTTCCACCGGGGTATGGTACCTTGTAGTTAGATTCCTCTCATTTAGTTAGGGAGAAAAAATTTTTTTGAGGAAAAAGAGGTGTTGAGGCATGTCTCAAAAGGCAACCCAGTGCCAGTGCGCCTGCTGCTGCGGCGCGGAGAGTGAAGAGGCCCTGCAGGAGCGCATCCGCACCCTGGCCCGTGAGTACCGGGGTAAGGAGGGGTCCCTCATCCAGGTGCTGCACATGGCGCAGACCATCTACGGGTACCTCCCCATGGAGGTACAGAAGATTGTGGCCGACGAGCTGGGGCTTCCCCTGTCCCAGGTGTCCGGCGTGGTGACCTTCTACTCCTTCTTCTCCACCCAGCCCAGGGGCAAGCACACCATCCGGGTGTGTCTGGGGACCGCCTGCTACGTGCGGGGGGGCAAAAAGATTGTGGAGCGGCTGCAGGAGCTGCTGGACGTGAAGGTGGGGGACACCACCGCCGACCGGAAGTTCACCCTGGAGGTGGCCCGGTGCATCGGCGCCTGCGGGCTGGCTCCCGCCATGTCCATTGACGACACGGTGTACAAGCAGGTCAAGCCCGAGCGTCTGGAGAGCATTTTGGCCCGATATGACGAGAATGGGGGGGAAGAGGCGTGAGTCAAGTGCGATCTGCGGCGGATCTGAGCCGCATCAAGGAGCGCTACCTGGAGCAGCAGAGCAAGTACGCCTGGCAGATACTGGTGTGCGGCGGCGCGGGCTGCGTGTCCTCCCACTGCCAGGCAGTCAAGGAAGCGCTGGACCAGGCTCTGGCCGAACACGGCCTTACCGAATCGGTGAGCGTGCTGGTCACCGGGTGCATGGGGACCTGCGCCGCCGGCCCGGTGATGCTGGTGGAGCCCGACGGCATTTTCTACACCTCCATGGACCCGGAGAAGGTGCGCCAGGTGGTGGAGCGCCACCTGATCGCCGGCCAGGTGGTGGAGGAGTACACCTTCTGGGACAACTATCAGAAGAAGCGGGTCCCCAAGCTGGACGACATCAGCTTCTTCAAGGAGCAGGTGCGCATCGCCCTGCGCAACTGCGGGCGGATGGAGTACGCCTCCCTGGACGCCTACATCGCCCGGGACGGCTACGCCGCCGCCGCCAAGGCCCTGCTGGGCATGACGCCGGAGCAGGTGGTGGAGGAGATGAAGGCCTCCGGCCTCCGGGGCCGGGGCGGCGCCGGCTTCCCCACCGGCGTGAAGTGGGAAGCGGGCATGAAGGCCCCCAAGGGCCAGAAGTACATCGTCTGCAACGCCGACGAGGGCGACCCCGGCGCGTTCATGGACCGCTCCGTGCTGGAGGGGGACCCCCACTCCATCATTGAGGGCATGCTGCTGGGCGGCTACGCCATCGGCGCGGACAAGGGCTACGTCTACGTCCGGGCGGAGTATCCCCTGGCGGTGGAGCGGCTGGGCGCCGCCATCGACCAGGCCCGGGCCGCCGGCCTGCTGGGCAGCGATATCCTGGGCTCCGGGATCAGCTTTGACCTGGAGATCCGCATCGGCGCCGGCGCCTTCGTCTGCGGCGAGGAGACCGCCCTGCTGGCCTCCATCGAGGGCATGCGGGGCGAGCCCCGGCAGAAGCCCCCCTTCCCCTTTGAGGCGGGCCTGTTTGAAAAGCCCACCATCATCAACAACGTGGAGACCCTGGCCAACGTGGCCCCCATCATCCTCAACGGCGCGGCCTGGTATGCCGGCTTCGGTACCGAGAAGAGCAAGGGAACCAAGGTCTTCGCCCTGGCCGGCGCCATTGTGAACGCCGGCATCATCGAGGTCCCCATGGGTACCGTACTGGGGGACATTGTCTACAAGATCGGCGGCGGCATTGTGGACGGAAAGAATTTCAAGGCCATCCAGTCCGGCGGCCCCTCCGGCGGTTGCCTCACCAGGGAGCACCTGAACGTGACGGTGGACTACGAGTCCCTGTCCGCTCTGGGGGCCATCATGGGCTCCGGCGGCCTGATCGTCATGAACGAGGACACCTGCATGGTGGACACCGCCCG
Organism: uncultured Flavonifractor sp.; assembly: GCF_944387675.1. Taxonomy (GTDB): domain Bacteria; phylum Bacillota; class Clostridia; order Oscillospirales; family Oscillospiraceae; genus Flavonifractor. The sequence goes on along the minus strand of NZ_CALXFV010000018.1, from coordinate 4,773 downwards.
CTACTTCATGGACTTCATCCGGGACGAGAGCTGCGGCAAGTGCCTGCCCTGCCGGGTAGGCACCAAGCGGATGCTGGAGATCCTGGAGCGGATCACCCAGGGCAAGGGGGAAGAGGGAGACATCGAAATGCTGGAGGAGCTGGCCTCCACCCTCCAGCAGACCGCCATGTGCGGCCTGGGCCAGACCGCCTCCAACCCCGTGCTGTCCACCATCCGCTATTTCCGGGACGAGTATGAGACCCACATCAAGGCCAAGCACTGCGACGCCGGGGTGTGCTCCGAGCTGTACACCTCCCCCTGCCGCAACGCCTGCCCCGCCGGGGTCAACGTACCCGGCTACCTGTCCCTGGTGGCCGCCGGCCGGCTGGGGGACGCCTACCGCCTCATCCGCCAGGACAATCCCTTCCCGGCGGTGTGCGGCCGGGTGTGTACCCACCCCTGCGAGCGGCACTGCCGCCGCGCCCAGGTGGACGAACCGCTGGCCATCTGCTCCATCAAGCGCTTTGTGGGCGACCACGCCCTCAGCGGGGAGTACGAGATTCCCGCCGTCAAGGCCAATCCCCCCACGGGCAAGCAGGTCTCGGTGGTGGGCGCCGGTCCCTCCGGCCTTACCTGTGCCTACTACCTGGCCAAGCTGGGCCACAAGGTGGACGTGTACGAGGCCGACGCCGTGGCCGGCGGCGTGCTCTACTGGGGCATCCCCGAGTACCGCCTGCCCAATGAGGTGCTGGCCAAGGAGATCGCCGCCATTGAAGAGGCGGGGGTCACCATCCACACCAATTCCCGCATCGGCTCCCGGGCCGGGTGCATTATGACCGTCAACGAGCTGATGGAGCGCAGCGACGCGGTTTACATGGCCATCGGCACCCAGAAGCCCATGCGTATGGACGTACCCGGCGAGGACCTCCAGGGCGTGGAGAGCGGCCTGTCCTTCCTGCGCCGGGTGGGCCTGCACCTGGACCGCTCCGTACCCCGCCGCCTGGTGGTGATTGGCGGCGGCTCCACCGCCATGGACGTGGCCCGCACCGCCCGCCGCCTGGGGGCGGAGGAGATCACCGTGGCCTACCGCCGGACGGTGGACGAGATGCCAGCCGGCGCCGAGGAGGTGGCCGAGGCCCGGGAGGAGGGCATCACCCTCATCGAGCTGGCCTCTCCCGTGGAGATCCTGGGGGAGGGCGGCAAGGTCGCCGGTATCCGCCTCATCCGGCGGGAGCTGGCCGACTTCGGCAAGGACGGCCGCCTGCGCAGCCGCTCCATCCCCGGCTCCGAGTTTGAGATCCCCTGCGACGGGGTGGTGGCCGCCGTCAACCAGGGCCTGGACGCCAACACTCTGCCCACCGACGAGGGCGGCAAGGGCTTTGCCACCGACCGATTCACCGGCGAGACCCGCCGCAAAGGCATGTTCGCCGGCGGCGACGCCGCCGCCCACGGCAGCCGGGTGGTCATCAACGCCATTGCCGACGGCAAGAAGGCCGCCGCTGGCATTGACCGCTATCTGGGCGGCGCGGGCGTGCTGAACAAGGGAGAGGAGATCGAGATCCCCGTCATCCCTGTGGGCGACGTGGCCGAGCACGACCGCTTCCCCACCCGTACCCTCAGCGTGGCCGACCGGGTGGATAACTTCCACGAGGTGGCCCGGGGCTACCACAACCTGGACGCCATGGCCGAGTGCCTGCGCTGCCTGCACTGCGATAGGAGGTAAGGAAGATGCTCAATCTGACCATCAACGGAAAGCTCTGCCAGGCCCAGGAGGGCTCCACCATCCTGGAGGCCGCCCGGCAGAACGGCATCCACATCCCCTCCCTTTGCTACCTGAAGGATGTCCACCAGTACGGCACCTGCCGGGTGTGCGTGGTGGAGGTGGAGGGCATGAAGAACCTCCAGGCCTCCTGTATGGTGAAGGCCAGGGAGGGCATGGTGATCCACACCAACAGCCCCAAGGTCCGGGCCAAGCGGAAGATGCTCTACGAGCTGCTCATCTCCAACCATCCCAAGGACTGCCTGTCCTGCGCCCGCAACCGCAGCTGCGAGCTTCAGGCCCTGGGGGAGGAGCTGGGGGTCACCGAGGCCCGCATCTCCGGGGAGATGGGTCCCTGCCACGTGGACGTGTCCCCCTCCATCACCCGGGACACCTCCAAGTGCATTCTGTGCCGCCGGTGCGTCACCGTGTGCAACCAGGTCCAGGAGGTGGGGGCCATCAACGCCCAGAACCGGGGCTTTGACACCGTCATTTCCCCCGCCATGGGCCTGCCGCTCAACTCTACCGCCTGCGCCATGTGCGGCCAGTGCGTCTCCGTCTGTCCCACCGGCGCCCTCACCGAGACCGACGCCATCCAGCCTGTCTGGAAGGCCCTGGAGGATGAGCAGAGGCTCGCCGTCATTCAGGTGGCGCCCGCCGTCCGGGCCGCCCTGGGGGAGGAGTTCGGCCTGCCCACCGGTACCCGGTGTACCGGCAAGATCGCCGCCGCCCTCCACCAGCTGGGCTTCGACCACGTGTTTGACACCGACTTTGCCGCCGACCTGACCATCCTGGAGGAGGGGACCGAGCTGCTCCAGCGGCTCCAGTCCGCCCTCACCGGCGGGGACGCGGTGCTGCCCATGCTCACCTCCTGCTCGCCCGGCTGGATCAAGCACATCGAGCACGCTTTCCCCACCGAGCTGGACCACCTGTCCACCTGCAAATCCCCCCACACCATGATGGGCGCTCTGGTCAAGTCCTTCTATGCCCAGAAGGTGGGCCTTGACCCGTCCAAGATCTTCATGATCTCCGTCATGCCCTGCACCGCCAAGAAGTACGAGATCCAACGCCCGGAGATGGAGGTCCACGGCCGGCGGGATGTGGACGCGGTGCTCACCACCCGGGAGCTGGCCCGGATGATCAAGGCCGCCGGCATCGACTTTGCCAACCTGCCCGACGAGAAGTTTGACGACCCCCTGGGTCTGAGCACCGGCGCCGCCGACATCTTCGGCGTCACCGGCGGCGTGATGGAGGCCGCCCTGCGCACCGTCTACGAGCTGACCTGCGGCCGGGAGCTGCCCTTCGAGGGACTCCACGTCACCCCCATTGTGGGTCTGGAGCTGGTGAAGGAGGCCGCCGTCACCTTTGAGAATGTGCTGCCGGAATACGCCTTCCTGGAGGGAGTCACCGCCCGCGTCGCCGTCACCTCCAGCCTGAAGGGGGCGGACATCCTCATGCGGGACGTGGAGGCGGGAACCTCCCCCTACCACTTCATCGAGGTCATGGGCTGTCCCGGCGGCTGCATCAACGGCGGCGGCCAGCCCCGCAACCGGGAGGAGGGCTATCGGGAGAAGCGGATGGAGGCCCTGTACACCGAGGACGAGACCAAGACCCTCCGCAAGAGCCATGAGAACCCCGACCTGCAGGCTCTGTATCAGGAATATCTGGGCCACCCCTGCGGCCACAAGTCCCACGAGCTGCTCCACACCACCTATACCCCCAGAGGTCTGTACAATCAGCTGGTCAAGTGACGGACGGCTCCAGGCCGCCTGACCCCAAAAAGTCCCCGGCGGCGCATTCTGCGCCGCCGGGGACTTTTGCAGTTCCGGTATGTGCGGTGGGGGACGGCCGGAATCAGGACTCGGCCACACAGAAAAAGGTATATTCTCCCGTGGCGTACAGCGTTCCGTCCTCGCCGGTGATGTTGACATACGCCAGGGCGGTGGTGCGCCCGCAGTGGCGCACCTGGGCGGAGGCGGTCACCACGCCGTGCTCGGCGGCGCGGATGAAATGGATGGTCCCGTCCAGGGTGACGTATTTTCTCCCGTCCGTCCGGCAGGCGGTGCCGGCGGCACAGTCGGCCAGGGTGTAATAGGCGCCGCCGTGCAGCTTGCCGTATGGATTGCGGTGGTCGGGTCCCACCGTCAGCGCCGCCTCCGCCTTGCCCGGTCCCATCTGGCGGATGGTGATTCCGTTGTACGAGGCAAAGGTATTGGCTTTTACAAGATTTTCAAATGAGTCGTTGTCCAGCATGAATGATGTCCTCCGTTTTATGCCAAAAGAATGCGGTCTCCCTCAATGCGCTCCACCGTGGCCAGGGCCTCCACCCGGATACCCATCCGCCGCAGGACGTTGCCGCCCTCCCGCATGGCTTTCTCAATGGCAATGCCCACGCCTGCCGCCTCTCCGCCCGCCTTCGAGACCAATTCCAGCAGGCTGAGCATGGTCTGGCCGTTGGAGAGGATGTCGTCCACCAGCAAAACCGAGTCCTCCCGGTTGAGGTAGCGCTTGGAGACACGGAGCGTATAGGACTTGTCCAGCGAGAAAGAGTGGGCTTCGGCGGAGTAGACATCGGGATCAATGTAGCCGGTCTGAAATTTCTTGGCGTACAGCACCGGGACGCCCAGGGCCTTTGCCGTAAAGCAGGCCAGTGCAATGCCGGAGCTCTCTGCGGTGAGGACCTTTGTGATGCGCGTCCCCCGGAAGCGCTTTGCCAGGGCGCCGCCCATCCGCTCCATCAGGTCCATGTCCATACAGTGGTTGAGGAACATGTCCACGCGAATCATATCCCCCTCGCCAACAACCGCTTCGCTGAGGATTCGCCGCTTCAGTTCGTCCATAACGCTCCTTTCCGCCTGCCGCAAAACAGGCCTCTTTTTTATTATATCTTATTTCATCTGGCTGTGCAATATTGACAAGCACACGAAAATACGGTATTCTAATCCAAGCGGTTCAGGCGGTTTGGGCAGACCCTTCCGCCGGAGCGCGCAGCATGCAGCGGTATCGAAGTGGTCATAACGGGGCTGACTCGAAAT
>NZ_CALXFV010000017.1 GCF_944387675.1 uncultured Flavonifractor sp. | reverse complement strand
TCCAGTCCACCGCCGACACCGCGCCCAGCAGCACGCAGAAAGGTTTTAATAACAACAGGCTCCTCAATTCCGCCCCCAACAGCACAATGGCGGAGAAGAGCAGCAGATAGCCCGCCCAGTTGGGCAGCACGTTCAGGGTGTGGCCGTTGATCCCCAGATTGAGGTCCAGGTAGAGCAACACATACCCCCAGGCGATTTTGGTCAAGGCCCGGCGGATTCGGATATTGTCAGTCATAAGGCACCTCCTCCGGCCAGGCGACGCCGGTATACTCCTGATCCTTGTACTGGAATTTCACCGCGATGGAGGCGGGGGACTGCTGCCGCTCACAGCCTCTGGGGTCGCTGCCCCCTCCGCTGCCCCAGCCGTACGCCTCCGGCGTGTTGAGGGAGCTGCTGCCGAATTCCTTCGGGAAGGCCTCATTCCGATCCAGCGGCTGGTACCAGACGGTGAGGGAGACCTCCTCCCCGCCTGCCCAGGCCCGGCCGCCGACAGAACGGTAGTAGTCGGTAAAAAGTGCGCCTGGCCGGGGTACCGTGTCCAGCTGGTAAGAGCCGCCGAAGAAGAGACTGTCAGCATAAACCTCGTTGTCGACGCTGAGCAAATACTGATAGTCCACCTCGATGGTGAAGTCCTCCACGTGAGCTGTATAGGTCAAAGCGGGCAGGATAGAATTGGGGCGTCCTGCCATGACGCATGCATCCACCGTAGACCATTCGCCCAGGGGTTCCACCGCCCAGAATTCCCCCTGCCGGAACACCCGCACCGGTTGGGAAACGGCCACCGGCTGCCCGTCTTCATAGATGTCCGCAAACCAGGTGCGGTAGGCGTCCATCACCAGCAGGCCGGTGTACGTACCGTTGGAGCCCTCCAGCAGATTGTACACCGCCCAGTCGGCCTGGGCGCCGCTTCCCTCCGAAAGACCCAGAGGCTCCAGGGGATAGGGCGCGTCCAGCTTCTCGCCCGCCCGGGCGGCCGCAAACAGCTTCGGCAGCGCCTCCTCCGGGGCGGCCATGACCAGATAGGCGGGGCTGTCTGCCATCAGAGCCTTGACATAGGTGTCCAGCGCCCCCGCCGGGGTAGTGGCCCGGTTCAGCCTGGCCCGGGCCAGCTCCAGGGAGCCGGAGGCGTTCTGGCCGGGCAGCTCCACGGCGCTCACCGTCCCCGCCAGGCAGGCCACGGCCAGCACCGCCGCCACGCAGCCGGAGCCCAGTCCCACTCCCTGGGGATAGCGTTTGAACCGGGCGATGGAGGAAATGCGGGCCTTGACGTTCCTGCCGCCGTTGGCCATGGAGGTGGTACCCGGTGCGCGGGCGTACCTGTCGTCCGCCATGGACAGGAGGATGACGCCGTAGGCCCGGCGCTCCTCCCCCTCCAGCCGCTCCAGCACCCGCTGGTCACACAGGGCCTCGCTGTCGTTCTGGGCCATGTCCCAGCAGTACCACAGCAGCGGATTGCACCAGTGGAGGCACCGCAGCGCGCAGATGGCCATCCCGGCCCACAGATCGCCGTATTTCAGGTGGAGCAGCTCGTGGAGGATCACCTTGCCGTCCACCGCCCTCTCCGGCAGCACCAGCACCGGAGAGAGGGGGCCGCACACGAAGGCGCTCTCCACCCCCGGCAGCACCGCTACCCGCTTGGGGACCTTCAGCCCGTATTGGGCGGCCACCGCTTCCACCTGCTCCAAGGCCCGGGGCGAAGGGGTGCGGCCTTTTCCCACCCGACGCCGCAGGGCCAGGTAGGACAGAAGGAACCACAGCAGGGTAAGAACCACCCCGGCGGCGTAGAGGAGAAACAGCACGTCGGTGACGCTGCCCGGACGGACCAGGCGCACCAGGGGAATGGGGGCCAGCACCTCTGTCACCCCATAGGGGCTGCTGAGGACGGACGCCAGCCGGGACTCCACCCCCGTCTTGGCCGCCTCCAGCACCACGTTCAGGCCGGGAAGCAGGGTGCGGCCAAAGAGTCCGGCGGGCAGCAGCAGCCGGACGGCCAGGATGGCCCACACCCCGTACTGCCACCGGGGGGAGAGCTTATCCAGAAACAGCCGCTTGGCCATAAGCAGTACCGCCGCCGCAATGGAGACGGTGAGCGTTTGGAGCAGAAAGGACCAGATGTTTTCCATAGGTCATACCTCCATCTCGTCCAGCAGCTTTCGCAGCTCCTCCCGCTCCTGGGAGGTGAGCTTCTCCTCCTTCAGAAAGGCGGCCACCAGCCTGCCCGCCGAACCCTGGTACACCCGCTCCAGCAGGCCCCGCCGCTCCTGGGCGGCGCAGGCCTCCCGGTCCACCCCTGCCCGGTAGCGGTGGGGTGTACCCGTCTTGTCGATCACCACCAGGCCCTTGGCCTCCATCCGGGTGAGGTAGGTGAGCACTGTGTTCCGGCTCCAGAGCGTGGCGGGGCGGAGCGCCTCCACCGCCTGGCCCAGGCTCAGGCCGTCCTCCGCCTGCCACAGTGCCTCCAGCACCTGCCATTCCTTGTCGCTGAGCTTCATGGTCAACCCTCCTACAGCTGTCGTATCCGTCTATGATACTACACATGTAGGATGGCTTTGTCAAGAGGCGGGGAAAAATTGAGCGGGACGCGAAAAAAAGCTACTGCTCGGGGCGGAAGTGTGGTACAATAACCGGTAAGTGAATTTTGCCAGAAGGGATGGGAAAGCGGAAGATGGACAGGATTGGGTTTGACAATCAGAAGTATCTGGAGCTCCAGTCTGCCCACATCAGGGAGCGGATTGGCCAGTTTGACAACAAGCTCTACCTGGAGTTCGGCGGCAAGCTCTTTGACGACTACCACGCCTCCCGGGTGCTGCCGGGGTTTGAGCCGGACAGCAAAATCCGCATGCTCAAGGAGCTGCGGGACTCGGTGGAGGTAGTCATCGCCATCTGTGCCAGCGACATTGAGAAAAACAAGGTCCGTGGGGACCTGGGCATTACCTACGACGTGGATGTGCTGCGGCTCATCGACGCCTTCCGGGGCCAGGGCCTGCTGGTGGGCAGCGTGGTCATCACCCAGTACGCCGGCCAGCCCGCCGCCGACGCCTTCCGGCGGCGGATGGAGCATCTGGGGGTCCGCACCTATCTCCACTACCCCATACCCGGCTATCCCCACAACACCGGGCTCATCGTCAGTGACGAGGGCTATGGGAAAAACGACTACATTGCCACCAGCCGCCCTCTGGTGGTGGTTACCGCTCCCGGTCCGGGCAGCGGCAAGATGGCGGTGTGCCTGTCCCAGCTGTACCACGAGTACAAGCGGGGGGTGAAGGCGGGCTACGCCAAGTTTGAGACCTTCCCCATCTGGAACCTGCCCCTCCAGCACCCGGTGAACCTGGCCTACGAGGCGGCCACCGCCGATTTGGGGGATGTGAACATGATTGACCCCTTCCATCTGGCGGCTTATGGGGAGACCACGGTAAACTACAACCGGGATGTGGAAATTTTTCCTGTTCTCTCCGCCATGTTTGAGAAGATTATGGGGGAGTGTCCCTACAAGTCCCCCACCGATATGGGGGTGAACATGGCAGGCAAGTGCATTGTAGACGACGAGGCGGTGTGTGCCGCCGCCCGGCAGGAGATTGTCCGCCGGTACTATACCGCCCTGTGCGACCGGCGCATCGGCACTGCGGATGACGAGCTGGTGTACAAACTGGAGACTGTGATGCAGCAGGCCCATGTGGACGTGTCCATCCGTCCGGTGGTGGCCGCCGCCGCCCAGGTGGCGGAGGAGACGGGCAAGCCCGCCGGGGCCATCCAGCTCCCCGACGGGTCGGTGGTCACCGGAAAGACCACCGATCTGATGGGACCCTCCTCCTCCACTCTGCTCAACGCCCTGAAGGCTCTGGCTGGCATCGACCATGTCCACCACCTCATCTCCCGGGAGGCCCTGGAACCCATCCAGCAGGTGAAGGTCCACCATCTGGGCTCGGTAAATCCCCGCCTCCACTCCGATGAGATTCTTATCGCCCTGGCCATCTCCGCCACCACCAACCCCCTGGCCAAGCGGGCTCTGGACCAGCTCTCCGCCCTGCGTGGGTGCGAGGCCCACTCCACCGTCATTCTCTCCCCGGTGGACTCCGGCACCTACAGCCGCCTGGGTCTCCGCCTCACTTGTGAGCCCCAGTACGAGACCAACAAGCTCTATCACAAGTAGCCGAGCAGCTCGTGGAAAAACCTCCCCGCAGGGCGGCTTGGAAGAATTCCATCGTCCGCAGACGATGGAATGAAATCAAACTCCGCCCTTTCCGGGGACATGTGCCTCGGGAAGAACCCTCCTCATGACAGATGGGGTGACAAGTTTCCAAAAAATCGAGGCCCCATTCTTGAGGCCTTTTCGACAAACTGGGCCGGGCTGTAAACAGCCCGGCCCTTGTGCGTTTTTGTTAGTCGGCTTCGTCCTGCATAGCCTTGGCAGCCTCGATGGCCTTCTCCTGGGCGGCAGGGGGCGCGTCCTCGTAGCGGACGAAGTGGAAGGTGAAGGAGCCGCGGCCCTGGGTCATGGAGCGCAGGTCGATGGCATACCGGCCCATTTCGGCCATGGGTACCTCGGCCTCTACAATCTGATTGCCCTCGCCGTCGGGGTTCATACCCATCACCCGGCCCCGGCGCTTGTTCAGATCGCCGATGACGTCGCCCATGTAGCTGTCGGGAATGGTCACCTTCAGCTCGCCGATGGGTTCCAGCAGCACGGGGCTGGCCTGGGGCATGCCCGCCTTGTAGGCCAGCTGTACGGCAGTCTTGAAGGCCATTTCGGAGGAGTCCACCGGATGGTAGGAACCATCGAACAGCGTGGCCTTCAGGTACACCACGGGATAACCCGCCAGCACACCGTGAACCACAGCCTCCCGCATGCCCTTTTCCACCGCGGGGAAGTAGTTCTTGGGTACGGCGCCGCCCACGACCTCCTCACAGAATTGCAGCTCCTCGGTGTCGCCGGGCTCAAAGCGCATCCACACATCGCCGAACTGGCCGTGGCCGCCGGTCTGCTTCTTGTGGCGGCCCTGGACCTCCACCTTCTTGCGGATCTTCTCCCGATAGGCCACGCGGGGCTCGGACAGTTCCGCATCCACGCCGAAGCGGCTCTTCAGCCGGGAGAGAATCACGTCCATCTGCATATCGCCGGTGCCGGAGACCACCATCTGATGGGTCTCGGCGTTGTTCACCCAGTTAAAGGTCAGATCCTCATCGTTCAGCCGGGTGAGGCCGGCGGCGATCTTGTCCTCCTGGCCCTTGGTCTTGGGGGTGATGGCCACGGAATAGCATGGCTCGGGGAAGGGAATGGCCTCCAGCTTGACCACCTTCCGGGGATCGGAGAGGGTGTCGCCGGTCTTGACCTTGTCCATCTTGCCGATGGCGCCGATGTCGCCGCACTGGAGCTCCTTGACCTCCTCGGCCTTCTTGCCTTTCATCACATACAGCCGGCCCAGCTTCTCGGTGGCGCCGGTGCGGGAGTCCACCATCTGCATATCGGGCTTGATGTTGCCGGAGAGCACCTTCACATAGGAGTACTTGCCGTACTGGTCGGACACGGTCTTCCACACCAGGGCGCAGGGCAGGGCGCCGGGGGAGGAGACGAACTCATCCAGCTCACCCTTTTCGTTCTCACCCATCAGGGGCCGGCCCTCCAGGGGGGAGGGGAGCAGCTCCACAATGATGTCCAGCAGCATGCGGGTACCCAGACCGGTGAGGGCGGAGCCGCACACCACGGGGAAGAGGGACAGATCCTTCACGCCCGCCCGCAGGCCCTGGATCATCTCGGCATAGGTGAAGTCCTCCCCGGAGAAGTACTTCTCCATCAGCTCCTCGCTGGTCTCGGCCACGCTCTCCTTCAGGGCGTCGTACAGCTCGTCCAGCACGGACTGCTTCTCGGCGGGTACGTCAATTTCCACCCGCTCACCCTTGGGGCCGGCCTCAAAGGCCCGCTTATGGAGCACGTCGATGAAGCCGATGACCTTCTTGTCGGCGTTCCAGATGGGGGCTACCACCGGGGCGATGTTCTTGCCGAACCGCTCCCGCAGGGTCTCAAAGGCGGCGTTGTAGTCGGAGTTGTCCTCGTCGGTCTTGGAGATATAGAGCAGCCGGGGCAGCTTGCGCTGCTCGCACAGCTTCCAGGCCTTCTCCGCACCCACGCTCATGCCGCCCTTGGCGGAACAGACGATGATGGCGGCGTCGGAGACCTGCATGGCCTCGATCACCTCGCCGGAGAAGTCGAAGTAGCCCGGAGTGTCCAGCACATTGATCTTGCAGCCGTTGTATTCCACGGGAGCCACCGCGGTGGAGATGGAAATCTGGCGGCGGATCTCCTCGGGATCATAATCGCAAACGGTGTTACCGTCAACGGGGTTGCCCAGCCGCACGGTACCGCCGGTCAAAAACAGCATGCTCTCCGCCAGGGAGGTCTTTCCGTTGCCGCCGTGTCCCAGCAGGCATACGTTGCGGATGTTTTGTACGGAATAGCTCATAGTTTGTTCCTCTCCTTACATTTGGAATCGCGGCGCAGTGATGTAAACTGCTGTTGTCCATTATACATGAAAGTTTCAGCGGTTACAACATAAACTTTAGAAAAATCGCGCAAAATGCCCCGGCGGTCCTCCGCCGGGCATTTTGGGGTGGAGAGAAGGGGCGCGGCTCCGCCCGGACCAAAAACCGCGGCGGGTCCGCCCGAGGGGAAATCATGTGGCAGTTTCCCCTGTGAAGCATAGAATAAATTGCTTTTTTCCCTGGCGGGGTGTAAAATACCATCGTATCGCTCTGACCGGAGAAGCAAAGGAGGGCTGCTTGATGGACGACCGGGTAAAGGAATTGCTGGATCGGGTACGCGGCACCGCCCTGGCGGTGGGGGAGGCCGCGGGGGTCACCGCCCGCTGCGCAGGCAAGTGTGCCGGGCAGATGCTGGATACGGCCAAGCTGAACATGAAGATTTTTGACCTGAAGGGGGACGTGGACCGGGATATGCAGGCCATTGGCCGAATGGTGTACGACGCCCACCGGGGTCAGGAGACCGACCATGAGGCCATGGATGCCCTTCTGGCGGGCATTGATGAGAAGACCGCCGCCATTGAGGCGCTGCGGGAGCGGGTGGCGCTGCTGCGCCGCAGCAGGACCTGCCCCAGCTGCGGAATGACCTGCGGGCAGGAGGACAAATACTGCAGAGGCTGCGGCACTTCACTCTGACGCGGCCCGGGCCGGGCGGGTTTCCCGTCCGGCCCTCTGACAGTAAAAAAGGAGGACAGGCACATGCAATATACCTTTGAACAGTATCAGCAGAGCGCCGACGCCATTCGGGAACAGATTGGTGCGTTCCAGCCCAAGGTGGCCATGATTCTGGGTTCCGGCCTGGGCTATATGGGCGACATTGTGGAAGACGCCGTGGCGGTGCCGTATCAGCAGATCCCCCACTTCAAGGTTTCCACCGCCCCCGGCCACAAGGGCCGGCTGGTGTTCGGCACCCTGGAGGGCCGGCCGGTGGCAGTGATGCAGGGGCGGATGCACCATTACGAGGGCTACTCCTATGAGGAGGTGGCCTATGCGGTGCGGGTGCTGCGGCTGTTGGGGTGCGACACTTTGATTGTTACCAACGCCGCCGGCTGCGTCAACCGGGACTGGAAGGCGGGGGAGCTGATGCTCATCACCGACCACATCAAGATCTTTATGGAGTCCCCCCTCCGGGGAGAGAACCTGCCCCAGTTCGGGGTGCGCTTCCCCGATGCCTCCCACCTGTATACGCCCGCTCTTCAGGCCCTGGCCCGCAGGACCGCCGGAGAGCTGGGCATCAGCCTGCGGGAGGGCGTGTATATGTACTTCCCCGGTCCCCAGTACGAGACCCCCGCCGAGGTGCGCTTCGCCCGTATCGCCGGGGCCGACGCGGTGGGCATGTCCACCGCCCCCGAGGTGATTGTGGCCGGTCACTGCGGCATGCAGGTGCTGGGCTTCACCCTGCTGAGCAATATGGCCGCCGGTATTCTGGATCAGCCCCTCTCCGAGGAAGAGGTGCTGGAGGCCGGCGCCGCCAGCCGGGATAAGTTCTCCCGGCTGGTGTTGGCCTGCCTGAAGCAGATCGGCTAGGAAAAACCTGTCCGCCCAGAAGCGGGAAAACAAGGGTAAGGAGAACAAACTGATATGTCCATTCTCATTCACAACTGTACCGCGGTTCTGATGGACCAGGCGGGTACCGTGCTCCCCCACGCCTATGTGGCGGTGGAGGGGAGCAAAATCACCTGGGTGGGTACCCAGCGCCCCCAGGGCAGCTTCGAGCGGGAGCTTGACGGAAAGGGCGGCGTGCTTATGCCCGGCTTCGTCAACGCCCACACCCACGTCCCCATGACCGCCATGCGGGGCTATGGGGACGGGAACAACCTTCAGGACTGGTTGAATCACTATATTTTCCCGGTAGAGGCCAAGTGGGACGACCGGGCGGTGAAGGCGTGCGCCTCCCTGGGCCTGGCGGAGATGATCGCCTCCGGCGTCACCGCCATTGCCGACATGTACGGACACACCGACGCGGTGGCCCAGGCGGTGGCGGCCAGCGGCATCAGCGCCAATCTCTCCGTGGGCGGTGTGCAGTTCTGTGACGGGCTGGACCCCGCCACCCACCACGACTGTGTGGTGCAGCGGGAACTCACCGAAAAGTGGCACGGCTACAACCAGGGACAGATCCTGGTGGATGCCTCCATCCACGGCGAGTACACCTCCCACCGGGAACTGTGGCAGTGGATGGCGGACTATGCCAGAGAGCACGGCCTGGGAATGCATGTCCACATCTCCGAGACCCGCTCCGAGCACGAGGCCTGCATCAACCGCCACGGCAAGACCCCTATCCAGATCCTGAACGACTTTGGGGTGTGGGACACCCGGGCCATTGCCGCCCACTGTGTGTGGACCACGCCGGAGGACTGGACCATTATGGCGGAAAAGGGAGTCTCCGCCATCCACAATCCCGTCTCCAACCTGAAGCTGGGCAGCGGCATCGCCCCCATCCCCGCCATGAAGAAAGCGGGGGTGAATGTGTGCCTGGGTACCGACGGGGTGTCCTCCAACAACTGTACCGACTTTTTCGGGGATTTAAAGCTGGCGGCCATTCTCCACAACGGGGCCAACTGCGATCCTCTGGCCATGCTGCCCATCGACGCGCTGCGGATGGCCACCTGCGACGGCGCCCGCGCCCTGGGCCGCAAGACGGGTTCCATCCAGGCGGGGTACGAGGCCGACCTGATTCTGGTGGACTTCTCCCACCTGAATCTGACCCCCTGCCATAGCGTGATCTCCAACCTGGCCTATGCCGCCCACGGCTGTGACGTGGTGATGAATATGGCCCGGGGCAAGGTCATATACCAGGATGGGGAGTTTTTCACCATCGACCTGGAGCGGGTGAAGCGGGAAGTGGCGGACTATGTTCTGCCCCTGCTGTTTTCCGAACCATAAGGGGGACTACTCTTGTCTAGCCAGAAAAAAAACACCTTTTACGGCGCCGCGGCCTTTTTGACCATGACCACCATTCTGGTGAAGGTCATCGGCGCCGTCTACAAAATCCCGTTGACCGCCCTGCTGCCGGACGAGGCCTACGGGGACTTCAACGCGGCCTACAACATCTACACCGTGTTTCTCACCATCTCCACCGCCGGCCTGCCGGTGGCCCTGTCCAAGACGGTGAGCGAGTGCAACGCCCTGGGTATGCACAACCAGAAGGAGCGGGTGTTCCGGGTCTCCCTGGCCGCCTTTCTTGTGATGGGGAGCCTCAGCTTTATCTGCATGTCGGTATTCTCCCCCGTTGTGGCCAAGTATGTGCTTCGGAATGAAAAGGCGGTCTTCGCGGTGCTGGCCCTGTCTCCGGCGGTGCTGTGTACCTGCTGCTCCGCCTTCCGGGGCTATGCCCAGGGCCACCTGAACATGGTACCCACCGGTGTGTCCCAGGTGATCGAGGCCCTGTGCAAGATGGTGCTGGGCCTGGCGCTGGCCATACTCATTCTGAATTCCGCCATCCAGCCCGAGGACACCCGGGACCGGCTGGCCGCCGCCGGCGCTCTGGTGGGGGTGTCCATCGGCGCCATCCTGTCGCTGGCTTACCTGATCGTCAACCACGTCCGTACCAAACGCCGGGAGCAGGTCCGCGCCACGGATACCCCTGACGGGAGCGGCACCATCCTGCTCAAGCTGCTGCGGCTGGCCATCCCCATTAGTCTGGCCTCCTCCACCCTGTCTATTGTCAACCTGATCGACACCAACCTGGTGCAGGGCCAGCTCCAAAGCGTGTTTGCCGCCATGGGGGACGGCCTTACCGGCGTGAGCAACAGTGTGATGGACATCTTCCCCAAGGCAGAGGCGCTGTTCCGGGATAATCTGTTCAAGTGGCAGGAGGCGGTGCTCCTGGACCCGGATACACAGCTGAATCCCGTGCTGGACTCCGCACGCTCCCTGTACGGGATCTACAGCAAGACCATGAGCGTCTACAACCTGCCTTTCAATCTGATGGTACCCTTTACCGCCTGTATTGTCCCCGGTGTGTCCGCCTGCATTGCCCGGCGGGACCGGCTGGGCGCCCGCCGCACCACCGAATCCGCCCTGCGTATCTCCGCCCTGGTGGCCATGCCCTGCGGCTTCGGCCTGGCGGCCCTGGGGGGACCCATTATTGAACTGCTGACGGTGGACAACGTGGACACCACCATTGCCGGACCTCTGCTGTCCATCCTGGGCATCGCCTCCATCTTCGTGTGCATCCAGGTGGTGGCCACCTCCATCCTCCAGGCCAACAACATTGTCAGCCTGCCCATCGTCACCATGGTGATCGGCGGGGTGTCCAAGGTCATTGTCAGCTATCTCCTGGTAGGCAATCCCAGGATTATGATCTACGGCGCCCCTGTAGGCACCCTGACCTGCTTTGTGGTGGTGAGCTTGCTCAACCTCTTCCTCATCAAGCGGAAAATTCCCAATCCGCCCCGGTATCACCTGGCGTTTATCAAGCCCACGGTGGCCGCCGCCATCATGGGCGGGGCTGTGTGGGCTGTTCACGGCCTGCTGGCCAGGGTGTTTTCCGGCTCCTTCCTGCTGGATGCCGTGGCCGCAGCCGGGGCCATTCTGGTGGGTGTGGTGATCTATGCCGTGCTGGTGGTAGCGTTGAGAATTCTTTCCAAAGAAGACCTGGAAATGATGCCCAAGGGGGATAAAATCGCGAAACTCTTGCATATTCGGTAAACTTTTTTGGAAAAAAAGGTTGCAGGAGGCCTGGAAATATGATAGATTTTCAATGCAAGGATTCCTATAACGTCAAAGACCTGGAGGAGATCGTCCGCGTGCTCCGCGCCCCCGGCGGCTGTCCCTGGGATGCGGAGCAAACCCACCAGTCTATCCGCCGCAACTTCCTGGAGGAGGCCTACGAGGCGGCGGAGGCCATTGACGAGGAGAATCCGGAGCACCTGAAGGAGGAGCTGGGCGACGTGCTTCTCCAGGTGGTGTTCCATGCCCGGATGGAGCAGGAGGCCGGCCGTTTCGACCTGGACGCCGTGGCCGACGGGGTGTGCAAGAAGCTGATCTACCGCCACCCCCATGTCTTTGGGGAGGTGTCGGTGTCCGGCACCGGCGAGGTTCTGTCCAACTGGGAGGAGCTCAAGCGCAAGGAAAAGGGACAGGCCACCAATACCGACGCGCTGAAGTCGGTGGCCCGCTCTCTGCCGGCGCTGTGGCGGGCGGAGAAGGTACAGAAGAAGGCCAAAAAGGCGGGCTTTGACTGGCCGGAGGTGTCCGGCGCCCTGGACAAGCTGTCCGAGGAGCTGGCGGAGCTGAAGGCCGCGGTGGCCCAGGGGACCAACGTGGCGGAGGAGCTGGGGGACCTGCTTTTCTCCGCGGTAAATGTCTCCCGGTTTCTGAAAGTAGATTGTGAGGACGCCCTGAATCAGGCCACGGACAAATTTATTGACCGGTTCCGCCGGGTGGAGGAGCAGGCGGGTGACCGCCCCATGACGGAGATGACTCTGGAGCAGCTGGACCAGCTGTGGGAACGGGCCAAGGAGCGGACTTAAAGGCGGCAACGCTTTAAGTATAAACCAGCGGGGTAATCCCCGTGAAACACACAGGAGGAATGAACGACATGAATAAGGCTGAACTCATCAATGCGGCCGCCGAGAAGGCCGGCCTGTCCAAGAAGGATACTGAGAACGCCGTTAATGCTGCCATCGAAGTGATTTCTCAGAGCCTGGCGGAGGGCGACAAGGTCCAGCTGGTGGGCTTTGGCGCGTTTGAGGTGAAGTGCCGTGCCGAGCGCATCGGCCGCAATCCCAAAACCAAGGAGAGCATCAAGATTCCCGCCTCCAAGGTACCTGTGTTCAAGCCCGGCAAGGCGCTGAAGGATATTGTCTCCCAGTAAGGGTGCGTATGCAGTCTGGGACCGCCGCCTGCGGGCGGCGGCCCTTTTTTACAGGAGGACCTCATGCGACTGGACAAATGGCTCAAGGTATCCCGGCTCATCAAGCGCCGGACGGTGGCCAACGAGGCCTGCGACAACCAGCGGGTGACCGCCAACGGCCGGCCGGTGAAGGCCAGCTACGAGGTGAAGGCGGGAGACGTGCTGGAACTGCGCTTTGGGGAGCGCACCGTAAAGGTGGAGGTGCTCTCCGTGGCGGAGCACGCAGGTAAGGCGGAGGCTTCCGCTTTGTATAAAGAGCTGCTCTGACCGGAAAAGCAGGCTGGGGGACGGACCTGATACCAGGTCCGCCCCCCAATTTTTGCGTTTTGTCTGGAATTACAGCAGGATTACGCCCGCGTCCTGGCAGGCCCGGATGGTCTGCTCATCCCACACGCTGGCCTGCACCTCCCCAATATGTGCCTTGCCCAGCAGCAGCATGCACAGCCGGGACTGGCCGATGCCGCCGCCGATGGTGAGGGGCAGCTTGCCCTCCAGCAGCATCTTGTGGAAAGGCAGTGTCCGCCGGCTGTCGCAGCCGGCGGCGGTGAGCTGCCGGTCCATGGCGGCCGGGTCCACCCGAATTCCCATGGAGGATACCTCAAAAGCCCGTTCCAGCACCGGATTCCAAACCAGGATATCCCCGTTCAGGCTCCAGTCGTCATAGTCCGGCGCCCGGCCGTCGTGGGGCTTGCCCGAATTCAGCGCCCCGCCGATGCCCATCAGGAAGGTGGTGGGATGCTCCCGTACCCAGGCGTCCTCCCGCTCCTTGGGGGACAGGTCGGGCCAGCGGTCCTCCAACTCCTGGGCGGCGACAAAGGCCACCTGGGTGTCCAGGGGAGGCAGGGCGGTAAGCTGGGGGAACACCGAGCGCAGGGTGGACTGGGTCTCCGCCATGGCCCGGACAATGGTGCGCACCGTCTCCTGCAAGTACTCCGCCGTCCGGTCCCGGGGCGCGATGACCTTCTCCCAGTCCCACTGGTCCACATATACCGAGTGGAGGTTGTCCAGCTCCTCGTCCCGGCGGATGGCGTTCATATCAGTGTACAGTCCCTCTCCCACCGAGAACTGGTAGCGGTACAGGGCCATCCGCTTCCACTTGGCCAGGGAGTGGACCACCTGGGCGTCCCGGCCGGCGTCTGGAATGTCAAAGGATACCGGCCGCTCCACCCCGTTCAAATCGTCGTTCAGGCCGGTGGAGGCCTCCACAAACAGGGGCGCGGACACCCGCCGGAGATGGAGGGCACCCCCCAGGGTGTCCTCAAACAGTCGCTTCAGCAGGCCGATGGCCTTCTGCGTGTCATATAAATTCAGACAGGGGGCGTACCCCTGGGGAATCACAGTTTGCAGCATATGGGTGCTCCTTCTTTCTTGATGACTTCAATGTACCACATTATACAGGAAAAGCGTGCCGGCGGCAAGGGGCAGGAGAGAGCGGCGGGGGAACGAAGCCATAAAAATTTTTTATTCAAATACAAGAATGTATCATTTTACAGATGCGGGCGAAGCCTCAGGGTGGCGTTTCCACAGTACCTGCCGGGCGCGGAGGGTGAAGCAGAGGATCCGCACCACCCAATCCCCCACCATGGCCAGCCAGACCCCGATGACCCCCAGTCCCAGGTGGACCCCCAGAAGATAGCTGCATCCCAGCCGGACTGCCACCATGGAGGACACGGAGATGGCCATGGGTACCTTCACATCTCCGGTGGCCCGCAGGGCATTGGGCATGGTAAAGGCCATGGGCCACAGAAGCATGGCGCATCCGTTGTGGATGAAGATAAGCACGGTGGCGTACCACTGGGTTTCAGGGGAGAGACTGTACAACCGGAGAATCAGCGGCAGGCTGAGTAGCAGCACGGCGTTGAGTCCCCAGGTGCAGAAATAGGCCAGCTTCATCAGGCGTACCGTATAGCGGCGCACCTGATCCCAGGCCTCCGCCCCCACGCACTGGCCCACCACGGTGATGAGGGCCAGGCCCATGGCCTGGGCGGGGATCACCCCGAAGTTGTCGATGTTGTTGGCCACCGCGTTGGCGGCGGTCTGGGCGGTGCCGAAGGTGGAGATCAAACTGACCAGCAGCACCCGCCCCAGCTGAAAAAAGCTATTTTCCAGGCTGTTGGGAACGCCGATACGCAGGATGCGGGCGACCATCTCCGGCTCAAACCGGAAGGTGAGCAGGCCGCGCAGCCGCACCGGGTTGCGGCTGCTGTGGAGCAGGACCAGCATAATGGCGGCGGCCACCATCCGGGAGAGAAGGGAGGACCAGGCCACTCCGTCCACGCCGCGGTGGAAACCGAAAACGAAAATGGCGTTTCCCACAATGTTCTGCCCATTCATCCAGGCGGAGACGTACATGGAGGCCCGGGAGTTGCCCATGGCCCGCAGCAGGGCGGCGCAGCCATTGTACAGGGCGATAAAGGGGTAGGACAGGGCGGAGATGAGAAAGTAGGTGACAGCCCCCTCCATCACCGCCGGCTCCACCTGGCCGAAAAGCAGCCCCAGCAGAGGCCGGTGGAGGAGAAGCACCAGGGCCATTATGGCCAGGCCGGCGGCGGCCAGAATGTACATCAGCTGGCGGGCGGCCCGGTTGGCCCGGTCCAGGTGCTCAGCGCCGATGGACTGGGCGCACACCACCGCGCCCCCGGTGGCCAGGGCGGCGAAGATGTTGAGGATGAGCACGTTGAGCAGGTCTACCAGGGCCACGCTGGACACCGCCGCCTCTCCCGCGGCGGAGACCATGGTGATGTCCGCCATGCCCACCATCACCGCCAGAAACTGCTCAATCATCAGGGGAATAATCAGCTTTTTCAGGGCTTGATTGGAAAACAAGGGTGGTTTCATCTCTCTTTCGTCTGAATGACAAAAGAAGTATACTACGCCTCCGGGAAACGCCGCAAGCGGTAAAACCCACAGAACAGCGGGGAGTTGTCCTTGCCTTTTTGGCAGGTTGGAGGTATAATTTGCCTGACATTTGTATTTATACCGACCTGTTGAGGAGGAGACCATGGAAAAGATTCAGATGACAACTCCCCTGGTGGAGATGGACGGAGACGAGATGACCCGGGTACTGTGGCAGCAGATTAAAGAGGAACTGCTGCTGCCCTTTATCGACCTGAAAACGGAGTACTATGATCTGGGCCTGCCCTACCGGGAGCAGACCGGGGATCAGGTGACCATTGACTCCGCCGAGGCCACCAAAAAGTACGGTGTGGCGGTAAAGTGTGCCACGATCACCCCCAATGCCCAGCGGGTGGAGGAATACAAGCTCTCCCAGATGTGGAAGTCCCCCAACGGCACCATCCGGGCCATTCTGGACGGCACCGTATTTCGGGCGCCCATTATGGTGAAAGGGATCTCTCCGGTGGTGAAGACCTGGAAGCGCCCCATCACCATCGCCCGGCACGCCTATGGCGACGTATACAAATCCACTGAGTACCGGGTACCTGGTCCCGGCAAGGCCGAGCTGGTGTTCACCGATGAGCGCGGCACGGAGCAGTTCCGCCAGACCGTCTATGACTTTGAGTGCGGCGGCGTGCTTCAGGGCCAGTACAACAAGGACAGCTCCATCTGCTCCTTTGCCCGCTCCTGCTTCCAGTACGCCATCGACACCAAGCAGGACCTGTGGTTTGCCACCAAGGACACCATTTCCAAGAAGTACGACCATACCTTCAAGGATCTGTTCCAGGAGATCTTTGACGCGGAATACAAGGAGAAGTTTGATGCGCTGGGCATCGAGTACTTCTACACCCTTATTGACGACGCGGTGGCCCGGGTGGTGCGCTCCCAGGGCGGGTTTATCTGGGCCTGCAAGAACTACGACGGCGACGTGATGAGCGACATGGTCTCCACCGCCTTCGGCTCTCTGGCCATGATGACCTCCGTGCTGGTAAGCCCCGACGGCAAGTACGAGTATGAGGCCGCCCACGGTACCGTTACCCGCCACTACTATAAGTATCTGAAAGGGGAGGAGACCTCCACCAACCCGGTGGCCACCCTTTTCGCCTGGACCGGCGCCCTGCGCAAGCGGGGGGAGCTGGACGGCATTCCGGCTCTGGCAGACTTTGCCGACAGGCTGGAGGCGGCCACCATCGCCACCATTGAGTCCGGCACCATGACCAAGGACCTGGTGGGCCTGTGGGAGGGGGAGACCCCTGCTCACGGCGTCAACTCCCTGGACTTCCTCAAGGCTATCCGGGCGCGGCTGGAGGCCTGAGTCCTCGGCGCTGCGTTTGTGTGAAAAAATTCACAGACTGTTTCGTTTAAAAAAGCGCCCCCGCTTTTCCTCGAACAGGAAAAGCGGGGGCGCTTTTTGTGTGTGGCCGCGGGTGATACCGCGAGATGGAGGAACTGACGAAAAAGCACAATAAAAAATGACGGAAAATGAAAAGAAAATTTGTATAAAACATAAAAATAGACAGAGAAAGCTGGAAATATTTAAACTATATAGTTGGGATTGACAAAGGAAAAAGCAGGACTTATAATGTGGGCCGGTGAGGATCATGAGTGATTCAATAGTATGAGAGTAAGGAGGAAAGGTATGTTTAAGAAATTTACCAATGGCTGCGTACGTGTAGTCAACCGGTGGCTGCCGGACCCGTTCCTGTTTGCCATCATTCTGACCATCGTCGTCTTTATTGCCGCTATGGTAGGCACCCAGCAGGGACCCATGGAGCTGATCTGGGCCTGGGGCGGCGCGGGCGGTACCGCGTCCGGCTTCTGGAGCCTGCTGTCCTTTGCCATGCAGATGGCACTGGTGCTGGTGCTGGGCTCTGCCATGGCTTCCGCCAAGGTGTGCAAGCGTGCTCTGGGCGCCATCGCATCTCTGGCGCATAACAAGCGCTCCGCCATTCTGATTACCACTTTCGTCTCCACCATCTGCTGCTGGCTGAACTGGGGCTTCGGCCTCATCGCCGGCGCCCTGCTGGCCCGTGAGGTGGCCAAGCGGGTGAAGGACGTGGACTATCCCCTGCTGATCGCCGCCGCCTATTCCGGCTTTGTGATCTGGCATGCCGGCCTGTCCGGCTCCATCCCCCTGCAGATCGGCGCCGAGGGCGGCACCAAGATCCTGGATGTGGTATACTTTGCCCCCACCGCCAACACCATTTTCCACCCCATAAACCTGCTGATGGTGGGCGTGATCCTGGTACTGATGCCCTTTGTCAACTATGCCATGCATCCCGACGCCGAGCACACCATCGTGGTGGACCCCGCCCTGCTGGTGGATGAGGAAGAGCGCGTCTACAAGATGGAGACTCCCGCCGACAAGATCGAGCACAGCCGCATCCTGTGGGTCATCACCCTGGTGCTGGGCTTTGTGTACATCGTGTACTACTTTGTGCAGAAGGGCTTCAACCTGGACCTGAACATCGTGAACATGATCTTCCTGTTCCTGGGTATTCTGCTCCACGGTGACCTGCGCAAATACGTGGACGCCATCGGCGATGCCGCCGCCGGCGCCGCGGGCATCCTGCTCCAGTTCCCCTTCTATGCCGGCATCATGGGCCTGATGGTGGCCACCAACGCCAACGACGTATCCCTGGCCGGGATTATCGCCAACTTCTTCACCAACATCTCCAACGACGTCACCTTCCCGGTACTCACCTTCCTGTCCGCCGGTATCATCAACTTCTTCGTGCCTTCCGGCGGCGGCCAGTGGGCGGTTCAGGCCCCCATCGTCATGCCTGCCGCCACCCAGATGGGGATCGAGTACGGCCGTGCCGCCATGGCCATCGCCTGGGGCGACCAGTGGACCAACATGATCCAGCCCTTCTGGGCGCTGCCCGCTCTGGGTATTGCCGGCCTGTCTGCCCGCAACATCATGGGCTATCTGGTCATCGTCACCATCTTTACCGGTGTGGTGGCCTGCGGCGGATTCGTTCTGTGGGGTATGTTCTTCTAAAACCCGGCGAAACGCTCCGTGATCTGCACCAACGACAACCTGTCCGGTTCCGGCGGCGCCTTTTGAGAGAGGGGGCGCCCGCTCCGGCGGCCGGAAAAACGCCCGGCGGGTCCTGCTTTGCAGGACCCGCCGGGCGTTTTTTGCTGCTGTGCGCTGCCGCTGGGCGGGATGTGGCGGCCGGAGCACCGGTTCAGCAGCGGCCCTCCAGCACCAGGGCCAGCTGTTCCACCGCACTCTCCAGCAGGCGGGAAACGGACGCCTCTGCCACACCGGCCACCAGAATGTCGCACTGGTTCATGGGGATCAGGATCTTCTTGGCCCGGCTTTGCCCCACGGCGGCGGCCATGGCGGGGGAGATCTCCCCCATCAGGGCGTCGGCAATAACGATGCCCAGGGGACCCAGGATTACGTCTGCCCGCCGGCAGGCCACCAGCAGGGCGTTTTCTCCCGTGGCTGCCTGGGCCGCGCCCCCCTTGAGCAGGGCGGCGGTGGCCATGCTGTTGGTTCCCACGGCGTGTACTGCCACCCCCGGGAAGCGAACCAGGATCGTCCGCACCAGCTGTTGGCCGATCCGCCCGCCTTGTCCGTCCACCACCAGAATCTCCATATGTAGCGCCACCCTTCCGTTTTTCCTCTATGATACCGGATTTGCAGCCCCGGCGCAAGGGCCTTGTGGGGAAGGAGACGTGCCGCCCGCCGGCTCCAGACGCATCACCGAGACCTCGTAGGCGGTGCGCCGCTGGGTGGTACCCTGGTCCACCTTGGTATACTCCCGGCTCTGGAGCCGTCCGTCCAGCCGCAGGCCGTCCCCCACCTCCAGCTCCCCGCAGCACCGGGCCAGGGCGCCCCAGGCGATGCAGGGCAGGTAGTCCGCCCGGCCATACCGCCGGTTGACCGCCAGCATCAGATCACAGATCTCCCGGCCCAGAGGGGTGCGGCGGAACACTGGCGGTTTGCACAGTACCCCCGCGAGGGTGAGCCGGTTTTCGTCCGGCCCGTTTCCCGGCCGGAGGGACCGGGCGTGGAGGGTGATGACCAGGCGGCTGCCCTGCCCGCTCTTGTTGTTAAAAGAGCGCACCTCACCCTCCACCTCCACCGGCATTCCCATCCGTACCGGGCAGACCTCCAGCAGCGCCCGGGGGGCGATGACGTTGATCCGGTCCGCCCACCCGGACAGCCGTAGCACCTCCAGGGGAAACAGCTCGTAAACCACACCGTGGGTCTCATGGGACCAGGCCGGGTCCGCCGCTGCGGTTCCCCGAAGCAGCGCCCGGTTCTCATTCCAGAGAGTCTGCATAACCTTCCACACTCCTGCTTGTTTGGTAGATGTGGAATCTATATGCAGGTTTGTCCCAGGGTATGCCCGCTTACTGCTGGTTCTGCCAGTCGGCGGGATAGACGAAGTAGAGGAACCTGGCGTGGCCGGTGACGGAGAACTCAATGCCGCTGCCCTTGGGAATATAGATCAGCTCCCCCGGTCCGGCGGATACCGTCCGGCCGCCGCAGCGGATGTCCAGCCGCCCCTCCACCACATAGTCCATCTCGTCATAGTTCAGGGTCCAGGGGAAGGCGGTGTCGGTCATCTCCATAATACCCACCCCCAGCCGGGGGGACTGCTCCACAGAAAACAGATCCCGGGTATATACCTGATCCCCCGGGTTGCCCGTATCCAGCCGGTGGGCCTGGTTGACCGCCAGCTCCGGCACCTTTACCGCCGTAACGCCGCCCCCCAGGTGCTCCAGCAGCACCTGGCGGATGATTGCCTCCAGCTGCTGTTTATCCATGCTGCGCCTCCTTTCTGGTCAGAAACATGGCCACCGCCACTGCGGTGACGCCGCCCACCAGCTTGCCCACGATCATGGGAAAGATCATGGAGGGGTCGAATCCGGCGGTAAAGCCCAGGTGGTCCCCGAACACAAAGGCCGCCGACACGGCGAAGGCCACATTGATGATTTTGCCCCGATAATCCATGTCATGGAGCATCTGGAACATGGGAATGTTGTTGGCCAGGGTGGCCACCATCCCCGCCGCCGCCACGTCGTTCATCCCAAGCAGGCCGCCCAGCCGCATCAGGGGCTTTTGAAACACCTTGGTGATGACATACACCAGGGGGAAGGCCCCCGCCAGCACGATGGCGATGTCTCCCACAATGGCGATGCCCTCCTCAATGGGATTGAGACCCGGAATGAGGGTGAAGGGAGTGAGCTTTTCGATGATGGCGGCCGCCAGGCCGATGGTGATGATCCACACGATGGCCTTGCCGAAGATCTGAAAGCCTTTTACCATGCCGTTTGGCACAAAGGCCAGCCCCAGGGCGATGAGCACGGCAAAAAGCACGATGGGCAGCAGGTTGCGGACCACCATGCCCGCAGGGAAGCCGGCGGCGAGTCCCCCGGCCAGGCTGCCGATGGGGACGGTAATGATCCCCGCCAGTACGCCGGTGGCCAGGCAGGGCCGGTCCTCGGCCCGGATGATACCCAGTCCCACCGGAATGGTAAATACGATGGTGGGACCCAGCATGGACCCCACAATAAGGCCGCCGAACTGTCCGGCCTCCCCGGTAAGGGCCAGCTCCTGGGCCAGGGGTGCGCCCCCCATGTCGTTGGCCAGAATGGTGCCGGCGAACATGGCCGGGTCGGCCCCCAGCAGCCGGTAGAAGGGAACCACTGCCGGGCGCAGCAGGTCGGCCAGCACCGGGGCCAGGCAGATGATGCCCACCATGGCCAGGGCCAGAGAGCCCATGGCCAAAATGCCCTCCTCAAACTTTTCACCCAGCCCGAAGCGGTTGCCCAGCAGGCGGTCCACCGCCCCCAGGGCCATAAACACCACCATCAGGTAGACGATGATCTCGTTGATGGACATAGGATGTCCCCCTATCTGTTTTCTGATATCTGCGGCAGCCGGGATGCCGGAGCCTACGGGTCGATGATGCCCACAATGGCGGCATCCACCGGCACCGCTCCGCCGGCGGCGATTCGGGCGGCGGCACCGGTGGCGATGAGCACCTGCTCTCCCTCGCCGGCGCCCACGCAGTCGGCGCACACCAGGACGGCGCCCCCCACCTCCACCGTCAGGAAAGTCTGTCCGGTAAGAGCGGAGGATTTTTTGGTGGCCCAAACCTTACCGGCCACTTGTCCCAACAACACAGACACCCATCTCCCTCAGCCGCCGCTCCAGGCTGAGACAGCGGCGGTAAATCCCCGCCGGCGCGGTGCGGCGGTAGCGTCGGTACTCCATGGCCCGCCGGTCCAGGCACACCCTGGCTCCGGCCAGCAGGGCCGCCAGCACCTCTGTCTCCTCCAAACTGCCGGGGGCCAGGGCGGCCAGCCGCCCCATACACGCCACCGGAAGCCAGGTAATGACCAGAGTGTGTCCCCGCCATTCCAGACTCACGGCAAAATCAGGCCCCGGTCTCCTCGCTTGAAGCCGCAGGCGTTGGCCTCGTCATAGTCAAGGTGGACCATGGTGGTAAACTGGGGGGAAATTCGCACCTCCACCTCCTCAAACACCACCGGTCGATCAGTAAAGGTCTGGAGGCGCACGGTTTGACCGTTTGCCACGCCGAAGCGGGCGGCGTCGACGGGGGTCATGTGGATGTGCCGCTTGGCGGCGATCAGCCCCCGCTCCAGCACCACCGCCCGGTCCCCATGGCGGAGGGTGACCCCTGGAGTCTCCTCCAGTGCGCCCGACAGCCGCACCGGCGGCATAATTCCCAGGGCCACGCCGTCGGTAAGGGAGATCTCCGCCTGACTCTCCGGCCGCTCAGGACCCAATACCACCACATTCTGCAAAATTCCCCTGGGTCCCTCCAGGGTGACTCGCTCGGCGCAGGCGAACTGTCCGGGCTGGGACAGATCCTTTACCGGGGTGAGCCGGTAGCCCGGGCCGAACAGAGCCTCCACATGAGCCCGGCACAGGTGGACGTGGCGGCCGCTGGCCTCCAGCTCCACCGTCAGGCGGCGGACCAGCTCCTCCGCCAGCCGTTCCGGACACAGGACGCTAATGGCGCTCATACTGTTCCCCCTTTAGCTTGATCATCAGAATCCACATCAGGGAGCTGAGCCGGTTTAGTCCCAGGATGATATCCCCCCGAGTCACCGCCCCGTCTGCGTCCCGGAAGGCGGCGTAGGCGGCCAGCTCGGTCCGCCGGACCAGGGTGCGCAGCTTGTTCACCGCCAGCAGGGCGGGGGAATCGGTGTGGGCGGGAAGGAAGTGAGGCTGGCCCAGGTACTTGTCCGGGTAATGGGAGTACGCCCGCAGCTGGCCGGCGTCATAGCCGCACAGCCGGAGGTCCTTCAGCGGCTCTTCCAGCACGTCGCACCGGATGAAATTCCGCACGAAGGCCAGCACCTCTTCCAGCTCTTCCACCAGCTTGGGGTAGTCCGCCGCCGCCTGCTGGGCGAGGAGAATCTCCGCCTCCAGGGTGTCGATCATCCCCCGAAAGGCGATGCGGGGGTGGTCCTTTGGGACCAGGATATTGCCCCGCAGGTGGGTCATGTGCTCCGGCTTTTCGGTAAGGGTTGCGCCGGACAGGGTGCGGTAGCGGGCGGGGGAGGGGATATCCCCCTCCTCCTGCCCCTGGGGATAGACCGCCTGGACCTTGTGGGCGGCCAGCCAGTCCCTGGCTCCGGGCGTGAGCCTCTGGTTCCGGTTCACCACCACCGGTCCCCGGGTGCCGTTGTCCGACATCCGGCGCACGTCCTCGCGGGTGAGCAGCTCCATTTACTCGCTCTGCTCCTGGCCGCCGTGGGGGAGGATGTGATCCACCTCGGCGTGGGGCCGGGGGATGACGTGGACGGAGATCAGCTCGCCCACCTTTTCCGCGGCGGCGGCGCCCGCGTCGGTGGCGGCGTTTACCGCCCCCACGTCGCCCCGGACCATCACGGTCACCAGACCGCCGCCCACCTGCTCCTTGCCCACCAGCTGGACATTGGCGGCCTTTACCATGGCGTCGGCGGCCTCGATGGCCCCCACCAGTCCCTTGGTTTCAACCATACCCAGTGCGTTTGTGTTTGCCATATTGCGTGCTCCTTTCTGTTTGGAGGCGGCCTTTGGGCCGCTCCGCTTGGGGGAAGAGTTGGATTTCGTCTTTGCCTGCCCGGGGGCGGGCGGAACCGGCGGCTCCGCCGACAGGGCGTCGGTGAGGGCCTGAACCTCCTGCAAAATGCTCTCCTTGGGGTCCAGCAGCACCCCCTCGGCATTTACCTCGCTCATACCTTCAGCCTCCTTAGAATCTGCTGAACCAGGTCATCCAGATAGGGGGCTGGAATGGGATCGGAAGTTCCGCCGCCGTTTCGGAGCTGTTCCAGCTCCTTCACGCCCCAGGCCACCCGCTTGATGTTGATCAGGTCCAGAGGACCGATGTTGTTGGAGGAGGAGGACCCCCCCACCGCCCCGCAGCCCAGTGTGAGGGCGGGGAAGAGGCAGGTGGTGGCCCCAATTCCCCCCAGGGAGGCGGGGGTGTTTACCAGCACCCGGCTGGCGGGAACGGCGGCGGCAAACCGCCTGGCCACTTCCTCATCCTCGGTGTGGATGGCGAAGGTGTGGCCCGCCCCCTCCCATTCCAGGATTTCGATGCACCGGCGGAGCACCGCCTCCTCGTCGGGCTCCACATAGCAGGCCAGGATGAGCCCCAGCTTCTCGCTGGAATAGGGATGGCCCTTGCCCACTCCCGTCTCCCTGGCCACCAGCACCCGGGCGGAGGCAGGTACCCGGGTGAGTCCCGCCAGCTTTGCCACCGTCTCCACGCGCTTGCCCACAATGGCGGGATTCATGGTGCCGTTGGGGCGGAGGATGAACCGGGAGAGCTGCTTGGTCTCCTCCTCGTCCAGCAGATAGGCCCCCTGGGTGCGGAGGGCGGCCTTTACCGCCCCTTCCATCCGGGACTCCACGATGATGCTCTGCTCGCTGGCGCAGATGGTGCCGTTGTCAAAGGTCTTGGAGTCCAGAATCCGCTTCACCGCCAGCTCTACATTGGCGGTGTGGTGGATATAGGCCGGACCGTTGCCGGCGCCCACGCCAATGGCGGGGGTGCCGGAGGAATAAGCCGCCTTCACCATGGCCGCCCCGCCTGTGGCCAGGATGAGCCGGGTGGTGGGGTGGCGCATCAGGGTGTTGGTGGCCTCCAGAGTGGGGGTGGCGATGCAGGAGATGCTGCCGGTGGGCGCCCCCGCCCGCTCCGCTGCCTGTCGGATGACCTGCACCGCCTCCCCGATGCAGCCCACCGCGCTGGGGTGGGGAGAGAAGACGATGGGATTGCCCGCCTTCAGGCAGATCATGGCCTTATAGATGACTGTGGAGGTGGGGTTGGTGGAGGGGACCAGTCCGGCCACCACCCCCACCGGCACGCCAATGTCCACTGTACGGTGTTCCTTGTCCTCATGGAGGATGCCGTGGGTTTTCTGGTTCCGGATGGCCTCGTATAAGGTCACCGCCGCAAAGCGGTTTTTGATCTCCTTGTCTTCCTTTTTTCCAAATCCGGTCTCCTCCGCCGCCAGGGCGGCCAGCCGGGCGGCGTGCTCCGCCCCCGCGGCGGAAATGGCGGCGCAGATCCGGTCCAGGTCCTCCTGGCTCATGCCCGCCAGGGCGTTCTGCGCCCGGCGGGCCTGGGTGAGCAGGTCCCGCACCTCCTGAATGGAGCGGAGGTCCTTGTCAAACTCCATGTGCTCACACCTCCCTGGGCCGGGCAGCCACGGCCTTCACCGTCTCGGCAAAGGCGGCGCAGGCGGCGTTGCAGGCGCTTTGCGTGCCGGTGAGCAGGCCGCCGCCAAAGTTGGTTTCGCTGGGCGGCTCAAACAGGACCGCCAGCTCCACGTCGGCGGCCTTCATGGCCTCGTCCAGGCCCGCCACCGCCTCCAAAGGCGGAGCGATGAGGTAGGCCAGGGCCTGACCCTCCTTTACCCCAGCCGTTTTGGACAGATAGGTACCCGTCCGGGATACGGTGTGGGCAAAGTAGAGAACAGAGTCCTCCGGGTTGGCGGAGCGGAAGCCCACCCCGCTGTCCAGAAAATCGGCGCAGGCCCGCAGGCCGGAAGCCACCTCCGCCGGATTGGGACCGGCCAAAATGCCGATGACCTCTCCCGCCAGGGCGGTGGAGGCGTTGGCCGCTCCGGCATATAGGGAGCGGCCGTACACCACCTCCACCGCGGCAGCCTTGGTGGCTTCGTCCAGGGCGCAGTAGGTCACGTCATCGCTGTCGGCGGTGATGAGGCCGATGGAGCGATATCCCTTGGGCAGGTCCAGCTTTTTGGCCAGCGTCTCGCTGACGTTGGCGATGGTGCGGGTGGCCAGAAGCTTGGCCGGTATCAAATCGCCCGTCATGTTCTCACCCCTTCAAATCAATGCCGCTGGCCTTTTTGTCCAGCATGGTTTTGATCAGCTCGGCAATGTGCGCCCCGGCTTCCACGGCGGTGGTGCCGCCCCTGTGGATGTTGGAAATAACGGTGCGCTTGGATTCCGGAATGCCGATATGGGGCTTGTAGGTCAGGTAGGCGGACATGGACTCCGCCGTTACCAGACCCGGCCGCTCCCCCACCAGCATACACACCACCTCCGCGCCGGTAAGCTCGCCGATGTGGTCGGAGGCCCCCACCCGGCAGTACTTGACGTAGAGTACCGGCCCGCCCTCCAGTCCGTAGGCCTTCAGGCCCGCCCGAACGGCCTGGAGGCAGTCCACGGCGTTGGCCTCAATGGCAGCGGAGGACAGCCCGTCCCCCACCACCAGGGCGATTTTGGGGCTGCGGCCGAAGGTTTTCTGGATGGTGGCCTGATTCTGCTCGTCAAACCGGCGGCCCCGGTCGGGG
Source organism: uncultured Flavonifractor sp. (assembly GCF_944387675.1). Classification (GTDB taxonomy): domain Bacteria; phylum Bacillota; class Clostridia; order Oscillospirales; family Oscillospiraceae; genus Flavonifractor. Next base: position 1,485 of record NZ_CALXFV010000017.1, on the reverse strand, counting down.
CGGGTCAGGTACTCGTCCTTGCTCTGGCACAGGGTCTGGACGGGCGTAAAGCCGTTCTGGAGGGCAAACTCGTCCGGTACATGGGAAAACACGGAGTCCTGAGCTGCGGCGTGGTCGGCCCGCATCCGCAGCATGGACAGGGTGCGGTATCTTGCCCCCGCCCGCCCCAGCCCGAGCCGGGCGGGGGTCTTTTTCTTCAGCGCCAAAAAGGCCGGGCCGCTGCGGGGATGCTCCACCAGATACTGCTCCCGCAGGTCGGTCTGGGTAATGTCCTCCAGACAGCCGGAGGAGGACTCCTGAGGGGTGGGGGAGGAAGCGGCGCGGTTTGCCGGACCCTCTCCCGCCAGTTCCAGCACCATCCGCTCCACCAGGGAGCGCAGCTCTTGTTCGTTCAAAGCGAAAACCTCCTTATCCCAGCAGCACCGACGCGTCCCCTGCCAGGGCCGTCAGCTTCCCGTTCTCCACAAAGCCCATGTCCTCCAGCCACCGCTGGAAGGGGGGAATGGCGGTGAGGCCGAACAGCTCCCGCAGGGCGGCGGTCTCATGGAAGCCGGTGGTCTGGTAGTTGAGCATCACGTCGTCCCCGTGGGGGATACCCATAAAATAGTTGCACCCGGCGGCGGTGAGTAGCACCGCCAAATCCTCAATGTCGTTCTGGTCGGCCTTCATGTGGTTGGTATAGCAGGCGTCGCACCCCATGGGTACTCCGGTGAGTTTGCCCATAAAGTGGTCTTCCAGCCCGGCCCGGATCACCTGCTTGGAGTTGTACAGGTACTCCGGCCCGATGAAGCCCACCACGGTATTGACCAGGTAGGGCTGGAACCGCTTGGCAAAGCCGTAGCACCGGGCCTCCATCACCACCTGGTCGGCGCCGTGGTGGGCCTCGGAACTGAGCTCGGAGCCCTGCCCGGTTTCAAAATACAGCACATTGGGGCCTACGGCGGCGCCCTGATGGAGGGCCAGCTGCCGGGCCTCCTCTATGAGCTTGCCGTCCAGGCCGAAGGCCTCGTTGCCCTTCTGGGACCCGGCGATGGACTGGAAGATGAGATCGCAGGGGGCGCCCTTCCGCACCGCCTCCATCTGGGTGGTGACATGGGCCAGCACACAGATCTGGGTGGGGATGTTCCAGCGGTTTCGCACCTCGTGGAACCGGTCCAGCACCCGGCGCACACTTTCCACCGAATCATCCACCGGGTTGAGGCCCAGCACCGCGTCCCCCGCCCCATAGGTCAGCCCCTCCAGCAGAGAGGCCAGGATGCCGTCCGGGTCGTCGGTGGGGTGGTTGGGCTGAAGCCGGCAGGACAGGGTGCCGGGCAGGCCGATGGTGGTGTTGCAGTGGGCGGTGACCTTGATTTTTCTGGCGGCGTAGATAAGGTCCAGGTTGCTCATCAGCTTGGCCACCGCGGCAATCATCTCCGCCGTCAGCCCCCGGCTCACCCAGCGGATGGCGTCCCCGTCGTGGTTTTCCGCCAGCAGCCACTCCCG